>NZ_OX636706.1:0-300000 GCF_951793255.1 Desulfovibrio piger
TGGCGCCGCTGTTGTCGGCCACCTGAAGAGTCGATTCTACCTGGATCATGGTTCTACCCTACACAGCCTTTTCGATGATGGAGACCAGATGCCAGCGCTTGTTGCGCGACATGGGGCGGAACTCCACGATTTTAACCTTATCGCCCATGCCGCATTCGTTCATGGGATCATGAGCCGTGAACTTTTTGCGGCGCCTCACATACTTCTTGAGCAGAGGATGCTTCACCAGCGTTTCAACGCGCACGACGATGGTCTTGTCGTTCTTGTCGCTGACAACGATACCGGTGAGGGTTCTGCCCTTGCGATTTTCCAGAGCTTGCATGGTTCAGCCCCTCTATTCCTTTTCAGTCAAAACGGTGGAAATGCGAGCCACCTGACGGCGCATGGCCTTGAGCTCGGAAGTCTTTTCAAGCTGCGCGGTGGCATGCTTGAAACGGGCCGTCATGAGTTCTTCGCGCTGTTCGGCCAGCTTGGCACGCAGCTCTTC
Organism: Desulfovibrio piger; assembly: GCF_951793255.1. Classification (NCBI taxonomy): domain Bacteria; kingdom Pseudomonadati; phylum Thermodesulfobacteriota; class Desulfovibrionia; order Desulfovibrionales; family Desulfovibrionaceae; genus Desulfovibrio; species Desulfovibrio piger. The sequence continues at coordinate 488 of NZ_OX636706.1, forward strand.
GACGCTCATGTCGCGCAGCTCGGCGGCAGTGGCCATGGCGGCTTTTTCGTTCTTCTTGGCAGCCATACTACAGGCCCTCCCTCACCACGATGATGGTCTTCACGGGCAGCTTGTGGGCGGCGCGGGTCAGAGCCTCGCGAGCCAGGTCAAGGCTGACGCCCTTGATTTCGTACAGCACGCGGCCGGGCTTGACCGGAGCGCACCAGCCCACCGGAGCACCCTTACCGGAACCCTGACGGGTTTCAAGAGGCTTGGCGGTCACGGGGCGGTCGGGGAACACGCGGATCCAGACCTTACCGCCACGCTTGATGTGACGCATCATGGCGATACGGGCGGCTTCAATCTGCTGGCTGGACAACTGACCGTGCTGCACGGCCTTCAGGCCAATATCGCCAAAGGCGATGGAGGCGCCGCGGCTAGCCAGGCCACGCAGGCGGCCCTTCTGCCATTTACGGAATTTAACTTTCTTAGGCGCGAGCATTACTGATCAACCTCTTTGTCAAGGATTTCACCCTTGTAGATCCACACCTTGACACCGATGATGCCGTAGGTGGTGTGCGCTTCGGCAAAACCGTAGTCGATGTCGGCGCGCAGGGTCTGCAACGGCACGCGACCGTCACGGTACCATTCGGTACGGGCGATTTCAGCGCCCGCCAGACGACCGGAGCAGGTCACCTTGATGCCTTCGCCACCGAACTTGCGGGCCATGGACACCGTGCGCTTCATGGCGCGACGGAAGGCCACGCGGCGTTCCAGCTGCTGGGCGATGTTTTCGGCCACGAGCTGGGCTTCCACTTCGGGACGACGGATTTCATTCACTTCCAGCGAGAACTCACGGCCAAACTTCTGGCGGAGGTCGCCGCGCAGCTTTTCGATTTCCACGCCCTTGCGGCCGATGACGATACCGGGACGGGCAGTGGACAGGATCAGACGGATCTTGCCACCGGCGCGTTCGATTTCGATCTTGGCCAGCCCCGCATGATACAGGAGCTTCTTCACATAGGCGCGAATCTTGCTGTCTTCAAACACAAAGGCAGGGTAGTCCTTCTTGCTGAACCAGCGGGACTGCCAGTTCTTGTTGTACCCCAGCCGGAAGCCAAACGGATGAACTTTCTGACCCATAGCCTATTCCTGCCCTTCTGCGAGTATAACGGTAACGTGGCTGGTACGCTTGTGAATCTTGGTGGCACGGCCCTGGGCGCGGGGCATGAAGCGCTTCCAGGTGGGGCCTTCGTTCACGATGACTTCCTTGATGACCATGGCGTCCACGTTCACGCCACCCAGCTGGGAGGCATTGGCCACGGCGCTCTTGAGCACATTCAGCAGCACGCCGGCGGGCTTGTTGGGGGTGAAGCGCAGAATGTTCATGGCTTCTTCCACACCCTTGCCCTGCACGTTCTTGGCCACAAGGCGGGTCTTGCGGGGCGACACGCGCTGGAATTTCGCGATAGCTTTGGATTCCATATCTCTACCCTACTTCTTGCCGGCCTTGGCCTTCTTGTCAGCGGCGTGGCCGTGGAAGGTACGGGTGGGCGAGAATTCGCCCAGCTTGTGACCCACCATGTTTTCGGTCACGAACACCGGCACAAACTTTTTGCCATTGTGCACCGCAAAGGTCAGACCCACCATTTCGGGCAGGATGGTCGAGCGGCGCGACCAGGTCTTCACCACGCGATGGTCATTGGAGGCCACCGCAGCGTCAACCTTCTTCATCAGGTGGCCGTCGATGAACGGCCCTTTCTTCAAAGATCTGGGCATCTGCTACTCCTACTTCTGGCCGCGGCGCTTAATGATAAGGCGCGAAGAAGCCTTGTTCTTGTCGCGGGTCTTGAAGCCCTTGGCAGGCATACCCCAGGGCGACACGGGATGACGACCACCGGAGCTGCGGCCTTCGCCACCGCCCAGGGGATGGTCGATGGGGTTCATGGCCACACCGCGGACCTGAGGACGGCGACCCAGCCAGCGGTTGCGGCCGGCCTTGCCCAGGGAGATGTTTTCGTGCTGGATGTTGCCCACCTGGCCCACAGTGGCCACGCAGGAAGCCAGCACCTTGCGCACTTCGCCGGAGGGCAGACGCAGCAGGGCGTACTTGCCTTCCTTGGCCACGAGCTGGGCGTAGGTGCCAGCGGCGCGGCAGAGCTGGCCACCCTTGCCGGGGTACAGCTCGACGTTGTGGATCACGGTACCCACCGGGATGCGGGACATCTGCATGGCGTTGCCGGGCTTGATGTCGGCACCTTCACCGGCCAGCACCACGTCGCCCTGCTTCAGACCCACAGGAGCGATGATGTAGCGCTTTTCGCCGTCCACGTAGTGGAGCAGGGCGATACGGGCGGTACGGTTGGGGTCGTATTCGATGTGCGCAACCTTGGCGGCGATGCCGAACTTGTTACGCTTGAAGTCGATGATGCGGTACAGGCGCTTCACACCGCCGCCACGACGACGGCTGGTCACGCGGCCACGGTTGTTGCGGCCGGCCTTCTTGGTCAGGCCCACGGTGAGCGACTTCTCAGGGGTCGTCCGGGTGATTTCCGCAAAGTCGGAAACCGTCTGGAAACGACGCCCGGCGGAGGTCGGTTTCAGCTTACGGACAGCCATTTTACACTCCCTCGAAGAACTCGATTTTATCGCCCTGGCGCAAGGTCACATAGGCCTTCTTCCAGCCGGGCTTACGGCCCACCACGCGACCCTGGCGTTCCCGATTGGAGGGAGCCTTGCGAACCACGTTGACCGCTTCAACTTTCACATCAAAAGCCTTTTCCACGGCCTGCTTGATTTCAAGCTTGTTGGCGCCGGGATGAACATAGAAAGCCACCTGACGGGACTCATCCTTCAGCAGGGTGGTCTTTTCCGTCAGCAGGGGCTTGATAAGAACCTGGGTGAATTCCATGAGTTGCCCCTCTTATTTTTCAAAGCGGGCCTGCACGGGCGCCACGGCGCCTTCCAGCAGGACCAGCTGCTTGTGGCGGAGGATCTCCAGCACGCTCAGACGATCAGGCGTGGTCAGCGTGATGCCGGGGATGTTGCGGGCGGAGCGGGTCAGGGCTTCGCTTTCCTCGGCGGTCACGATGAGAGCCTTGTTCAGGCCCAGAGTACCGGCCACTTTGGCAAAATGCTTGGTCTTGGCTTCGGGCAGTTCGATGCCCTTGACCACCAGCAGGTTTTCGGCGGCCAGACGGCTCGACAGAGCCATCTTCATGGCCAGGGCGCGCACCTTGCTGTTGACCTTGAAGCTGTAATCGCGGGGCTGGGGGCCAAACACGATGGCGCCGCCACGCCACACGGGCGAACGATTGGAGCCGGAACGGGCGCGACCGGTGCCCTTCTGCTTCCAGGGCTTCACGCCGCCGCCGGAAACGAAGGCGCGGGTCTTGGCCATGTGGGTACCGGCGCGCTTGGCGGCCATCTGGGCACGCACCACGAGGTTGAGGATCTCGGGACGAGCCTCAACTTCAAACACGTCGGCGGAAAGCGTCAGTTCGCCGCATTCCTGCTTGTTCTGGTCATAAACTTTCACGGTAGCCATTGTTGTGCTTCCTCTACTGCTTGCGGATCAGCACCAGCCCGTTCTTGGGGCCGGGCACGGAACCCTTGACCAGGATGACGTTGTCGGCGGGACGAACGTCAACGATCACAAGGCCCATTTCCGTCACGGTTTCGTTGCCCCAATGGCCAGCCATCTTACGGCCCTTGAACACGTGGCCGGGGAAGGTGTTGTTACCGATGGAGCCGTTGTTACGGTGCACTTTTTCGCAACCGTGCGTATCCTTGGAACCGGCGAAGTTCCAACGGCGCATACGGCCCTGGTAGCCCTTACCGATGCTCTTGGCGGTCACTTTGACCTTGTCGCCGGTAGCAAACATTTCCACGGTCAGTTCCTGACCGGGTTCCATTTCAGGGGCGTTTTCCAGGCGGATTTCACGCAGTTCGCGGTACAGGCCGGTGCCGGCCTTGGCGAAGTGGCCCTTCATGGCCTTGCTGACGTGCTTTTCCTTGTCTTCGGTCAGCGCGATCTGCAGAGCATTGTAACCGTCGGTTTCAACGGTCTTCACCTGGGTGACGGGGCAGGGCCCGGCCTGAATCACCGTGACGGGCACAGCGGCGCCGTCACCGGCAAAAATGCGGGTCATACCAAGTTTACGACCCAAAATTCCCATTTTCTCAGCCATGACTGCCTCTCACTAGAGCTTGATTTCAACGTCCACGCCAGCGGGCAGGGAAAGCTTGCCGAGGGCGTCAACGGTCTGCTGCGTGGGTTCAAGGATGTCCATAAGCCGCTTGTGGATGCGCATTTCGAACTGCTCACGGGACTTCTTGTCCACATGCACGGAACGCTGAATGGTGTACTTATGAATATTGGTGGGCAGCGGGATGGGCCCGGCCACACCGGCACCGGTATTGCGCGCCGTATCCACGATTTCCGCAACAGCCTTGTCCAGGATGCGGTAATCGTAGGCTTTGAGCTTGATCCGAATGCGATCACTGCTAACTGTCGTCATTGTTGCCTACTCCGTTTGAAAAATCCTGGCCGGTTGGGTTCGGCGCAGGTTTCTTAACAGCTTTGCGCGGGCCAAAAACCACGGGCCCGAAGGTCGGCCTCACCCGTTGGGGAGACTGGGCAACAACTTGGGGAAGAGAAGCGCTTGAAGCAGCGCACATCACAGAATCTGAGGGAATCAGATATATCGGAAGGTACGGACGCCTGAGCGTGCCTGCATCATCCGTGTGATGCTTCCCGGCGTAGCCCAGGCCTGTCACTGACTGAAGCAGTGACGAGGGTGGTCCCGCAGGGTCACCAAATGGGGGAACCCCCCCCTTACCTTTACAGCCCGGGGTCACCTGATCGCCAGGTGGGATCCGCTGTGTGGGCTGGAACGGCTCGACATTGTCTCGGCATCTGGTAACGCCTGCACATGTCAAAACCCGCCGCGGAGCGACCGCTTTGGGTGCATCAGGACAGACTCAATCTGCCCTTCCCTGCCGTCCAGGGAACAGCCTTGTTGCTCAAGGCGAGGTTCCTTCTATCGGGAATGGGGCGATGCGTCAAGTTTTTTTCACTGCGAGAGGGATTTTTTTTCGCGCTATTGCTGATTTTCCCGTTCCGGCAAGAAAAAAGCGGAGCTCAGATGCGGAGAAAGGAGGCATGTCATAAAATATATGGCTCTTGACTAGAAGTCATTTCATAATTCTGGAGAAAATTTAAGGTTTCGGTTAGTCTCAAAAAATGAGCAAAGCCGAAATGCTAACTGATGATCAATGGTCTGTCCTGGAACCTCTTTTTCAGAAAGAGCGCACAGGCGCAGGACGTCCACAAATTCATTCTGACAGAGAAGTTTTAAATGGCGTCCTCTGGGTCTTGCGTACAGGCGCGGCATGGGCGGACTTACCGGACAGGTTTCCATCTTCCGCAACTTGCTATCGGAGATTCAGCAAATGGGTAAAAGATGGAAGGCTTCGAAAAATTCTGGAGTCTCTGGCCCGGCATCTTGAAGATAATGGCCTGATAAATCTGGAAGAATGCTTCATTGACGGCACATTCGTTGTCGCAAAAAAAGGGGCCCAAAAGTGGGAAAGACCAAGCGGGGCAAAGGTACGAAGCTCATGGTTATTGCTGACGCTTCTGGTTTACCTATCGCCGTGTACACGGATTCTGCTAACCCTCATGAAGTCAGACTTGTCCAGGCTACAATCAATGAAATTGTCACGTTGGGACGACCCCGAAGAATTATTGGGGATCGTGCCTATGACAGCGATCCGCTTGATGAAGCCCTTGCTTCTCAGGGAATTGAACTCATCGCGCCGCACCGCAAGAATCGTAAAAAGCCGGCGACGCAAGACGGACGGCTCTTGCGCCGTTACAAAAGAAGATGGAAAATTGAACGCCTTTTTGCGTGGCTTAACAAATTTAAAAAGGCAATAACTCGTTGGGAAAGGTGCGTTGAACGTTTTACGGCTCTTGTCCACCTTGCTTTTTCTATGATTTTGTTGAGAAGAGTTATAAAAATTGCCCATTAATTATGAAATGAGTTCTAGCTGAGATATCCTAAAAAGGTTATCCAGGTAGCCATGGCAATGAAAAACAAGTACGCATATCGTTCAAGAATTTCCGAGGCAAAAATTCGGCAACTTGTGAAGCTTTTTTCCGTTGATTTGACAGCTTCACAGATTGCGGAATTGTCCGGTGTTAACCGAAACACCGTCAACCGGTATGTGACGGCTTTCCGGGAAAGAATTGCCCGTTATTGCGAGGCGGAGTCTCCCGTCAAAGGGGAAGTCGAGGTTGATGAAAGCTACTTCGGCGCTCGCCGGGTCAGGGGCATCAGAGGCCGTGGAGCACGCGAAAAAACCATTGTTTTCGGCCTGTTCAAACGCAATGATAACGTCTATACGGAAATCGTTCCTGATTGCTCCAGAGCCACTCTCCAGGGCATCATACGTGGACGTGTAGACCTTGAAAGCGTCATTCATTCCGATGGTTGGCGAGGTTATGACGGGCTCGTCGATTTGGGATACCAAAAACACTTCCGCGTCCAGCATTCGCACAATGAATTTTCCAATAAGCACTCACATATCAATGGGATAGAAAGTTTTTGGAGCTATGCAAAAACCCGGCTGGTTCGTTTTAGGGGCCTTCAAAAACAAACGTTTTATCTCCATTTGAAAGAATGTGAGTTTCGGTTTAATCATAGACAAGAGAACATTTACCTTCTGGTGCTAAAACTGCTCAGAGAAAATCCTCTCAGCTAGTCAAGAGCCAAATATATATTGCCATCCGCCGGAGTGGGGACTTTTTCACAGGCCGAAGCGAAAAACACACGACCTGTGGCCCATGCAGCAAAAAAATCCCCAGGACATCACGGATCGGGGGCTGCCCCCCAAGCGCCCCTGCCGAAGAGGCAAACGGCGTGACGAAAATTTGTTGCTTCGATTGTTGGAGGCCTTCCTCCCGCAAGATCCGGGAGCTGGATGTGACGTCTGCCCAGGATAGCGGACGAGACCCACAGCCCGGCACAGCGTTTTTCCCCAAAAAAGCGGGAGGGGACTTTCCCCAGCAGGAAAAGGCCCCTCCCTCTCGTCTACATCATACTAAAGTCAGCGCTACTTGCCCTGATCCAGGTCGCCCAGCAGGGCGCGGGCATAGTCGGCACCGTTGAAGGGCCGCAGGTCTTCGAGCTTTTCGCCCAGGCCCACATAGGTGATGGGCAGCTTTTCCTGCATGGCCACGGCGATGGCCACGCCACCCTTGGCCGTACCGTCCAGCTTGGTGAGGATGAGCTCGTCCACACCGGCGGCTTCCTTGAAGAGCTTGGCCTGCGAAAGAGCGTTCTGGCCGGTGGTGGCGTCGATGACCAGGATGCAACGGTGCGGCGCGCCTTCATGCTTCTTGCCCAGCACCTGACGGATCTTGGTCAGCTCTTCCATCAGGTTGACCTTGGTCTGCAGGCGGCCGGCGGTATCCACAAAGAGGATGTCCACCTTTTCGGCCAGGGCGCGATCCATGGCCTCGTAGGCCACGGAGGCCGGATCGGAACCGGCGGGGCGGGCATGGAAGAGCGCGCCCACGCGCTCGGCCCAGACCTGCAGCTGCTCGATGGCCGCCGCACGGAAGGTGTCGGCCGCGGCGATCATGACCTTTTTGCCCTGCATGCGGGCACGATGGGCCAGCTTGGCGATGGTGGTGGTCTTGCCCACGCCGTTGACGCCGATGAAGAGCACCACTTCGGGCGGGTTCACGGCGCTGATGCGACGCGGCAGACGGAAGATTTCGTCCACTTCGGCCATGAGCAGGCCGCGTACGTCTTCCACGCGGGTCACGTTCTCCTTGCGGGCCCGTTCACGCAGACGCTCCACCAGCTCCAGCGAAGGTTCGTAGCCCAGGTCGGCCATGATGAAGAGCTCTTCCAGCTCTTCCCAGAAACTCTCGTTGAGTTCGCCGTGGCTGCTGAACAGGCTGTCCAGACGGCGGGAGAACTGCTCGCGGGTACGGCTCAGGCCTTCGCTGATCTTGAGGAACAGGCGGCTGCGCTCGTCTTCCTCGTCCTCCATGTCCAGGGCCAGGGTCAGGCGATACTGCAACTCGGAGCGGAATTCGTCCAGCTGCACATATTCCATACGCTCCAGCCAGCCACGGAAATCATCCACGAAGGCGTCCACTTCGGCGGCGGGCGCATCCAGCGAACGCAGCAGGAAGCGCAGACGCTTCCAGAGTTCGTCCCCGGCTTCTTCCACACCTTCCAGCACGATGCCCAGCCAGACGGAGAGGCGCGGTTCGGCCTCGCGCAGACGCAGGATCATGGACTGGGCCAGAGCGGGATCAAGACCGCAGGTCTCCAGCGCGGGCGCGGTGGGACGCTCGGCCGTGGCAGCCGCCGCGGCAACGGCAGTGGCGGCAAGGGCCGCATCGGCCATGACCTCAGCGACGGGCTCGTCCTGTTCCGGCGTAGCAGCGCTCTCCGTGTCTTTTTCCACCTCGGCCGGAGGTTCCTGTTCCGTGCTTTCAGCGGCAGCCGCGACACGTTCATCCGTACCTGCTTCCGCTACGGCAGTTTCAGAATGGACGTCTTCGCCCGCCTCCTGCTCCACCGCAACAGGCGTTTCCTCAGCCTCGCCAGCAGGGGCGGCGGCTTCCGGCCGGGCCGTATCTTCGTCACTGCCGAAGATGCGCTGCCACCAGCTGCGACGGGGCGCAGCCGCTTCGGGCTTTTCTTCCGCTTCTTCGCGGACCTCGTCGCGGGCAGCTTCCTCTTCCAGGACATCCGTTCCGGCGTCGTCAGCTTCTTCAGCGGCAGCTTCGTCGGCTTCAACAGGGGTCACAGTGGTCGTATCGTCCCCGGCCGCATCAGCCATCTCGGCGGCATCGGCCCCGGTCACGTCCTCAGGCAGCGGTTCTTCTTCCGCTTCCTGGGCAGTCTCCACAACGGTCTCAGCCTCGACAGCCACAGCTTCCGCTTCGGCAGGGGCCTCTTCCTCTTCTGCAGGGGATTCTTCCACAGCATCCACAGGAGCCGCATCAGCACCGGCCGGCTCTTCGCACATCTCGACAACTTCGGCTTCCGCAGCCTCAGCTTCCGGAGCAATCGCTTCCGAACTGACGCCATCCTGTTCGGGAGCACCCGCTTCTGCAGCGGCATCACCGGAAGCTTCTTCCGGCGCCGCAGCCTCGGCAGCCGCTTCCGTCACAGGCTCCTCGACCGAAGGAATTTCATCTTCCACCACAGCAGCCGGGGCTTCTTCCGCTTCGGCGACCGGTTCGCTTTCGGCCTCCACGGAGGGCTCACCCAGAAGCGTCGGCACCTCAGCTTCCGCCACAGGTTCCCCTTCCGCCACGGTGCTCTCGGCTTCTGCCGGAGCTTCGGACGCCGCAGGCTGGTCGGCAGGCGCCACCGTCACGGCAGCCTCGACGCTCCCGCCCTCCTCTGCGGCTCCGGCGGCAGGGCCATCGCTTTCAGCGGCGGGCACTTCCACCACGGGCTCATCCGCGACCACGGCTTCAGCTTCCGGCGCCACCTGTTCGACATCCCCGGCAACGGGGGCGGCCTCGTCTTCCGGGGCCTCGTCCGCAGATGCGTCTTCAGCAGGGGCAACGACTTCTTCAGCCGCCGGGACGCTCTCCGGTCCCGGCGTGCTTTCCGGCTCCGCTACGGCGCTCCCGGTATCAGCGGCAGGCTCCTCCGGGGCAACAGACGTTGCGGCCGTTTCCTTCTCGACTGCCGCGGCCTGCGTTTCTTTCGTTTCCTCGGTGCCCCCACCAAAAAACTTTTTTACTGCGGAAAAAAAGCCCATAGTCTCTCCTTATTTCACTGCGGCCCCGCTCAGGGCCTGCAAAACTTCTTCAAGATCAGCCGCACAGGTCTCCACGGCCAGCGCACGCGCCTCACAGCCGGGATCCTCCAGCGCATCGAGCATCTCGCGGGCGCTGTCCTCAAGGCGCACAGCCCCCAGGCAGGGCGCTGCGGCAAGCAGCATCCGCCCCAGATGGCACAGCCCTTCCAGCTCATCTTCCGCATACAGGCGCATCATGAGCATGGGCGCATGGGCAAAGGTCTGGCGGAACAGGGCCGCGGTCATATGCCAGCTTGCGGGGTTCCCCTGCTGGAAATGCCTGCCGCGGATGGCATCCACCGGCAGAGCGTCCTCGGGGGCGGCGACATCCTCACCGGAAACGGGCCGCCACTTCCGGTCGTCGGATTTTTCCGGCTCTGGATCTCCCTGCTTGCGCAAAAGCTGCAGCCCCAAAGAATGCAGGCGCCTCAGATCGCCCCAGTGCCAGTACAGCGCCGCCAGAAAGACGCTGAGCAGCAGCGTATTGATGATGAAGCGCCAGGTCTCGCGCTGCATGACCTTGTCCGAACCTTCCTGCACCAGGCGGCGGGCAAGATAGACCTCCACCGTGCCCACGGGCTGCCCTTCCCGGCGCAGCGGGCTCATGCCCTGCACGGTGTTCTCCGTGATCTCGCCGTCCCAGGGCACGGCCTCCCAGTGCGCATTGCGACGCTGGCCGGAAAAAAGACTGTCCCCCACCTGCACCGTCACGGCGTACAGGCGCTGATCTTCCATGAGCCCCGTCACCAGGGCGTCCGTGGAAACGGCGGAGAGTTCCCCGTGCAGTCCCAGCAGATGGGTGAAACGGCTGGCCACCCGGCCTGCCTCGTTCTGCAGACGGTTCTGTGCGGCATCGCGTTCAGCCATGATGTTCCACGCTGCCTGCGCCAGAAAGAGCAATATGGCCAAAAGCCAGCAGGCCAGGGCCACCCAGCGGCGGTATCTGGTCAGGAAAATAAGAACTGACCGCTTCACGAGCGGGAATCTCCTTGCAATTTTGTGCGCAGCTTATGTGCCAGCATACGCGTATCGGCGTCCCCAAGCAGAACGAGGGCGCTCCCCCAGGCACAACATCCGGCCCCTATGGACAGAGCCAGGCCCGCCATGGCGGGCAGCCCGGGCAACAGGACCGGCACGACGGACAGCAGCTCCTGCAACGGGCAGACCATGCCGCACAGGCGCAGGACCACCAGGGCACCTGCGGCTGCCGCGCCCGCGGCCAGCACATGCCGCAGACAGGCCATGCCGTCCAGAAGCGCCGGCGCGGGCAGCAAAGGCCGCAAACGTCGACGCAGCCCCCGCCACAGCCAGACGGTCTGTCCCCACAGGGCCGCACTGGCCGCCGCAGCCGGCAAACAAAAATATATGTCCCTTGCCATACTATGTAACAGCCACGCCCCGCCTGCAAGCGTAAAAACAACGGCAAGCAGCGAGGACAAGGCCGTCAGGCGCACGTCGCCCAGGGCGTTGCAGCCCGCCAGCAGGCAGCGGCTCACCGCGCAGGCGGGCAGGCAGGGCAGGTACGCCCAAAGGGCCAGGGTCACCTGCCGCACCCCCGTGGCATCGAATTCCCCGTGATGCAGCAGGACGTCCACAAGGCAGGGGCCCACGGCCCACAGCCCCGCCGCCGCAGGCAGGGACAAGAGCGTGGCCCAGCGCAAGGCCAGGGCCATGTCCCGCCGGAAGGCGGCAAAATCTTTTTCTCCGGCCAGACGGCTCAAACGCGGCAAACTGGCCATGCCGAGGCAGGCACCGATCAGGCCCAGCGGCAGCTCCAGCAGGCGCTCGGCATAGTACAGGCCCGCGATCTGGCTGCCCACCGCCAGTCCCATGGCCGCCAGCATCACCAGCTGCGGCGCGGCGGCCCCCAGCAGGCCCAGGGGCAAGCGCCCCAGGCAGCCCCACAGCTCACGGCCGGAGGGCGCGGCGGCCGGACGCTCCATGGCGGTCGCCGGGAATACATGACGGGCATAGCCCCATTGGGCCAGCCACTGGGCCAGGCCCCCGGCGCTCATGCCCGCGGCCAGTGCCGCCGGGACAGCCTCTGTGCCTCCCGCCAGCCAGCCCGCCAGCATGGCACTGATGACCACCACATTGAAGATGACGGGCGAAAGCGCGGGCAGCCAGAAGACTTCGCGGCAGTGCAACACCGCCATGCCCAGGGCCGCCATCCCCGCCAGCAAAACATAGGGCAGGCAAAGGCGGAGCAGGCTGCTGCCCTCCGCCAAGGCTTCAGGAGAAAGCGCGGGCGCCAGAAAGGCCAGCAATTGCGGCGCTGCCAGCATGCCCAGCAGGACAAGGCCGCCCAGCACCAGCACGAGGCGCCGGAACAGGCCGGAGGCCAGAGCGGGCAGCGGATCCCCCTGGCCTTGCGCCACATCGTGCCGCACCAGCCAGGCCGTGAGCGTCATGGACAAAGAGCCTTCGCCCAGCAGGCGGCGCAGCAGGTGCGGCAGGCGCAGGGCCGCCACCAGGGCATCGGCCACCGGCCCGCAGCCCACCATCCAGGCCATGCCCATGTCGCGCACCAGTCCCAGCAGGCGGGAAAGCAGGGTGAACAACGCCAGCATCCCGGCCGTGCGGGCCATACGGGCACCGCCTGAAGGACGGGGAGCATTGCCGTGCGAAAGGCTCATGGGCATATCCTTAATAAAAAGACGTCCCGGTGCCGGCTGGGACCGGGACCGGGCACGCGGCACATCGAAAAAAGCCTCCGGCAGGAAAAGGCGCCCTGCCGGAGGGAGCTGCGTTACGGTCTGTGCGGATCGCTTTCCGTACGCCAGGCCTGGACAGCGGCCCGGACGGCGGCGTCCTTTTCCTCGGGCATGACCTTGAACTGCTCGGCAAAGACATGGATGCGCGTACCGCCACGGGGCACGAACAGGCCCTTGACGCGGCACCAGCAGGGTTCGAGCACGGTCCACAGATCTTCCAGCACCGTGTTGGTGATGGTCTCCATGAAGGACTGATGGTTGCGGAAGGCGAACATGTAGAGCTTGAAGCTCTTGGATTCCACGCACAGCTGGTCCGGGATGTACTCCACGGTGATGGTGCCCATGTCCGGCTGCCCCGTCACCGGGCACAGGGACGTGAACTCGGGGAAGGCGATGCTGATGACGTAGGGACGCTGGGGGTAACGGTTGGGGAAGGATTCCAGCAGCGCCGTACTGGGGCCGCCCTGCAATTCGGGCATCTTGCCGGTCCCCAGCACATGCAGGTGCTGCGTCTGGTCCTGGCTGCGGGTGGTGGACATGAAAACTCCTTTTCTGATCTTGCCGGACACCGGGAACGGGCCACGGCTGCCGTCCTTGTAACTTATTGTGCTTGCCGCTACAATAGCGGCCGTTATCTGCCGTCCCGGCAGTTTGTGGAGGATGCATGAAACTTTCTGTTGCCTTGCGAGCCTGTTCCGCCGGGGGCCTCATGCCCCTGTCCGTGGCCCGGGTCGCAGGGATGCCCAGCCATCGTCTGGCGTCCCCGCTGGTGCGCCAGTGCCCCTTCATCCCTGTGGGCACCGGCCTGTATGATGCGAACGATGTGGAACTGCTGCGCGTCACGGGCCGCTGCTGGCTGCCCGCCGATGACGGCGGCCACGCCCTGCAATGCCTGATGACCCGCGCTCTGGTGGATCTGCCCGTGGGCGAGATCAGCCTCGAGACGCGGCGCACGGGCCGTGCCCTGGCCTGGGTGACCCTTTCGGACAAGGGCTCCCAGGGCATGCGCGACGATACCAGCGGCCCGGCCATGGCCGCCCTGGTGGCCGATACCCTGCCCCTGTGCCACAGCCAGGGCTTCCTGCTGCCCGATGATGCGGTGCAGCTGCGCGCCCTGCTGGTGGATCTGGCCCTGAACCAAGGCTATGACGTCATCTGCACCAGCGGCGGTACGGGCGTGGGCCCGCGCGACATCTCGCCGCAGGTCACGTCCGCGGTGCTGGACTATCCCCTGCCCGGCTTCAGCATGGCCATGATGCAGGCCAGCCTGGCCAAGACGCCCCATGCGGCCATCTCCCGCGCTGTGGCCGGCGTGCTGGGACAAAGCATCATCATCAACCTGCCCGGCAGCCGCAAAGCTGTCGTGGAGAATCTGGAAGCTGTCCTGCCCGCCCTGCCCCATGCGCTGGACAAGTTGCACGGCGATCCCGCCGACTGTGGAGGTTAATCCCTGATGAAACTGCCCAAATTCACTCTTCGCCGTTTTTCCCTGCCTTCCTGCCGGCCGGGGGCGCTGTGCGGACGTTTTTCCGTCCGCGGCTTCGTCTCCTTCTGCCGCATGATCCGCATCGAGCACTCCATCTTCGCCCTGCCCTACGCCTGGGCCGGTTCGGTCATGGCCGCCGGCGGCATGCCGCCGTGGGACAAGCTCGTCCTGCTGACCATCGCCATGGTGGGCGTGCGTTCCTTCGCCATGGGCATCAACCGTATCTTCGACCTGCCCTTTGACCGCGAGAACCCCCGCACCGCCAACCGCCATCTGGTCACCGGCGAGATCAGCGTGCGCCAGGCCTGGATCTTCTCCCTGGTCATGGCGGCCATCTTCGTGCTGGCCTGTGCGGCCATCAACACGGTCTGTCTCATCCTCTCGGTGCCAGCCCTGATCTTTGCCGCCGTCTACAGCCTGACCAAGCGTTTCTCGGCCGTCTGCCACTTCTGGCTGGGGGCCACCCTTGGCCTGGCGCCGCTGGCCGGTGCCCTGGCCGTGAATCCCGAGGGCCTGGCCATGGGGCCCATCATGCTCTTCTTTGCCGTGACCTTCTGGGTGGGCGCCTTCGACATCTACTATTCCTTCCAGGACTATGATTTCGATGTGGCCTTCCGCCTTTGCTCCGTGCCCTCGGTCTACGGCCCGGACACCGCGCTGGCCATTGCCGGTTTCTCCCATGCCGTCACGTCCATCTTCCTGTTCCTGACCGGTATCGCCGCCGGTCTGGCCTGGCCCTGGTATGTGCTCTGGGCCGGTGTGTCCGCCATCCTGTTCTGGGAACATCATCTGATGCGTCCGCAGGACCTCAGCCGCGTGAACATGGTCTTCTTCACCCTCAACGGCATCATCTCGCCGCTGGTGCTGGTGGGCGTCATCCTGGGAGTGGTGCTCTAAGATGCCGCGCAAGAAACAGTATCAGTGGGATGTGGAGACCAACGGGCAGGAAGCCCCCGAACAGCTCAGCCGCTCGGCCAAAAAGCGCCAGAGCTCGGCCCTGCAGGATCTGGGCGCCGAGCTGACCAAGCTGCCCGTCAACGAACTGGACAGGCTGCCCCTGACGCCCGATCTGCTGGAGGCTCTGCGTCTGTATGCCCGCATCAGCAACCGTGAAGGCAAGCGCCGCCAGCTGCAGTTCATAGGCCGCCTCATGCGCGAGGTGGACGCCGGGCCGCTGGCCGAAGCCATCGAGGCCCGCAAGAACGGCCAGCAGGCCGATGCCGCCCGTCTGCACCTGGCCGAACAGTGGCGGGAAAAGCTGCTCTCCGCTGCCGAGGCGGACGTGGAGGATCTTCTGGCGGCCTTCCCCTGGCCCGATGCCGAAGCCGCGGGACGCCTGGAGCTGGAAAAACTGCTGGCCGAAGCCCGCAAGGAAGATGACCGGCGTCCGCCCCACGCCCGCCGCGCCCTCTTCCGGGGCATCATGCGTCTGCTGGAACAGCGTTAGGGAATTCTTTTGGCAGGGGAAGGGGCCCCTTTTGGAAAAGGGTCTCCCTTCCCCCTGCACCCCCATCCCCCCTAAAACTTTTGAGAGTATTGCTAAAAGAATGATAAAATATCTTCTCTTTGCCCGTTCACATGAAATCTGGCAAAGAGAGATATTGTGAGATCAACCATTCGCAAGGACCTTGAAACCACCTGAGATTTACATTTGAAACGGGCAAACCAGTGTCTTTGGCGGGCATTATTTCGTTCAATTCGCACGGTTCCCCGTTTTCCTTGAATGAGGTCGTCCTCGGGTATTTCCCGTGGATATACTTTCCAGTTGTCGGTACAGAAGAACCAGACAGACCAACGGCGAAGCCTTGCCATCAATCTTGCAAGAGTGCTTTGGTCACGATTGCCACATTCCCAGTCAATGAGTTGACCGGTATCGCGACAATAAGCTTTCCAGAGCCATAGTTTGTTTTTTTTGAATGCAAATAGTGCCACATCTCATCAAGTTCTATGATGACAGCTTCCCCAGGAGAAGGCTTTTCATAAGTTTTTTCAGCGAAATCCCGGACCCAACGCATGACGGTCGATGTTGCAACTCCATAAATACGTGCTATGGCATTAAACGAAAGGCCCAAAGTATAAAGCAGGATGGCCATTGCCTTTTCCGTTGCCGGTCGTCCTCTGGGAGTGTCACGGGTAAATTGAAAACCGCAGTCTTTGCAGCGAAATCTCTGACGCTCCAAGTGTCTTCCATTCTTCACAATCCGCTCTGACGCACATTTTGGACAGTATTGCATAAAGAACTCCTTAACTGGAGTATGCCATTATAACATTCTTTATGCAATACTCTCAAACTTTTATCTGGGTCCGTGGCCTGCCCGAAAGGTGCGACCTGCGGGCCCCAGTCTTGATTCGCTCTTTTGTGGGCGTCTCCTTTCCTTCTTCCCCGGCCTTTCCGCTTTGCCCTGCCACGGGCAGTGCGCTGACTGTCCGTGAAAAGGCCGTTCACGCAAAGGCTGTCTGCCCCTCATCCTGCGTAAAAGCACTCTTGCCATGAGTGGTCAGCGAGATCTCCGTATGCTCCTTTCCCTGCATGGCTCCCGTGTGTCCGCCTGCGCCGATGCCGCCCGGCCGCATGCGGCAGATGGTGCGGCCCCCAGAGGCCACGTCCGTGTTCCTCTGCCGCCATCGCTTGCCACGCAGGCGCCGAGATTTTTTCCCAAAACTGCCGCCCGCGCTGCCGGCCGGACGTTGCAAGCCCCTATGCCCGGCTTACCCGCTCAAAGTTCTATAATTTAATCGTTATATTCCGCTATGTTATTGGCTTGAAAATTTTTCTCGGCAAAAAATGAAAAAATCGCTTGACCCCGAGGGAGTTTTTCCGTAGAAGTCTTCTTCGTTGAGCACGCCCTTGTAGCTCAGTCGGTAGAGTGCATCCTTGGTAAGGATGAGGTCACCAGTTCAATCCTGGTCAAGGGCTCCAGCAAACAACACGACGCCTGTGGAAACATGGGCGTTTTTTTGGGGAAACCCGGACATATAGGACCGCCCTTGTAGCTCAGTCGGTAGAGTGCATCCTTGGTAAGGATGAGGTCACCAGTTCAATCCTGGTCAAGGGCTCCAGAAATTTCAACGCCTGTGGAAACATGGGCGTTTTTTCTTTATCTGCTCCAAGGAGCCTGTCATGCAGATCCCCGTCCCGGTCGCCACAGTCGGCCTGCTGGTGCTCTCCAATGTCTTCATGACCTTCGCCTGGTACGGTCACCTGAAGCACAAGAGCATGGCCCTGCCCATGGTCATCTTCATCAGCTGGTGCATCGCCTTTTTCGAGTATGTGCTGCAGGTCCCGGCCAACCGCATCGGTTACGGCTACTTCAATGCGGCGGAGCTGAAGACCATCCAGGAGGTCATCTCCCTGACGGTCTTCTCGCTCTTCTCCGTCTTCTACCTGCACGAGACCCTGCGCTGGAACCACATCCTGGGTTTCGCCCTCATCGTGCTGGCCGCCTACGTCATCTTCAAGGAATGGTAGCATGGTCAGCACGGCTATCATCCTTTTCTGTACCTGCGCCGCCTTCGTGGCGGGCTTCATCGATTCCATCGCGGGCGGCGGCGGCCTCATCACCATCCCCGCCCTGCTGCTTTCCGGCCTGCCGCCCCAGCTGGCCCTGGGCACCAACAAGGTGGGCTGCTGCCTGGGCACCGGCGTGGCCATGCTCAACTTCGCCCGCAGCAACCTCATCCTCTGGCGGCTGGCCCTGCTGGGCGTGGGCTTTTCGCTGGTAGGGGCAGGTATCGGCACCGAGCTGGCCCTCTACATCTCGCCCGACCTGCTGGGCAAGGTGCTGGTGCTCCTGCTGCCCTTCGCCATGCTGGCCACCCTCATGCCCAAGAAGGAGCAGAAAAATCCGCCGCTCACCTCCGGTCGCCGTTACTGGATACTGGCGCCGCTCTGCTTCCTCATCGTGGGCATCTATGACGGCTTTTTCGGTCCCGGCACCGGCAGCTTCCTGATCCTGGCCCTGCACTGGGTCCTGCGCATCAGCCTCCTCGAAGCCTCGGCCACGTCCAAGGTCATGAATTTTGCCTCCAACCTCGGCGCCATGATCCTCTTCATCTGGAACGGCGCCGTCATCTGGAGCGTCGGCCTGCCCATGATGGCCGCCAACATCGCGGGCAACTGGCTGGGCAGCCGTCTGGCCATCAAGGTCGGTACCGAAGCCGTGCGTCGCTTCCTCTGGGTCTCGCTCTCCCTGCTGCTGGCCACCCTGATCTGGCGCTTTTTTATCTCTCCCTATCTGCTTGGGGCCTGATCCTCCCGTCCCGTTTCGATATCAGGCCGGCAGCGCATGGCTGCCGGCTTTTTTGTTTTGGCCCCGGTGCGGACAGGGAGCGGACGTACGAGCTGCGGCGCGGCGATGATTGGTTGCCCAACCATCATATGAAAAAAAGAGTTACCGCTTGCCCATGCCCCGGCGGAGTGCTAGAGTAGGAGAAAACAGCCCTTGCGGGCAAAAGGAGTCCTGTATGCTGAAGCGTATCGTTCCTCTCGTTCTGGCTCTCGTTCTCTGCGCCGGTCTGGCCCAGGCCAAGACCAAGGCCCCCGCGACCCAGCTCCCCGGCGACCTGACCCTGGCCGAAGCCCAGAAGGTGCTCGATGCGGCTCTGGTCAAGGCCAAAGCCCAGGGCGTGCCCATGAATATCGCCATCGTGGATGCTGGCGGCAACTTGAAGGCCTTCGTGCGTCAGGACGGCGCCTTCATCGGCAGCATCGACGTTTCCACCAAGAAGGCCGTCACGGCCCGCTACTTCAACATGCCCACCTCCACGCTGGGCGCCGCTTCCCAGCCCGGTCAGGAACTGTTCGGCATCGAAGCCACCAACGGCGGTCTGGTGATCTTCGGCGGCGGTGAGCTGCTGATCCGCGACAACGTCATCGTGGGCGCCATCGGCGTCAGCGGTGGTAGCGTGGCCGAAGACACCAACGTGGCCAAGGCCGGTGCCGCTGCCCTCAAGTAGGCTTTTCCTCGTACGCAAAGGCCCTACGGAACACACACCGCAGGGCCTTTTTTTGTGCAACGTTCCGGAGAACCGGCAGGCACGGCAAGATGCGCCCCACCATGCGGCTCTCTTCATGGTACGGATCTTCATGGACTGGCAGGAGCACGGTCGGTCGCCCAACGTGGGAAAGAAGCGATGCACGCGGGCGGCTTGTCATGGAAAGGGAAGGGGCCGCTCAGTCTTTCGTCACCGTGCTTTTGAGGCTCGCGGCAGGGCGGGATCTCCCCTTTTTGCGCTCCGCCGGATCGTCCAGCTCCGGCAATGCCCCGCCGGCGATGGCCCACAGATACAGCGAGGCCAGCGAACCATAAGGCGAGAAGCGCCTGCGGTACCTCTCGAAGCGCTCTCGCGGCATCTCTTTGTGGCGGTAGAGCATGCGCAGGCCGCGCCGGATGGCCAGATCGTCATAGCTCAGGATGTCGGACCGCTGCAGGGAAAAAAGCAGCAGCATCTCGGCCGTCCAGACGCCGATGCCGCGCAGGGCGGCAAGACGGCGACAGACTTCGGCGTCCTCCAGAGCGGCCATGCCCGGCAGATCCAGTTCCCCGTCCACCACCTGCCGGGCGATGCCGCGCATGTAGTCCACCTTGCGCGCGGAAAGCCCCAGCGCCTGCAAGGCCGTCTGCGGCTGGGCCAGCAGGGCTTGCGGCGTGACCTCGCCCAGCAGGCCGCACAAGCGTCCCCAGACCGTGCGCTGGGCCGCCATGCTGATCTGCTGGCCCGTGATGGCATGCATCAGGGCCTGGAAAAGATCCGGCATGACCTCCCGGCGCACCGGGCCGATGGCCTGCATGGCCGCTGCCAGTTTTTTGTCCTTGCGGGCCAGATGATCCACAGCCGCCTGATCGTAGTGGAAAAAATTCCCTTCCGGCATCGATGCCCTCCCCTGTCTGTCCGGCCGCTTCCGGCCATCGTCCCTGCCCTTCTGATGCCACAGCTCAGCAAAAAGCAAAACCGCCTGCATGAGAACAGGCGGCTATCGTCCTGTGCGTGTCCAGGCATCCAGTTGCCGACACCCATAAAAAGAGAGAGGCCCCCGGACGATTTGCCGGACTCGCCCGCCGTCTGTCCGTGTCAACGGCCCGAACGTTGAGGAAAGGCGGATGCCTTCTTCCCCAAAACAAAAAGGACGGGAAAATATCCCGTCCTTTTCTTATTGTTGTTGTCAGCCGGCTAGTTCTTCAGGCTGTGGATGGGAGCCGGGATGCGGCCGCCCAGACCGATGAAGGCGCTGGCATCGCCCTTGGGCACGGGGATGATGGCCGCCTTGCCCAGCAGGCCGCCGAAGCTCACTTCTTCGCCCACGCCCTTGCCGGGCACGGGGATGACGCGCACGGCCGTGGTCTTGTGGTTGATCATGCCGATGGCCATTTCGTCGGCGATGAGGCCGGAAATGGTGCTGGCCGGGGTGTCGCCGGGAATGGCGATCATGTCCAGGCCCACGGAGCAGACGCTGGTCATGGCTTCCAGCTTTTCCAGGCTCAGCAGGCCGGAGGTGGCGGCCGCCTCGATGCTGGAGTCTTCGGAAACGGGGATGAAGGCGCCGGACAGGCCGCCCACCGAAGAGGAGGCGAAGGCGCCGCCCTTCTTCACGGCATCGTTGAGCATGGCCAGCACGGCCGTGGTGCCGGGCGCACCGATGCTGGACAGGCCCACGCTCTGGAAGATCTCGCCCACGCTGTCGCCCACGGCCGGGGTGGGGGCCAGGGAAAGGTCGGCCACGCCGAAGGGCAGGCCCAGACGCTGGGCCACTTCGTTACCGATCATCTCGCCCACGCGGGTCACCTTGTAGGCCGTGCGCTTGATGACTTCGGCCACATCCAGCAGGGTCATGGGCTTGCCGCCGTTACGGCTGTGCTCCAGGGCGCGGTCGATGGCCTTCTTGACCACGCCGGGGCCGGAGACGCCCACGTTGATGACCACGTCGGGCTCGCCCACGCCCAGGTAGGCACCGGCCATGAAGGGCACGTCCTGCGGGATGTTGGCGAAGACCACCAGCTTGGCGCAGCCAAGGCCGCCGCGGTCGGCCGTGGCCTGGGCCACCTTGAGGATCTGTTCGCCCATCAGGGCCACGGCATCCATGTTGATGCCGGAGCGGGAAGAGGCCACGTTGATGGAGGAGCAGATGCGGTCCGTGGTGGCCAGGGCTTCGGGCAGGGCCTCGATGAGGGCGCGGTCACCGTTGGCGAAACCTTTTTCCACCAGGGCGGAGAAACCGCCCAGGAAGTCGACGCCGGCTTCCTTGGCCGCTTCGTCCAGGGCCTGACAGACGCGCACCATGCCGTCGGGGCCAAAGGGGGCCCCCACCACGGCGATGGGGCTGACGCTGATACGTTTGTTGACCACCGGGATGCCGTACTTGTCGCCCACTTCGTTGCAGACGTTGACCAGCTGGGAGGCATAGCGGTGCAGCTTGGCTTTGACGTTGCCGGTGAAGAGGTCGATGTCGTGGCTGACACAGTCGAACAGGCTCACGCCCAGGGTCACGGTGCGCACGTCCAGATGCTCGTTGCGGAGCATGTTGAGCGTATTGATAACTTCGCGTTCAGAAAGCATGGATATTCCTTATGATACTTGCGGAGGCGGTCCTGCCGCGCTCCCGGGACGGACGGGATCCTAGAAGGAGCCGATACGATGGACGGCTTCGAAGATGTCGCGGTGCTGCACGCTGACGCGCAGGCCCTGGGCCTGGCCTTCGCTGGCCAGCTCGCGACGCAGACGGCCGAGGTCCGCATTTTCGGGGACCTTGACCTCGAACACGAACAGGGCGTGATTGCTGTGATCCTGGCCCAGAACGGCCTTGAGGCTGTCGATGTTGACGCCGTGACGGGCAAAGACGCGGCTCATGGCAGCGATGAGGCCGGGGCGGTCGGGGCCGTCCACCGTGACCACGAAGGGCTGGCTGACCACGGAGTCTTCCCAGCGGCCTTCCACGGCCGGGCGCACCAGCACGGAAAGGTCGAGCTTGGCATCCACCAGGCCCAGGGCCAGCTGGGTGTGCAGGGATTCTTCCGTCACGTTTTCAGGGGCCTGGACGATAAAGATGGCCGCGAACTCACCGCAAAGGATGGTCTGGGTGACCTCGATAATATTGCAGCCGGTCTGCCCGAGGATCTGGCTTACCGCGGAAACGATGCCGGGACAGTCCCGGCCGAGAAAGGAGATGGTCAATTTTTTCATGTTTGGTCCTTGCGGGGTTACGTTTTGAAAACGGTAAACTATGCTTCAATGAAATTCAAGTATGACTACTTTATCATTTTCCTGGCCGAAAGGCACCCTTGGGCCGCAGAGGTCCCCCGGCCCCGAACCTTGACGACGGGGCCTGAATGGCATACCTCTAGCCATTCAACCGTTGAGCCCGAAAGGGGGCCGGGCCATGCCCGAAGCAGGAGTTTGCAGTGGAAAACCGGGAAAAGAGTCCTAAGAAGCAAAAGATCAAGCTGAATACCAAGTCGCAGCACGCCGCCTATTTCATGCCCATGCTTGAGGGCTTTGCCGAGCGCGACATGCTCAACGAAGTCATCAAAAACCGCGTCGTCAAAGCCTGTGACCTGCTGGACGCCGGTGTGCCGCTGTTCCCCAATGATTTCCGCAAGGAACATGCCGTCAGCTGGGTGCTGGACAATTTCGGCAGCCTGAGCGCCGAAGAGCTGGAAGCCAAGGGGGATGTGTTCGCCATCGCCGGCCGCATCGTCTCGCTGCGTTCCTTCGGCAAGGTGGCCTTCTTCCACATCATGGACGAGAGCGGCCGCATCCAGTGCTACGCCAGCCGCGAGGAACTGCCCGAAGAGATTTATAATGTAGTGAAGAAGCTGGACGTGGGCGACATCGTCGGCGTGTCCGGCCATCTTTTCCATACCAAGACGGGCGAGCTGACCATCTCCTGTCGCAACCTCAAGCTCATCACGCGCTCCATGCGTCCCCTGCCGGAAAAGTATCACGGCCTCAAGGACATGGAGACCCGCTACCGCCAGCGCTATGTGGACCTCATCGTCACCGAGCGCGCCCGCGAGATCTTCCGCAAGCGCAGCATGATCGTGAGCGAGTTCCGCCGCTTCCTCGAAGAGCGCGGCTTCATGGAAGTGGAGACTCCCATGATGCAGGCCGTGGCCGGTGGCGCCGCCGCCCGCCCCTTCGAGACCTACCACAACGCCCTGGACCTCAAGCTCTACATGCGCATCGCGCCCGAGCTGTACCTCAAGCGTCTGCTGGTGGGCGGCTTCGAAAAGGTCTTCGAGCTCAACCGCAACTTCCGTAACGAAGGCATCGACACCCGCCACAACCCGGAATTCACCTCCTGTGAATTCTACTGGGCCTACGCCAACTTCCACGACCTCATGGACCTGACCGAAGAGCTCTTCGCCCGTCTGGCCAACAAGGTCTGCGGCGGCACGGTCATCACCTACCAGGGCCAGGAGATCGACCTCACCCCCGGCAAGTGGACCCGCATGTCCTTCTACGAATCGCTGACCAAGATCGGCGGCCACAGCCCCGAATTCTACAACGACTACAACAAGGTGCGCGACTACATCCGCAGCCGCGGCGAAAAGGCCACCGACAGCGAGAGCCTGCCCAAGCTGCACGCCAAGCTCTTTGATCTGGATGTGGAAGAGAAGCTGATCCAGCCCCACTTCATCTACCACTACCCCACCGAGATCTCGCCCCTGTCGCGCCGTAACAACGAGCACCCCGACCTGACGGACCGTTTCGAACTGTTCATCACCGGTCGTGAACTGGCCAACGCCTTCTCCGAGCTCAACGACCCCGTGGACCAGCGTCTGCGCTTCGAAGAGCAGGTG
Source organism: Desulfovibrio piger (assembly GCF_951793255.1). Classification (NCBI taxonomy): domain Bacteria; kingdom Pseudomonadati; phylum Thermodesulfobacteriota; class Desulfovibrionia; order Desulfovibrionales; family Desulfovibrionaceae; genus Desulfovibrio; species Desulfovibrio piger. The sequence continues at coordinate 24,307 of NZ_OX636706.1, forward strand.
CGCGAGAAGGAGGCCGGCGACGACGAAGCCCACGCCATGGACGAGGACTTCCTGCGCGCCCTGGAATACGGCATGCCCCCGGCGGCCGGCGAAGGCATCGGTATCGACCGCCTCGTCATGCTGCTGACGGACTCCGCCTCCATCCGCGAAGTCATCCTCTTCCCGCTGCTGCGTCCGGAGTTCTAAACAAGCATGCGCATGCCCTTTGAGCTGTTTGTGGCGCTGAGATATCTGTTCTCGCGCCGCAAACAGACCTTCATCTACATCATCTCCATCATGTCCATCCTGGGCGTCGCCCTCGGCGTCGGCGCCCTGGTGGTGGTCCTGGGCGTCTACAACGGCCTGACCACCGACATGCGTGACAAGATCATCGGCGCCAATGCCCACGGCATCGTCATGTCTTACGTGCCCGCGGCCTTCCAGCAGCATCCCGACCTGGTGCGGCGCGTGGAGGCCGTGGAGCATGTGCGCGGCGCCACGCCCTTCATCTATACGGAAGTCATGCTCTCCGCCGCCGGCGGCGTCAAAGGCCTGGTGCTGCGCGGCATCGATCCCGAAAGCGCGCCCAAGGTCCTGAGCATGCTGCGCGAGATCCGTCGCGGCTCCGTGACCGATCTGAAACGCGAGGGCACGCCGGGCATCGTCATCGGCGAGGAGCTGGCCAAGCGTCTGGGCATCGGCCTGGGCAGCCGCGTCAACCTGCTCTCCCCCTCCGGGGAAAAGGGCGCCACCGGCTATTCGCCGCGCATCCGCCCCTTCGAGGTGGTGGGCATCTTCAAGACCGGCATGTTCGAATACGATGCCACCCTGGCCTTCGTGGACCTCAAGGCTGCGCGCGACATCCTCGGCCTGCCCGACGGCTTCCTCACCGGCATCGAGATCATGGTGGACGACGTCTACAAGGCCGACGTCATCGCCCAGAGCGTGCAGGACACTCTGGGCTCCCCCTTCTATGTGCGCCACTGGATGGAGATGAACGCCAACCTTTTCGCGGCCCTCAAGCTGGAAAAGATCGGCATGTTCATCCTGCTGACCATGGTGGTGCTCATCGGCTCCTTCTCCATCGTGACCTCCCTGGTCATGCTGGTCATGGAGAAGACCCGCGACATCGCCATCCTCATGTCCATGGGCGCCACCCGTTCCATGATCCGCCGCATCTTCATGCTCCAGGGCACCATCATCGGTTTCGTGGGCACCCTGCTGGGTTACGGCATGGGCCTGAGCCTGGGCTGGGCGCTGAAGCGTTACCGCTTCATCAAGCTGCCCGAGAACGTCTACACCCTGGATCACCTGCCCATCATCATCACCTGGCAGGACATGCTCATCATCGGGGCCAGCGCCATGCTGCTCTGTTTCCTGGCAACCCTGTACCCGGCGCGGCAGGCCGCACGCCTTGAGCCCGCGGAAGCCCTGCGCTACGAGTGATCATGGCCGAGCTCTACAAATTCGAACATGTGGGCAAGCGGTTCTCCGGCCCGGAGAACCTCGAGATATTCAAGGATATCAACCTTTCCGTGGAAGAAGGAGAGTCCCTGGCCATCGTGGGGACCTCCGGCTCCGGCAAGAGTACCCTCTTGCATCTTATGGGGGCTCTTGATACTCCAAGCAGTGGAAAAATCTTTTTTGACGGCCGGGACATGTCCGAGATGAGGCCTGACGAAAAGGCCCGCTTCCGTAACAGGACGCTGGGCTTCGTGTTTCAGTTCCATCATCTCCTGCCGGAATTCTCGGCCCTGGAAAACGTGGCCATGCCGGCCCTGATAGGCGGTGCCTGTCGTGCCGATGTGCTGCCCGATGCCCGTACCATGCTGGAACGCGTAGGTCTTGCCCACCGTGTGGAGAGCAAGGTCTCCACCCTGTCCGGCGGGGAGCGGCAGCGGGTAGCCATCGCTCGCGCCGTTTTGCTGCGCCCCCGGGTGCTGCTGGCTGACGAACCCACGGGCAACCTTGACGAAAATACTGGTGAGCAGGTCAGCACCCTGATGCGCGAACTGAATCGCGAACTGGGCATGACCCTCGTGATTGTCACCCACAACCGCGAGCTGGCCGCCACCATGAATCGTAGTCTGGAACTGAGAGCGGGGACTCTGTATGAAAAAACATTTGCGTAATTGGCTGGGCCTGTTCTGTTTCGCCCTGCTGGCCTGCCTGTGGGAAGCCGCCCCGCTGCAGGCTGCGGGAAACACGGTGCTGGTGTTGCCCTTCCAGGTCACTGCCGGCCCTGAGATGCCCAATGCGGCCCGGGACGTGCCGCAGATCATCGGTACGGAGATGCAGCAGCGCGGTCTGTCCGTCATCCCCATGGACAAGGCCCGCAGCCTGCTGTCCTCCCGCGGCGGCAGCATCGACATGGCCGCTGCCCGCGAGCTGGGCAAAAAAGCGGGCGCCGACCTGGTGCTGTTCGGCAGCTTCAAGCAGAACGGCGAAGGCTTTGCCCTGCAGTCCCTGCTGGTGCCGGTGAACGAAGGCCAGGCCAAGCCTGCCAACTTCGATCGCCCCTCCCTGCTGAGCCTCAATGAATGCGCCGCCGCCATGGCCGGTCAGGCTTCCGGCATGCTGGCCGGTGCCGCTGCCGCCGCCCCTGCTGCCAGCAGCGCTCCCCGCACCGAACCCAACGATCCCATCGGCCGCGCCGACTTCGTGCCCATGGGCACCGCCAAGGGTGCTCTGGCCGACGTGCAGGTGCGCGGCCTGCAGGTCATGGACCCCGAAGTGGTCCTCATGCGCCTCTCCATCCGCAAGGGCGATACCCCCTCCGCCAACGACATCAACGAAGAAGTCAAGCGCATCTGGGAACTGGGCTACTTCAGTGACGTCCAGGCCCACATGGAAGGCAACGTGCTGGTCTTCACCGTGGCGGAAAAGCCCCGCATCGAGAACATCATCGTGGAAGGTTCCCACGAGATCGATGCCGAGGACGTGATCGCCGCCATGGGCACCAAGTCCGGCAACGTGCTCAACGAACAGCTCATCGCCGACGACCTGCAGAAGATCAACGAACTCTACCGCAAGGAAGGCTACTACCTGGCCCGTTCCAGCTACCGTCTGGACAGCCGCTCCGGCGGCCGCGGCGCCGTGCTGGTCATCCAGGTGGAAGAAGGCAACAAGCTCTACATCAAGGAAGTCAAGATCGAGGGCCTGGAGCAGCTGGACAAGGGCGACATGGACAAGTACCTGGCCCTCAAGCCCCGCAACATCTTCTCCTGGTTCACGGGCACCGGCGTGCTCAAGGAAGAACACCTGGAGCGTGATACCAACGCCATCGCCGCCTACGGCCTGAACCAGGGTTTCGTGGACATCCAGGTGGCCGCTCCCGACGTACAGTACAAGGAAGACGGCATCTATGTGACCTTCAAGGTCCATGAAGGCCCCCGCTACAAGATCCATGACATCAAGTTCGGCGGTGACATCATCGACGAAGAACAGGCCATGCTGGACGTGGTCGAGATGGACGAATGGAAGAAGGACAACGACTACTTCTCCATCACCGTCATGCAGGAAGACAGCAAGCGCCTGACCAACTTCTACACCGACCGCGGTTACGCCTTTGCCGAGGTGGACACCCGCGTCATGAAGGTGGAAGGCGACGAGCCCATGGTGGACGTGGGCTACATGGTCAACAAGAAGGAAAAGGTCTTCATCCGCCGCCTGATGGTCGACGGCAACACCAAGACCCGTGACAACGTCATCCTGCGCGAGATGCGCCTGGGCGACGGCGACCAGTACGAAGGCGAAAAGATGCGCCGTTCCGCCGAACGCCTGAACCGTCTGCGCTACTTCTCCGCCATCGACAGCGAACTGATCCCCACCGATCGTCCTGACGAAGTGGACCTCAAGATCAAGGTCAAGGAAGACAACACCGGCGCCCTCATGGGCGGTATCGGCTACTCCACCTATTATGACGTGGGCGTGACGGCCTCCATCATGGAGCGCAACCTCTTCGGCCGCGGCTATCAGGTGCAGCTGCAGGGCTTCTTCTCCTGGCGCCGCACGTCGGGCGTGTTCTCCTTCACCAACCCGCGCGTCTACGATACCGACCTGTCCTTCGGCAACGACATCTACTACATCTACGACTACTGGGACGACTTCACCAAGGAAACCATCGGTGACACCATCCGCTTTGGCTATCCCATCGGTGAATATACGTCCGTGGGTATCGGCTACCGCCTGGAACGCTACGACCTCTATAACGTGGATGCCGATGCTTCGCCCTACATCTCCGACTACAAGGGCACCAACTGGACCAGCGCCATCTCCGCCCGCATCCTGCGCGATACCACCGACGACCGCGCCCGTCCCACCAAGGGCACCATCGCCCGTCTGTGGGCCGAATACGGCGGCGGCGGCCTGGGCGGTACCGACAACTTCATCAAGGCCGTGGCCGACTGGCAGGGCTTCTGGTCCATCAATCCCGAAAACACCTTCCACCTGCGCGCCCGCGTGGGCGGGGTGTTCCAGAACACCAGCAGCCGTGTGCCCGTGTTCGAACGCTTCTGGCTGGGCGGCATGGATACCGTGCGCGGTTACTCCTACTCCGACCTTTCGCCCCGCGACGACAAGTACGGCGGCGACCAGATCGGTGGTGACCGCATGGGCGTGCTGAACGTGGAATACATCTGGACCTTCCAGAAGGACATGGGCCTGGCCCTGGTGCCCTTCTTCGATGCCGGTTTCAACATTGACCACAAGACCATGGCCGACGACTTCAACGACAAGATCGTCTACTCCGCCGGTCTGGAACTGCGCTGGCGTTCGCCCATGGGCGACCTGCGCCTGGCCTATGGCTATCCCCTGTCCAAGGACTACGACGGCGAGCGTGAGCAGGGCCGTCTGGAATTCAGCATGGGCCAGTTCTTCTAGGCCGGGCTGATCTCCTTCGCGTCAAAAAAGCTCCCTTCGGGGAGCTTTTTTTTATGTCGGAAAACAGACACTCCCTTGGAGGGGCCTACACGGAGCCCTTGTAGCATCCTGAAAACACAAGCTTTTTAATAAAAACATCTTCATGGCACGCAACCTGCAAAGGACAGGCTACGGCAAAGTTCCCCTCCCGGGAGCAGCCACTATCCAGCGAGTTCTGTGTCATGGCCAGGAAAAAAGTCCCCCCCGCTCCCCGTCCCCAGTCCCCCGGCATGATGGCCCGTATCCTGCCTCCTCTGGGATTCATCCTGGCCTTTTCCCTCCTGGCGGCCTTCTGCCATACCATCAGCCATGGCGCCACACTGTCCCCCGCGCAGCGCTATGAAGCCGCCAAGGACGACATGGATGCCTTGCGCCAGGACAACAAGCGCGGCATGCAGCGTGCCCCCTGGGAAGAAGTGGCCGCGTCCTTCCATGCCATCCATCAGAACGCCACCACCTGGGCCAACCGTCCTGCCGCCCTCTTCAAGGCCGCGGAATGCTACGAAGAGCTTTCCCGCCGCTCCTTCGCCATCTCCGACGCCCGCAAGGCCGCCGGGACTTTCGAGGAAGTGGCCCGGCAGCACGAGAGCAGCCGCCTGGCCGATGATGCCCTGCTGCGTGCCGCCCGTATCCGGGCCGACAGGCTCAAGGACACCCGGGGCGCGCTGAAGCTGCTGGATACGCTCTGCCGGGATTATCCGCGCGGCGACATGTACGCCGAAGCCCGCCGCCTGCGGCAGGAACTGGCCCCGGGCAAGGATGCCCCGCAGCCTGCCGTGCAGCCTGCCCGTCAGATATCCGACACCCCTCCGGCAGACGATGCCCGCCAGGCCCTGCAGCGTTATGAGAATGCCAAGAAGACCATGGAGCTCCTGCGTGCCGACAAGCGTCGTTCCTGCTGGCGCGAACCCTGGGAAAACCTGCAGGGCGATTTCATGCAGGTCTACCAGAGCCGTCCCAATGCCACGGTCAGCGCGGCGGCCCTGTTCCGTGCCGGCGTCAGCGCCCGTTCCCTGGCCGACTGTTCCCACCTTGCCGCCGACTACCGCACGGCCCGTACCCTGCTGCTGCGTGTGCCGGAAGAATTCCCCGGCAGCGCCCTGGCTGACGATGCCCTGCTGCAGGCCGCGCAGATCAGTGCCGAGGAACTGAAAGACCGCACCGAAGCCGTGCGCCTGCTGGCCCGTCTGGAGAAGGAATATCCCCGTGGCGACATGCGCCCCCAGGCCACGGCCATGCGGCAGCAGATGGCCCCCGCCGCTGCGGACAGCCGTCTGGCGGATGCCTCCGCCGGCAAGGGCAAGGCCGTCCGGGTCAACAATGTGGTGGCCGGGCAGCCGGGCCTTTCCGTGCAGCGCGTGTTCATCGACGCCGGGCACGGCGGACGTGATCCGGGCACCATCCACAATGACGTGATCGAGCGCAACATCACGCTGGACATCGCCCTGCGTCTGGGCCGCCTGCTGGAGGACAACGGCCTGGAGGTCATCTACAGCCGGCGCAAGGACGTGGCCGTGAGCCTGCGGGACCGCACCGGCAAAGCCAACCAGGCAGGCGCGGACCTGTTCGTCTCCATCCACGTCAACGCCCATGAGGACCGCGGCATCAACGGCTTCGAGACCTATTATCTGGACATCTCCCGCGATCCCCGGGCCGTGCGTGTGGCCAGCCAGGAAAACGCCCGCAACGACAGGAACCTGGGCGAGGTCCAGAAGATCCTGTCCGACGGCATGCTCACGGCCCGCCAGTACGAGAGCCGCCGGCTGGCCACCGACATCCAGAAGCAGTCTCTGGCCCGTTTGAAGCGCCGCGACTATACCGTGCGCGACAACGGCACCCGGGCGGCCCCCTTCATCGTCCTGCTGGGTGCGCGCATGCCCTGCGTCCTGGTGGAAGTGGGCTACTGCTCCAATCCGCATGAGGCCCGCAACCTGCTCGACGCCCGCTACCGCATGATCCTGGCCGAAGGTCTGGCCGAGGGCATCCTGAGCTACAGCGACCGCGTGCGGCAGAACCGCACGGCCCAGAATTCCTTGACGCCCCCTGCCTCTGGTGCTATGTGATGAACGGTAAACAAGAGGTTTCCCTCTTGCTACCAGAAAATCTACACAATCACTGCCTGGCGGCATCCTCGATCCGCGGAGCATTCGATCAAAGGGAGTTTTTTCCATGCGCAAACTGATGTATCTGACCCTTGCGGTCTGCCTGATGATGGCGGGGGCCGTTGCCGCCAATGCCGCTGAACCTGCTGCCGCCAAGATCGGCGTCGTGGACATGCAGGCTGTCGCCACCCAGAGCGAACCTGCCCAGGCCGCCAAAAAGCAGATGGAAAGCAAGTACGGCAAAGAGCGTGCCGCTCTGGAAAAGCAGGGCGAAGCCCTGAAAAAGTCTGCCGAGGAACTGAAGGGCCCCAAGGCCTCTGATGAAAAGAAGCTGGCCTTCATCCGCAAGAAGCAGGAACTGGACCAGAAGACCCGCAACTTCCTGCGCAAGGTGGAACAGGACGAAGTGAAGCTGCGCCAGGATATGGTCACCATGGTCTTCAACGCCACCTACAACGTGGCCCAGAAGAAGGGCTTCAACTTCGTGGTGGACATCACCGCCGGTGGCGTCCTCTACGCCGACCAGACCATGGACCTGACCCAGGACGTGCTGGCCGAAGTCAACCGTCTCCACAAGGAAGACAAGGCCAAGGGCAGCAAGTAAGCGCCCCCCACAGCCGAATCTCGAGCCCCCTGTCCGCAGGGGGCTTTTTTTTGCCCGCCTGCCGGCAGCAGGCCGCCTTGTCTTGCGCCAGGCATCGGGCTAAACTGCGCCATCATACCCATCAAAGGAGTTTTCCATGTCGGACGCTACGCCTATCACCATGGACATCCAGCGCATCCTCTCCATCCTGCCCCACCGCTATCCTTTCCTGCTGGTGGACCGCGTGCTGGAATGCGTGCCTGGCTCCCATATCAAGGCCTACAAGAACGTGACCATCAACGAGCCCTTCTTCCAGGGCCATTTCCCCGGTGCGCCCATCATGCCCGGCGTGCTCATCCTTGAAGCCCTGGCCCAGACCGGCGCCCTGCTGGCGGTCTCCGGCATGGAAGGCGACCTGTCGGACAAGCTCTTCTTCTTCACCGGCCTGGACGGCGTCAAATTCCGTCGCCAGGTGGTGCCCGGCGACCGTCTGGAACTGCACTGCGACAATATCCGCATGAAGCTCAAGCTCTGCAAGATGGACGCCCGCGCGTATGTGGACGGCAAACTGGCCGCCGAGGCCCAGATCACTGCCGCCATCGGCGACCGCCCCAAGGCCTAGCATGAAAGTCGCTCTGGTGCATTACTGGCTGGTCAACATGGCCGGCGGCGAAAAGGTGCTGGAGGCCCTGTGCCGTCTCTATCCGCAGGCGGACATCTTCACCCATGTGGTGGACAGGGAAAAGCTCCTGCCCGAATTCCGCCGGCACAAGATCAGCACCACCTTCATCAACAGCCTGCCCGCCAGCCGCAGGCTGTATAAAAAGTACCTGCCCCTCATGCCGCATGCCCTGGAGCAGCTGGACCTGACGGACTACGATCTGGTCATCTCCAGCGAGTCCGGGCCCGCCAAGGGGGTCATCACCCGGCCCGACTGCCTGCACGTCTGCTACTGCCACACGCCCATGCGCTATCTGTGGGACAACTGGCCGGCCTACATGCGGAGCACGGGGCGGCTCTCCCGTCTGGCCATGCGCCTGCTGCTGCCCTCCCTGCGGCAGTGGGACTGCCTCAGCGCCCAGCGGGTGGACCACTTCGTGGCCAACTCCCGCCATGTGGCCCGGCGCATCCGCAAGTACTGGCGCCGCGAGGCCGCCGTGGTCCATCCGCCGGTGGACACCAACGCCTTCACGCCCCGCGCGGAACCGGGCGGGGAGCACTACCTCTGCTTCGGCCGTCTGGCTTCGTACAAGCGCGTTGATCTGGCCGTAGAGGTCTGTACCCGCCTTGGCCGTCCGCTGGTGGTGGCCGGTGACGGCGAGATGATGCAGCAGCTCAAGGCCAAGGCAGGCCCCAGCGTGCGCTTTGTGGGCCGCCAGGACGATGTCGCCGTGCGCGAGCTCATGGCCCGCAGCCGGGCCCTGCTCTTCCCCGGCGAGGAAGACTTCGGCATCATCCCGGTGGAAGCCATGTCGGCCGGGGTCCCCGTCATCGCTTACGGACGCGGTGGCGCCACCGAGACCGTGGTGGACGGCGAGACCGGTCTGCTCTTCAGCGAGCAGACCCCGGAGAGCCTGGCCGAGGCCCTGCAGCGCTTCGAGCAGTGCGAAGGGGATTTCGATCCCCGACACCTGCACGCGCATGCGGAAAAGTTCTCTACCGAGAATTTCCTGACCGGCTTCCGCCATGAGGTGGAAGCGGCCATGGCCCGCATGTAAAGGACAAAACAGTCCGTAAAGAAAAAAGGACAGCCTTCATGGCTGTCCTTTTCTTTTGTCTCGCGAGCCTTTTCGGGGCTGTCCTCGTTCCATACAGGCATAGGCGACGCGCTTGTATCCGGACAGATACTGTCCAGCCCCGCTCTTTTACAAAGAAGCGATGTTTCCGCTGCTCCGGCGGAGCACTATCTGCTTCCGGACTCGTGGCTCCTGCAGGCCCCGCTAGTATGCGCCGTAGCCGGTGAGCACCACGGGGAAGGTACGGGCCAGGATCCAGAGATCCATCCAGATGCACCAGTTGGTCACATAATAGCGGTCCAGGCTGACCCGTTCCTCGTAGGTCGTATTGTTTCGTCCGGAGACCTGCCACAGGCCCGTGATGCCCGGGCGCACCCGGCAGTAATCCGCGTAGACTTCGCCGTATTTGGCGATCTCGGCCTCCACGATGGGACGCGGCCCCACCAGGCTCATCTCGCCCCGCACCACATTGATCAGCTGGGGCAGTTCATCCAGGCTGCTCTTGCGCAGGAAGCGGCCCACGCGGGTGATACGGGGGTCATGCTTCAATTTGCGGTCCTTTTCCCACTCGTCGCGCAGATCGGGATTTTCCTCCAGATAGCGGGCCAGCACCTCGTCCGCATCCTGGCGCATGGTGCGGAACTTGAACACGTCAAAGGCCTTGCCGTCCTTGCCCAGACGACGCTGCCGGTAGAACACCGGCCCGCGACTGTCCAGACGGATCAGCAGGCACAGCAGCAGGCCGGGCACAGAACACAACACGACCACGGGCAGACAAAGCACGAGGTCCAGGGCTCTCTTGAGGCGCTGCCGCCAGCGACGGCGCAAATTCTGCATGAGCATGAAGCCCGTCATGGTCCCCAGGTCGCAGGCATGGAACCAGTGCTGCCGGACGCCGCTGCTCTGGGCGGGCACCACCAGGATCTTGACGAAATAGCGGCTGGCTTCATGGACGAAGCGGGCCGTATGGGCATCGGAAGGCTGCAGCATCAGGGCGATGGCCCCGGGATGGCGACGCTCCGCGTCCTTCAGCTGGCGTCTGGCTTCTTCCATGTCCGGGGGCAGAGTGAAGATGTCTACCGGCGAAAGGCCCAGCCAGGGGTGGCGTTTGAGATAATGCCACAGCTCACGGCCCGTATTGCTGCGATCAAGGATCACCAGAGGGGTCCCCCACCAGCGGAACTTGCCGAAATAGTGACGGCAGAAGCGCCGTGTCACCGGCAAAAGGAAGATGCTCAGCAGCCAGGCCCCCACGAGCACGATACGCGAATAGGCCACACTGGCCTTGCCCGCGAACAACAGCGCAAGGATGAGGCCGAAGGTCAGTGTGCTCAGCGCGCAGAGTTTGCGGCTTTCCACATAGGCAGGCAGCGAGATGACCCCGTAAAGGCCCAGGGCCAGCCCCATGAACGGCGCCAGCAGGAGCATGGAAAGCATCCAGTCATAGCTGGTGATGTTAAGATCGCCCCACAGGGCGCGCAGGCACAAAACAAAAAACGTACAGGCAAAAAGCGTCAGGAAGTCGCAACACACCAGCAGGATGACGCGGGGCGGCACCCCCAGACTCTGCAGCATGCGCTGAGCTAGACGGGAAAATTCCATCTTGATTCCGGTCTCCGGTAAGGAAGAAAAAAGGCGGGGACGGGCAGGAGAGCGGCTTTGTGACGCCTTCTCACTTGCGCCCGTGCGCGGCTTTTGCTAAAAAATTTTGTTGCCGCGCGATACGGCATCAGGTTATACCCGGCCCTCACATTTTACAAGGGAAGCACCATGAAAAAACTTTTTGTTTGCGCCCTGCTGTTCGGCCTGCTGGCCTCTGTGCCGGCCTTTGCCCAAAAGACCTACGTCAACGGCATCGACTCCAACTATCCGCCTTTTGCCTATGTCGATGAAAAGACCGGCCAGCCTGCCGGTTTTGACGTGGATGCCATGAACTGGATCGCCAAGACCATGGGCTTCAAGGTCGTCCACAAGCCTGTGGCCTGGGACGGTATCGTGCTGGCCCTTGCCAACAAGCAGATCGACATGATCGCTTCCGGCATGAGCATCACTGAAAAGCGCCGCAAGGTGGTGGACTTTTCCGATCCTTACTGGGAAGTCTCCCGCGTGTTCCTGGTGCCTGCCGACTCCAAGCTGACCCCTGCCGACATCCTGTCCAAGCCCATCAAGCTGGGCGTGCAGCGCGGCACCTCCGAAGCTGAAGCCATCAAGCAGGAACAGAAGGAAAAGGGCTATCCCTTTGAGCTGCGCTTCTATGAATCCTGTCCGCTGGCCGTGGAAGACCTGGTCAACGGCCGTATCGAAGCCGCCCTCATGGACTCCCTGCCCGCCGGTGACGCCATCGCCCGCGGCAAGGCCGTGAAGAAGGCCGGTGTGCACGGCGAACCCGACCAGTTCGGCGTGGCCATCCGCAAGGGCGACAAGGAACTGCGCGCCCTCATCGACGAAGGTTTCCGCAAGCTGCAGGCCGATCCCTACTGGAAGGAACTGCAGGCCAAGTACCTGAGCAAGTAATCTCTTACTGACTGATACAGCGGCCCGTGCCGCTTTTCCAAGGTGAACCGCCGCCCTTGTCGCGGCGGTTCGCCATGTCCATACAGCCCGTTTTTCTCATGTCCGATATCTTTCCCTTCAGCGCGATCCTGGATTTCCTGCGGGATATCCTCATGCAGGCCTGGCTCTGCCTGGCCGTCGTCCTGCGCCCCATCGTAGGCGATACCATCGTGGATGCCTTCCCCTTCATCATGGGAGGCACGCTGGTGACCGTGGGCTCGGTGGCCCTGGCGCTGGGCATGGGGCTGGTACTGGGCGTCCCCATGGCCGTGCTGCAGGTGTACGGTAACGCCCTGGCCCGCCGTCTGGTGGGACTGTATGTCTGGTTTTTCCGCGGCGTCCCCATCCTGGTGCTGCTCTTCCTTTCCCAGGGGCTTTTCCTTTCCATGGGCTGGATTCTCGAGCCCTTCCTGCTCTCCTGCCTCGTCATGGGCTGCATCAGCACGGCCTATCAGTCCCAGATCTTCCGGGGCGCCATCGAGAGCCTGCCCCAGGGACAGCTCAAGGCCGCACGCGCCCTGGGCATGCGCGACCTGACCGCCATCACCTGCATCATCCTGCCGCAGGCCCTGCGCCTTTCCATCCCGGGCTGGGCCAACGAATTTTCCATCCTCCTCAAAGACTCCGCCGTCTGTTACCTGCTGGGCACCATGGAGATCATGGCCCGCGTCAATGCCGTGGCCCAGCGTACGCATGAACATCTGGCATTTTTCGCCCTGGCGGGGGTCATCTATTTCGTTTTGACGCTGATCGTGCTCAAGCTCTTGCGCCGCCTGGAAAACAAGGTCCAGATCCCCGGCTACTCCGCCGGCACGGTGGGCAGCATGGCCAAAAACACGCAGCATGGGGTAAAGAACGCATGAACGAAGTTGTCTTGCAGGTAAAAGGCATCAGCAAAAGCCTGGGCGGCAAGTCCATCCTGGACAATTGCTCCCTGAACATGAAACGCGGCGAGCTCAAGGTCCTCATCGGTCCTTCCGGTGCGGGCAAGAGCACGCTCTTGCAGTGCATCAACTGCCTCATCCCCCCGGACAAGGGCGAGATCATCCTTGAAGGCGAAAAGCTCGACTTTTCCAACAAGTCCAAGCTCTGCGCCTTCCGGGCCCAGGTGGGCATGATCTTCCAGGACTTCAACCTGTTCGACCACCTGACCGCCGAAGAGAACGTGGCCATCGCCCTGCGCAAGGTGCGCGGCATGTCCGCCGCGGCCGCCCGTGAACGCGCCATGGACGAGCTGGCCCGCGTGGGCCTTGCCCGCCGTGCCCTGCTCTACCCCGCCCAGCTTTCCGGCGGCCAGAAGCAGCGCGTGGCCATGGCCCGCGCCCTGGCCATGGACCCCAAGGTCATCCTGCTGGACGAGCCTACCTCCGCCCTGGACCCGGAACTGGTGGGCGAAGTGCTCTCCGTCATCCGTGACCTTTCCAAGGGCGGCATGACCATGATCATGGCCACCCACCAGATGGACTTCGCCCGTGCCCTGGCCCACGAGATCCTGTTCATGGAGCGCGGTGTCATCATCGAACAGGGTGCGCCCGAGACCCTGCTGGCCGAAGGCAGCAATACCCGTACCCGCGACTTCTGCGCGCACCTGCTGGATATGGGAGCCTAGCGTGGTCATCGACATCCCCTTTTTCACCCAGGACGTCATCCCGGCCCTCAATCAGGGCCTGAAAGTGTCCATCGCCCTCATCGTCCCGGCCAGTATCCTGGGCTTCGTGGGCGGCGTGGCACTGGGATGTCTGCGGGCCTTCGGCGGCCCCTGGAGCAGCCGGCTGGGCAACTGGTACACCGCCATCATCCGCGGCGTGCCGCTGGCCGTGCAGCTGATGATGATCTATTATGCCCTGCCCAAGATGGGCATCTATTTCGAGCCCTACGGCGCCGCCCTGCTGAGCTTCATCCTTTGCAGCGCCGCCTATCATTCGGAGTATATCCGCGGGGCCCTGCTCTCCATCCGTCAGGGCCAGATCAAGGCGGCCCAGGCCCTGGGCATGACCACCTTCCAGACCGTGTTCTGGATCGTCATCCCCCAGGCAGCCCGGCGTGCCCTGCCCGGCTGCGGCAACGAGATCATCTACCTCATCAAGTACAGTTCCCTTGCCATGCTCGTGACCTGTAACGAGCTCATGAGCGAAGCCAAGGTGCTGGCCTCGGACACCTTCCGCAATACGGAAGTCTTCCTGGCCGTGGGCCTCTACTACCTCATCCTGGTCTCCCTGGCCACCTGGTGCCTGCGCTGGCTGGAAAAGCGCTACAGCATCCCCGGCTTCGGCAACCGCTAGTTTCCTTTTTCATGAGGGGAGGGGAACCCCCTCTGCTAACGCGAGAGGGGGTTCCCCTCCCCTCAAACTCCCCTCCCTTCCCCCAGCGCGTTTTGCTTAAAAAGCTGCGCCAACAGGCAGGGAAGCTTATCTGCAAGGCAACAAAAGGCGCTGCCCGCATACGCGGACAGCGCCTTTCCTTATTCGTACGAATACCACCTGGTTCCTGCTCTGGCTCTGAAAGACTCTTTCCTCCATAGCCTCTTCTACCGCGCCTTCCACACAGTTTTGTGCCTTTTTACGAATATCCGTGTCGCCCTTTCCTGCCTTACAAGAAAGGGATCGCAATCCGGACCAGAAAGGCATTTGGTCGGCAACGGCCTTTTGTACTTTGGAAAATCTCTCCGGGAAGCTGCCACGGTATCAGCAACGGCCGCATTGCTGCTGTGCCAACCTAACAGGCCCAAGATCCCCCGGATAAAAAAGTTCGCAGCATCCAGAGCCATCACCATAAAAAATCCCCCTCCCCGCTGAAGCGCGCTGGGGAGGGGGTGGGGAATTTGAGGGGCGGGGGAACACCTCTCGCGCTGGCAGCGACCGGATGGCGGCCCCTTGGGCCGTGCCCGTTGCGACGAAGGAATCTACGGGCATCGACAGCGGAGATGCGGGGGTCCCCCGCCCCTCAGCAAAACAACACGGCCATGCTGCTGTTACATATGCAGGGCGGCCTGACCGAGTTCCAAAGCCTTGAGGTTGGAGGCCTGCAGCTTGGCGGGCAGGTATTTTTCGATGGCGGCCTTGAGGGCGTCGATACCGAAGGGCAGCAGACCCGAGGCACAGACAGCGGCCAGCAGCACGGTATTGCCCGCCTGGGCGGCACCGGCCTGGATGCCCAGCTCGCGGCAGGCCAGGAAATGGCACTGGCTGGCAACGGCACGGGACTTCTGCTCGATCTCTTCCATGGAAGGATATGCAGCCATGCCCAGCGACACGCTCAGGGGCGGCATGGGATCACGGCTGGAGAAGATGACGCCGCCGGGGCGCAGGTACGGCAGACCGCGCAGGGTCTCCAGGGGCTCGAAGCCCAGCAGGATGTCGGCCTCGCCAAGATCCAGCTTGGGCGAACGCCAGCCGCCCAGCAGCAGCACGGATTCCACCACACCGCCGCGCTGGGCCATGCCGTGGACTTCGCCGGCCACCACTTCCTGCCCGGCATCCAGAGCGGTGCGGGCCAGCAGGGTGGTGGCGGTCAGTGTGCCCTGTCCGCCCACGCCGGTGAAGAAGATACGAAGACGCTTTTGTTTGTCGCTATGTTGCATAATACACCTCACCTAGGCGCGCTTTCTGGCCTTGAAGGCCTTGGGGGCCACCTGCAGACAGACCATGCAGCCGGTGCAGAGATTTTCATCCACAGCCACGTCCTCGCCATTGCGATAGAAAGCGGGGCAGGCCAGTTCTTCCAGACAGCGCTGGGCATCGGCGCCCTGCTCGGCCACATAGGCCACCTGGGCGGCGGCCTTCTTGAGGCGGCGGCGGGCATAGAGCACGCAGGGTTCTTCCGCGATGATGACGCGCACGCCCTTCTTGTCGCGCATGTCTTCCAGGGCCGAATGCAGGGCCTTGAGGTTGTAGGAACGGACCTTCACACATTCGGTGACGCCCAGGCCGCGCACCACGGATTCGATATCCAGATGCATGGCCTCTTCACCGAGGATGTCCTGCAGCATGCCGGGATTGGGCTGGTGGCCGGTCATGGCGGTGGTGCCGTTGTCGAGGATGACCACCAGGATGTCGTGCTTGTTGAACACGGCGTTGGCCAGGCCGGTCATGCCGGAATGGAAGAAGGTGGAGTCACCGATGAAGGCCACCACCGGCTTGCCGGAAGCCCGGGCAAAACCGCTGCCGGCGGACACGGAGGAGCCCATGCAGACCAGGAAGTCGGCCATGCGCAGGGGCGGCAGCATGCCCAGGGTGTAGCAGCCGATGTCGCTGGAATAGTAGGCGTCGTCGCCAAAGGTGTGGCGGACGGCGTAGTAGACGGCGCGGTGGGAGCAGCCGGCGCAAAGGTTCGGCGGACGCACGGGCAGCTCGCGGACCACGGGCGAAGAGGCCTTGACCGGGCAGGGGCAGTCCAGATAATCGGCCACGCGGCGCAGGACCAGGGTGGTGGAGTATTCGCCCAGCGCGGTGAGGGTCTCGTCCTTGCCTTCGATGCGGGCCTTGCAGCCGCACTTCTGGGCCAGGGCGCGCACGCTGCCTTCCAGCAGAGGCTCGCCTTCTTCCAGCACCAGCACGCGGTCGCAGGACTGCAGGAAGGCTTCGATACGGCCTTCGGGCAGGGGCCAGGTCATGCCCAGCTCGAGCACGCGCACGCGCTCTTCCCAGCCGCCGGAGGCCAGGGCGTCGGCCAGATAGTTGCGGGCCACACCGCTGGCGATGATGCCCAGACGGCAGCCTTCGGGGCCGTATTCACGGCTGAAGCGGCTGGACTCGGCAAAGGCGCGGGCCTTTTCCATGATCTCCAGCAGGGAGCGGTGACGGCCACGGGCCACGGCGGGCACGGGCACGAAGCGGCCGGGATTGCGCTGGAAGTCCACGATGGGCGCGGGACCCGCCGGCAGATCGTCGAATTCCACATTGCCGCGCATATGGCTGACGCGGGTGGTGGTACGCAGCAGCACGGGCTGCTGGAGCTCGCGGGCCAGGCGGAAGGCCTCGCGGGTCATGTCCTTGGCTTCCTGGGCGGACACAGGCTCGAAACAGGGCAGGGAGGCAAAGCGCGCATAGTAGCGGTTGTCCTGCTCGTTCTGGCTGGAGTGGCAGCCGGGGTCATCGGCGGAGAGCACCACCAGACCGCCGGGCAGGCCGGTGTAGACCGAGGTGAACAGCGGGTCGGCCGCCACGTTGAGGCCCACGTGCTTCATGGTCACCAGGGCCTGGGCACCGCCCAGGGCCGCACCGGCGGCCACTTCGAAGGCGACCTTCTCGTTGACCGCGTACTCGATCTTGTAGCGGCCCTCGCCCCCCAGTTTGTAAAAGGTATCCGGCACTTCGGAAGAAGGCGTGCCAGGATAGCAGGTGACCATGTTCACGCCGGCTTCAAGCGCGCCGCGTACGATGGCTTCATTGCCCAGCAAAACGTGGCGCTCGCCACGCGCCCCGTGCAGCAGAGGATGTTTGCTCATGTGTCCTCCCGGCCCGTGCGCGTCGGCAGAGGGGCCGCCAACGTTCTTACTACTTGTTCTCCGCGCCGTCCTTCACGGGCGCGGTCTTGCCACCGCCCAGCGCTTCCGCGCGCGAGCGGTAAAACTCACCGTCCAGACCAGGCTGCGAGGCGGCCAGGGCTTCATAGGCGGCAACGGCCACATCGGTCTTGCCCGCCGCTTCGGCGGCTTCGCCCAGCAGCATGCGCAGGGTGGCACGGCCGTCCTCGGTGGCGCGGCTCTCCAGGCCCTGCAGCAGGGTCACGGCATCAGCGGGACGATCCAGCTTGATCAGCGCGCCGGCCTGGCCCAGAGCGGCCATCAGGCCCATGGCACCGTCGGCGTCCAGCTTGGCCGCCGTGGCATAGGCCTGTTCGGCACGGCTGTAATCCTGATCCTGCATGGCGAACTCGGCCTGCATCAGATAGATGCTGTAACGCATGTTCTCGGGAGCTTTGGCTGCCAGGTCGTCCAGCGCCTTGAGGCGATCCCCGCCCTTCATGGTGATGCCGATACGCGCCAGTTCGGTCTGGGCCTCGGCCTGCAGGCCGCCCTGATGCCAGCGCCACACGGCGGTGCCTACCAGGGCCACCAGAAGGACGACCACCACGCCCACGATCAGCCCGCTGTTGCGCACGATGAACTGCAGCAGCGGTGCGCTTTCCGCGCTCACCTCAGCCTTGAGGTCATTGAGCAGGGTAGGAGATTCAGGGGTATTCTGAGGTCTGACAGGATTCATTTCTTTCAGTGCTCCTTGCAAAAGCTTCGCCCGCGGTCGCCGGAGCTGTCACGGTGCGGTCTATTTATGTAGGATAGGGAGCGGCCTTCTGTCAAAGAAAAACCCCTGCCGGCAGTAGGGAATCCCAAAGCCGGACGCTCCTCTTCCCGGGAGGGCGTTGGCCGGAAACCGGAGGCATATCCGCCTTCCGCACCGGCGCCTTTCCCCCCAAAAAAAGAAGGATATCCGGGCGTACAGCGGCATCCCGTACAGGGGGCCGTCCCCTTGCCCTCGTTCCTGCGGCAGCGTATAGAGAGACGAGCCAACCCAAGGAGCCCGTATGACTTTGGCACAAGAAATGACCCTGCTCGGCCAAAAGGCCAAGGAAGCCGCCCGCCTGCTGGCCAAGGCCAGCCCCGCGGCCAAGAACGCCGCCCTCACCCGTCTGGCCGCCCTGCTCGAAGAGCGGGAAGCCGAGCTGCGCACCGCCAACGCGCAGGATCTGGACGCGGCCCGCGCCCGGGGCCTGGACGCCCCCCGCATGGACCGCCTGACCCTGCATCCCGCCGTACTGGCCGACATGCGCGCCGCCTGCCTGCATGTGGCCGGTCTGCCCGACCCCGTAGGCGCCATGGACAGCCAGTGGCAGCGCCCCAACGGCCTGCTGGTGGGCCGCATGCGCGTGCCGCTGGGCGTCATCGCCATGATCTACGAGGCCCGCCCCAACGTGACCATCGACGCGGCCATC
The DNA here is from genome assembly GCF_951793255.1 of Desulfovibrio piger. Classification (NCBI taxonomy): domain Bacteria; kingdom Pseudomonadati; phylum Thermodesulfobacteriota; class Desulfovibrionia; order Desulfovibrionales; family Desulfovibrionaceae; genus Desulfovibrio; species Desulfovibrio piger. The sequence goes on from NZ_OX636706.1 coordinate 43,110, forward strand.
CTCTGCCTGAAGGCGGGCAATGCCGTGATCCTGCGCGGCGGCAGCGAGGCCCTGCACTCCAACACCGCTCTGGCCGCCCTGCTGCGCCAGGCCCTGGAAGAAGCCGGTCTGCCCGCCGATGCGGCCCAGCTGGTGACGATCACGGATCACGCCGCGGTCACCGAGCTGTGCAAGCTCGACCAGTATATCGACGTCATGATCCCGCGCGGTGGCGAAGGTCTGGTGCGTGCCGTGACCGAAGCCGCCACCATGCCGGTGCTCAAGCATTACAAGGGCGTCTGCCATGCCTTCGTGGACGCGGATGCGGACCTGGACAAGGCCCTGGACATCGTTTTCAACGGCAAGGTGCAGCGTCCCGGCGTCTGCAACGCCCTGGAGTGCCTGCTGGTGCACAAGGACTGCGCCGCGGCCTTCCTGCCCCGAGTGGGCCGGCGTCTGGGCGAGGCCGGTGTGGAGTTCCGCGCCTGCCCCGCTTCCCTGCCGCTGCTGGGCCCCACGGCCAAGGCCCAGAGCCCCGACGATCTGGGACAGGAATTCCACGCCCTGATCCTGGCCGTCCGCGTGGTGGACGACATGGATGCGGCCCTGGCACACATCGCCCGCTACGGTTCCAACCACACGGAGATCATCTGCACCAACGATCACGAGCACGCCATGCGCTTTTTGCGTGAGGCCGATGCCTCCATGGTGGCGGTCAATGCCTCCACCCGCTTCAACGATGGCGGCCAGCTGGGCCTTGGTGCGGAGATCGGCATCTCCACCTCCAAGCTCCATGCCTATGGCCCCATGGGCGTGCAGGAACTGACCACCACCAAGTTCGTGGTCTTCGGTCAGGGGCAGGTGCGGCAATAGACATGGACGGGAAGCGCGCAGCGGGCCGGGCCCTGTTCGGCGGCAGTTTCAACCCGCCGCATGTGGGGCATCTGCGTCTGGCCATCGAAATGGCGGAGACCTTGCGCCCCCTGGCCGACAGCGTGGAGCTGATGCCCTGCGCCGCACCGCCGCACAAGGTGGTGAGCGGCCTGCTGCCCTTCGACCTGCGTGCCGCCATGGTGGAAGCCTGTCTGGACGGCCTGCCCGGCCTTTCGTGCAATCGCATGGAAGCCGGACGTCCCGGTCTTTCCTATACCTGGGACACCTTGCAGGCCTGTCGTGAAGAAACACCGGAACGGCCCCTGTTCTTCATCCTCGGCAACCCGGACTATGCCCTGCTGCCCCACTGGCACCGGGGGCTGGAACTGCCCGAGCTCTGCCAGCTGGTGGTGGTGCCGCGCGGTGAGGGCTCGGAAAAGAACTTTCTTGCCGCCACGGAAAGCATGTGGCCCGGTGCCCGGCCGTGCGAGCCTGTCCTGCCCGGGAGCCGCCGCATGCGCCTGCCCGGCGGCGGGCAGGTCCACTTCGTGCCCCTGCCGTGGATCTCGGTCAGTGCCTCGCGCATCCGCCACCGCTGGCTGCACGGCCTGAACGTGGATTTTCTGGTGCCCAAGCCCGTACTGGAGCTGCTGGACGCCCACCGAGAGACCGTGCTGGCGCACTGGCTGCCCGAGGTCAAAACGGACGAGGCCTGATGCCGTCCGGGCTGCAAGAAAACTTATTGCTTTTTTCGCCGAAACAGACTAAATAATGCCTTCGGCCTTGCTGTGCATGCACAGCTCCAAAGAGCGGAGAGGTAGCGAAGTTGGCCGTAACGCGCTCGACTCGAAATCGAGTTATCGGTTAATAGCCGGTACGTGGGTTCGAATCCCACCCTCTCCGCCAGAAAAAAATTTTCAGAAGTCCTTTTAGGTGCGTAATCACCTGAAAGAACTTCTTTTTTTATCCTCTGTACGTCCAGCGTAGTATATTGTTGTGCACCTTGGTGGGTACCCGTAGCGAGGAAGTTGTGCTAAAATATGTGTACCTTCATAAAAAGGCCACCATAGCAAGGTGCACAATTTTTTACTCGCGTGGAGAAAGCACATGGCACGCATCGAGAACCTTCTCACAGCCAAACAGGTCGAAGCAGCTCTCAGAAAGGGTATTCCCGTCCAACTTAATGACGGTGGAGGGCTCTACCTGAGCATCACCGAAAAAAACAAGGGAACCTGGTTTATGCGTGGTCGCTTAAATGGCGTAGCCAAGAGGCGAGTCCTAGGCGATGAAAAAGTCTCTCTTGCTGAAGCACGCCTGCTAAGAAATAAAGAAAAAAAGGCACTTAAATCAGGTATTGACACTGTTGCAGAAAAGAAAGCAGCTCTAAAAAAGGTTGAAGAAGAAGGAAGAACATTTGGGATGATTTCAGAAGAGTGGCTTAACTTCTGGAAAAATGACAAAGATGACAAAACAATAAAGTCCACAATAGGCAGATTAGAGAAACATATCCTTCCATATATAGGAAAAAAACCTTACTCTAGCCTCGATTTTTCAGATTTGAAATCCGTATGCTTTATCCCTGCAAAAAGTGAACATCGAGAGATGGCAAACAGAGTCGCTACGATCATTTGCCAGATATGTCGTTTCGCCAAAATCAATGGCTATCACAAATATAATATTGCAGAAGATTTAACAGTTCTGTTTCCTAAGCCTAAAAAGGATGTAAATTTTGAAGGATTTTCTGCAATAACAGATAGAGATGGAGTTGCAGAAATGCTTCGTAAAATAGATAAGTTCGTTAATGCTGGTCGATGCTCACCGTATACTGGTGCAGCACTCCAATTATTTCCACTTATTCCTCTACGAGCATCTTCTATGCTTATGGCAAAATGGGAAGATATAAATCTTGAAGAAGCGATATGGAGAATTCCAGCGGAGAATATGAAAGGGGCAATCGGACAAAGAAGAGATTTCATTATCCCTCTCTCAAGCCAATCTCGTGCCATACTACAGAATTTACAGGATTTTCGAATCAATAATCGTGTATTTCCATCTGGAGGGAAATTAGGACATCTTAGCGTTGAAGGTATCAACAATGCAATGCACAGAGCTGGTATTCCTAAAGGGAAAATGTGTATTCACGGTTGGAGAAAAGTTTGGGGCTCTCTTGCTCGTGAATACGGCCTTCCTGACAAAATTGTTGAACGCGGACTAGCGCACTCATCTGGATCATCTGTCGAACAGGCGTATAACAGAGCGCAATACCGCGAATTAATGCGATACTCCTTCCAATGGTGGGCAGACTTACTGGATGCTCTCCGATTAGATCAAGATATTCCTCAATTGGATTTATCTTCAGAAATGCTGTTTTCCTGATGGAGAGATTCTATGAATATAAAATATTGTCGGCCAGCAAAAGATGGCACTCATACCTTTAGTCAGTATAGAGATTTTAGTCTTGTTGATCAATCTACTATAGTAGAAATGCGTCCATTCGGCAGCGAATATATAAATAGTTTTAAATACGATTTATACGATTTTACAAAAGAAGAAGATAAGACTCGAATTTTCTTTATTTCTGAGTACGCAAAACGAAAATTCTTTTTAGATTGCAATGTAAAAAAAGACAACAATGGTACATACAGTAAAATATGTATTGGAAAATCAAAAAAGTACGAATATAAAATATATGACAATGAGGAAGATGTATTATCAGATGTTTTGAAAATGTTTTTGCGAAATCCAGGAATGATTGGGGCATTTCGGTATAACTATGAATTAGATAAGAGCATCTATGCCATAAAAGCAAAAAACCCTTATGAATATATACAAATTTTACACAAAATTATACTAGATAAAGTTATATGCTCATTGAGTAAACCTACTGAAGAAGACCTGAAAAGAAATGCTACTGAGACTGAACAGGAATACATATTGGAGTTTTCCAAGGAAGAACATAGCATATTTGAATATGAACGAATAATATACAATGCATCACTGTCACAGTTTCCCTCACGCTCATCGTGTACTATAGCAGCTGTGACCAATTACATAATGAGACTCCTTGGATATAGACATGCATTTATCATATTCAAAAATATAGTAGACGACTATCATCTCTATATATCTGAATTATTCAACCTAACAGATATGAAGATGATTATATCCAGTAATTATACAATTCAAGAACTTCCACATTTTTTCTTCTTAGTCAAAGAGATACCTATAGACGACAAGTACGAAGACTATATCCATTGTCAATTTATCCCTAGCAAAAGGGAAATAAATATCTCGATTGACTTTCACGGACAAAACTTTGACTCAATCGAAGTTGCAAATCACGTCCGCAATCAAGTCATTCTTACGTTGTTTGCCCATAAAGCAGATTTGAAAATGAAGTATTCTGAGCTAGAAGCAAAAACATTTTGTGAATATATTAATACAGATTCGAAAAGAAATGAAAAAAATAACTGCAAAACAAGAGCAAATGCCTTATATTTGTGGGATAGGATTCATATCTACGAAAAGAATGCATCTATACGTGAAAATTTTCAGCATATCCATAAAGAAATAAATGAAGATATGTCTGATTCTACAATTCGAAAATACCATAGATACGTTTCAGCTACGTGCGAAAGTATAGAAAATAGGACACTACGCCCAATGTCATAAACATTCCAATAGCAACATATTTTAAAAGTCATGGAATGATAGCTGCGTGCTATCATTCCATGACTTTTTTATTACTAGCGGAAAAGCCTATCCCCACCTTTTATCTATGGAATATCAGCGTTGCTGACAACAAATGCTGATAGATGGGAAGCAGGATTCATTTCTCCACTCCGGTCTTTGGGGCATATAAAAATTGGGCCGCCAGAAAGAAGCTAGTTGTCACTACATCAGTTCTGGCATGAGAGGGGTAACCAGAGAACTGACTCACCTTCGCTCTCATATGTCGCGAAATCTCGTTCCATACAGCAAGGCTTATCCTTAAAGCAAAAATCACACCAAATCACTTATTTTTGACATGCGACACTTTTCTTCTACGAAAAACTGTCTCATAGCTATTTGAAATTACTGCATTTTTAATTGACCACCACCGTTAAGCTTCTTACTCTCTGCTCACAAGGAGTCGTTAAAAGCAGGAGGAATTGGCAATGTCGTTAAGTCAACGGATTCGTGTCGGAGAGGTGGCAAACATCCTTGGTTGCTCAAAATCTACAGTCTGGGCATGGGTGCGCAAAGGCCATATCCCTGAGCCTCATCGAGTGGGAACTCGGTTTAGCTTCTGGATTCGCACAGAAATTGAGGCGCTCGTCATTCCGGCGAAAAACACTAATCAGTAAGGAGAACCAGTATGAATACAAAGTCAGGAAGTCCTGCGCAAAAATTCTTAGCTCGGCACAAGGAATTTCTCCGTCACTGGGCTGATGGTCTGCATGCTCTGGAAATTGCTCAACGGATGGGGCTCTCACCAGCACAGCTTGCCAAACATAGTCTAAAGGCCTTTGAAGAGGAGGCCCCCCGGAAAATTCCTGGGTACGACTGCATTTTCTGGGACGATTTACCTAAAAAGATGCGGGACGCTCTGCCCAATGGAAAGTCAGGAGTCCTTGTAAAATATGAGCCACGTGAGAGCGGCATGATCTTGGAAGCTCTTTCCAGGGACTCGACCTCTCCGGAGATCACCACAGCTTAAGGAAAAAAGGAGGGAGATATTCTCCCTCCCTCACTACAGAGGTGACTATGTACCCTACTCTCTCGGAACCTCCTCGATTTCAGGCGCTTCGCTTTTTTCGTGATAACTTTCCCGGTTACCAAAATGTCCAGCCTCTGAGCAACGTTACACTCCCCTCCTTCACCGCTATGGTGGTCAGCGAAATCGCCACGGCGAAGGCAATTCCATTTGACTTGGCTCTTCTAGGATTTCTTCCCTCTATCGCGGCAGCGGATTGCGGTTACTCACGTGTCGTTTTGTCCGATGGCACCACTAACTCGTTGAGCCTTTTCATAGCAGTCGGAGCTGATTCTGGTATAGGAAAAAGCCGTGCCCTCGAGGATTCGTTAAAAATTTTTTCCGACTGGGAACACAGCGCGCATGAAGTCATCACCACTGAGAATCAAAATCGAAATTTCGCAAACAGTCTTATAGACGAGCGTATCAAGGTCCTTGGGAAAAAATATGCCAAGACTGGTGAACAGACTGTACTGGAAGAAATCTATCGACTGAAGAATCAAAAAGTTGCAGAGCACTCCATACCACACCTTTTGCTTAGTGATGCCACAGAAGCAGCCCTTAGCCAACACCTGATTGATCATGGCATAGCTATACGGCTGGAAAGCGACGGGGTACTGCTGCCTAAAAAAGCTATGAGGCTGATGACGAAATCCTGGTCTGGAGAGAGGATAAGTCGTCACCGTATGACAGCTCCAAGTGGAGTCATTGAAGACCCTTTTGTAGTCGACCTCGTGATGACTCAACCAGAATTTTTCCGCGACTTTATCAATACACCAGATTTTCTGGAGAGCGGACTTATGGCACGGACACTTCCTTATTACTATCAGGATATGTGGTGCCCTAGAGTACATCCCCGCCCTATGGATGAAAATACCCTTGGCAAATTGCGCGAAAAGCTCTTGAGTCTGCTCAATGCCTCAAATTTTTGTAAGCAAAATCCGAGCGGACACCGCACCATTCCAGTCTCCAAGGATGCCGAAGATCTTCTGAGGGAAAACTGTCAAAACTGGACGGCACAGGCTAAGAGCGCATCCCCCCTGTACCGGGTGAGGGAATTTGTAGCACGTATGCCGCAGCATGCACTCCGCCTTGCTGGCTGTCTCTACTTGGCCGAATATCCCGTGAACTACGAGTACCCCATTCCGGCTCCCCTGATGCAAACTGCTCTCCATATGACCGAAGTTTTTCTGAGTCATGTTTTGCGCTGGACGATCAAGGATTACGGCGACGTACACGTGGAATGCTGTCGAGCCATCATGCAGTTTATCCTTGAAAAAAATTTCTCAAATGTGTCTGAGACTGTACTGAAGCAGGCTCTTCGACACAGGTTCAAGGCGGCGGATGTTAGTATAGCAATTTACTATCTTGTATCACAGAAGTATCTCTACGAAGGCTTGTCTGAATTTACGGGGACAGGAAAACGTGGGCGCCCAGCAGGACAAACTCTTTTTAACCCATACTATGACCCAACTGGATGTTCTTTTTAGATGTACTTCTGATGTGTAGCAAGAAAATCCAACAGCAAATCGACATACAGGATTCCTCTGGAAGTGTTGCTTCCAGAGGAATCCTGTATACGATAACGCTTTTACTATTATTAGTCGCTATCCTTGCATTCGTCCATGATGACTTTGATAGCTCTCAGCACCGCAACGGCGATGAGGACCCATCCTGTTGCGGAGATAGATTTCACTTCCTCAGTCATAACGCGTCTCCCTGAGCAAAGCATGTTGCAGCACTTCGAAAAGGGCTGGTGAAAGTTCTTCGAATCTGGAGATGACCCTGCTGCTGGTATCCGGCAAGAGACTTGAAATACAGTCGAATTTCATGCCTATGCCGTAAACCTCCACACCAGTCTTCCTCAGTGCTTCCAGTGCCTGCAAACATTGGGTCACGTCATCAGGAACACCATCTGTCAGGATCAGCACGACCTTTCTGGTTTCCCTGAGTATGAGCATCTGGCGCATGACCCACCAAAGAGCTTCCGCCAGAGGAGTTCCTCCATGAGCCTGCATCTGCATCCTGTCAGTCATTTTCTGCCCATGCCTGACCAAGGGGAACACACCGATCTTCCCCTCTCTGTAGGCTGGAAAAGAAGTGATCTCAAGGGATATACCGGACAGATGTTCCAATGCCTTCCCCACAGCATAGCAGGCTTGTACTGCCAGTTTGATGGATTCACCGTGCATACTCCCACTGCTGTCCAGAAGGATATGCACTGCGGTATCAAGTTTGTGTACGCTGGTCCTTTTCTGGAAAATCCTGGGGCTTCCCGTACTCAGTCGGTACAGCTTTCCTGTCTCCAGTTTACCCTGCCTGCCGGAAATAGCATGACGCAGAGTGTGTGCCTGAAGCAGACCCAGCATTCTGGCTTTCAGAGCCGTTGCCATGCGCACAGCTTTTTCCCTGTCCTGATCCGGTAACAGATGCACCTCACAGAAACCTTCCACAGCCATCTCGACCTTTCTTCCAGACTCTCCCGCTGCATGTACTTCCAGTTGCTTCCCCAGCCAATTCCCCATGTCTACTGGCAAAGTGTCCACGATTGACGGGATACCAGAAAGAATATCCTGTCCTGTTTCCTCTGCCTGTGAGCATGAGTTTTCCGCAGATGATGTCCCATGAGTTGAATCCTCGGGTGTGCTTGCTTCGCTGCCTTTTTCCGATGTGGAGGTATTTTCCGTCTGGGTTCCACTCTCCTGGTGTTGTTCCTCCTGTGACGGGGATTTCCAGGACTTGAGGCAATGTGCCAACTGGCGGGCATAATGGATGGCACTGGACGTATCTGGGCATTCCTGCCTGATTTGTGCAAGGATGAGATCCAGAGACTGTCGCATACCGGGGAAGTGAGTATCCAGAGAGGTTGTTTCCTCTTCCAGCGGTTGTGACACTTCAGGGACATCCCAGGAACGCACTGTCAGCAGCACATAGTTCAAAACAGAAAGAGCGAGGGATCTTTTCCCCGCCCTTTCTCTGGTCGCATCTTCCACGAAGAACCGGCGTATCAGCTCGTGGAAATTATGCCTGCATCCCGGGAATACCGCAGCCAGTCTGTTTTCCACCCTCCAGTCTTCGATGGCATTGAACAGATTTTTCGTCACCGCATCCAGAGCAGCCTCCTTGAATGCCTTGAAATCCGTATACCGGATATGGGCGGATTCATGGTCGATAAAGCCCCTGACCAGAAGCAGCAGCTCTTCCCCACAGTCTACGGGCAATGATGGTAACTGGATCATGTTCCCATCCGTACAGGCATCAGACCCACCAATATGCACATGCACACCGTAGGTATTCCCAAGTACGGAAGCCAGAAGAGGCAAACAGCCCAGGATATCTTTCTCTCGCAGCTGCATTACCACAACCCCATGCTGGGAATCTCAGGAAGTATCGGTGCGGAAACGACTTCCGGCAACACAGGCAACTCAGCAGTCCCGAAAGGATTGTCCTCATCCGGCTGAACGCTTTCATCCTTTTTGAGCAACGCATCCAGAACGGAACCGGTCGAATTTCCTTCGATGACTTTCTGGGCATGGAGGATGAGCGCATGACTGTCCTTGAGAAGACAGACAAGACCTTGCAGGAGGATCAGATCGCTTCCTGTGATATTCCCTCTTTTGGGCATTCTATCCAGAGCGGACTGGATGATATCAGCCACAGGGCTCACATGAGGTTCCACAAAGCTGAGTCCTACCAGTTTGGATTGGAGAGTGCGCAAAGGAGACAGGGCCTTGTGAGTCACTTCTGTCCTTCCCTCATAAACACGCTTCCAGATATCCTTTGCAGTCCGGGACAGATCATCGAAAAGAGTGTTACCGAGCCCTTCCACTTCTTCCGCCAGACCAGATTCCAGAACTGCCTTTTCATCAGGATACTGCTCCAGGGGGGATACCTTGTACAGCTGCCAGCGAAAGTCCATGCGAGCCCGAACATATTCAGGACTTACCGTGGAATTGCGGATGATTTCCGACCACTGGGAATGCTTGTCTATCCAGGTTTTGACGGATTCATCATAATCCGCCAGGAATGCTTCTTTTTCCCGCAGGAATTCGTCTCGGATGGCCACCAGTTCCTGAATGATGGCACCAGCTTTCTCTTCCGGGATAGCCCAACCAGACATGAAACGTACTCCATGCCTGTCCAGAAAACTGAAAGCACGGGCTTTCAAGGTGGAGAAGATCTTCAACGAACTGGGATCGGCGATACGCTTGGAACCCAAAGAAGCCAGGTCTTCGGGAGGGAGTTCAGCGCCACCGAAGTCTTCCACGGTCATTTTTTTCCGAGCTGACCAGAGACTGATATCCAGGTTCAGAGCCAGCAGATTTTCCAGGATGCGGATATCGGAAATGATCTGGGTCATATGATCCTCCTAAATGGAGCTTTTGGTTTTGATGAGGGCATACCCTTCACGCAACTTTTTGGCGGCTCGGGATGTCAGTTCCAGTATGGGGCTTTTGTCTTTGCAGGTATCCACGGGAACGAAATGCTGCTGTCCGCTTTGTCCAGTATGTCCCCAGGTAATGGTCAGTCCTTCAGCACCAGCATCGCCTACCCAATCCTTGGTCAGAGTTTGCCCATCCAGTACGTATTCCTTGCGCAGGAAGATACGGGGATAGGGAACAGCACTACTCCGCTGACAATGCAGCTTTACGAACCCGAGAGCTTCCTCTCCCATGAGCAGATCGTTTCCACTCCCTGTCAGATGCGGAAACATGCGTTGAGCCAGTTCATGCAACATAGCTCTGGTCTCATGTGAAGCCCTGTAGGCAAGAGCTCTATCCAAAGCATATGTCACCGGCTGGATTCCCTGTTTCGCCAGTGGCTGAAAACGCAAGGTCAAAGCGCCCCAGCGCAAAAGACTGCGCGTGGAGAACGTGATTTCGATGCTGCCGCTCAGTGTGCTTCCACTCATCTCGCTCATGAACAACCTGCGGACTTCATTGGCATAGTCCACCATCGTTTCACACAAGGATACGGGCAACGCCGGATAGCGATCCCGCAAGAGCTTCTTTTCCACAGAGGGATCAGGGTAGCCCATCTCGCAAAGGATGAATCGATCCGTGAAAGCCAGATTCTGCCGCTGAGTTCCCTGGTAAAGACCGGTGTCATCCCCTGCGCCATTGGTATTGGCTGTAGCCACGAATCGGAACATGGGATGAGGGATGATGAGTTCCCCACCATTTTCCGGGATACACAGAGGAGAACCGTCCAGGATACCATGCAGTCCTGCTGCGACTTCCGGTGAAGCCATATCCAGCTCATTGATCAGACAGATGCCTCCGTAACGCATAGCAAGCGCAAGTGGTCCGTATTCGTAGGACATGCTCCCTTCATGCACGGTCAAATGTCCTGTGAGATCAGCGAACTCCAGCCTGCCGTGTCCCGTCACTTCGAACAGGGGATAGTTCAAGCGTGCAGCCAGTTGTTTGACACACGATGTTTTCCCACAACCGGAAGGACCAAAGATGTACAGGGGTTCCTCCGGGGAAAGCAGCCAGACGATGATGTCCCTGCTGGATTCATGGAACAGGTAATTGGGGTCCAACCTGGGGGTATACAGAGAGGGGGTGGCATATCCCTTGATGGGAGTACCGGAAGGATTGCCGCTAAAAATCTGACCAGCATCCAGTTCGATGACCTGAAGCCGGCTCAATTCGTCAGATATGGTTTGCATCGCCATCTCCTTGAAATACAAAAAGGCCCCTGATCCGTTGAGGAATCAGGGGCCTTTTTCGTTGTATCTGGTTACTAAAGGGGAATGTAGTTACCGAAAGAGTTATCCAAAATGGTCACCTTGTCAGCCAATTGCATGGCACGTGGCAGATTTTCAAGACTTCTGGCATAACGACGGATAACATCTTGAGCAGGAACGTCATGGCCTCCACGGGCAACACGAGCTGCTACACGCTGCAAAGCCAATTCAGGACTGGACAAACGAATATACACCAGCTCAATCTGATAGCCTCGTTGTCGAGCTTCTGCCATCAGGGTAAAGTCAAAGTGAGCCGTCAGGGTTGACTCCCTGGCAAAGGAAACCCCCTCCTGTAAAAATACACGCGCCATACGTACAGCAGCCTTGCCTGCCGCCATAGGCGATAATCCATCTGCCGCCAGTTTGTCAGGATCAATCACCAACAGATTTTCCCTGAGAGCGACAGTTCTTGTGAACGTGCTTTTGCCAGCACCATTGGGGCCACAAATACACAAGAGCCGTGGCATTTACTGCTCCATTTTTTCCGGGACAGGCAATGACGTTTTTTCTATGCGCCCGTCAGGATAACGCAGAACATAGTGCCCATCCTGGTCGATATAGTTCAGCGGTATTCCCTTCTCGAGTTCTTTTTGCAGGATAACATGCTGATTTTCCACAGCAGTTTCAACAAGTTCTTCCAACGTCAGAGGCATGTCAAACTCCTGTTGCCATCATGGCTGTTTGAAGATTCCTTAGGAGATTGTGACGTAAGAGTGCGTCACAGGCAAGATACCTCCCCTACTCTTCAATAGCTTCTCTCATGGAGATGCCACGGGACACCTCCATCTCAAAAGGATTCTCGCACCAGCTACCATCTGTCTCCACATCATCGAATTCCTCTCCAATCCGAATGAAGTAGAAGTCCTGGGCATCGAGTTCGTTGAGCTGTGCTTGCAGCCAGTTGATCTCGGGAAACGTGCTGTACCACTTGGTCCAGTTCCAGAACCAGAGCTGATCGCCTTCTTTGCTCGTGTAGTGGGTATCCGCATGCGCCAACAGGTTTTCGACAACTGTGCGCAGTTCCGAATCTTCCAGCGTTGTCAGTTTTCCAGTGAGCTGCTTGTAGCCTGCGGCAGAAATGGTGAGGCCAACTTCAGAGTAGTATCCCATGATGTCTCCTTACAGGATGAGGGGGTTAGTGGATGGGGGTGATGGACAAACGGGCAACAGGCTTTCCTTCCTGCTCATGCCGCTGGAACAATGCATCCACATCGATATGATCAAGACCTTCCTCATGGAAGATATGCGCCAATTCCTGTGCCAATCCCTTGCGATCCAAAGTACGTCGGCCAGATGACATACCCAGACGAAAACGATGCTGTCCTGTACTTATCCAATCCGTAGTGGATGCGAGTTGATGCGCCTGTTTGAGAGCGCTTTCGATTTCCTTGATACGGATATCCAGGGTGGAACGTTCTTCCTTGAGCTGTTCAAGTCTGGTCACAGCAGGTTCCCATTGCGGTTGAAAATCCCCCTGACGGAATTTGGGACATCCCTCATTGAATGAGCAGGTAGCGCACAGAAGATGGAATCCCCTGGCATAACGGAGAGCATCCAGTTCACGTTGCTGTTGTCTGCATGAACAGGTCTCCTGCCAGAATTGTTCAGCTGTTTTGCCTACAACTTCCAGAGTCCCTTTTTCCGAAACAAATGGGCCAAATGCCCGACAGTCTTTCATGGACAGGTAGAGCAACCAGCCTTCCAGATCGATTTCCGTAGGGGTATCCGGTATGATCAGTCCCCATTGCAGCTTGCATATCTCCGGAAAGGTTCGGGCATGGCATATCTGTTCCCCGGAAGTGTTCCTCACGGAAAAAACAGGGTGATGCCACAAGGCAGCCAGAAGACTCGTTTGACCTTTGACCTGGATCAGATGTGATGGGTATGGTTCTGTAGGAATGTTTTCCGTACTTTTTACCTCCAGAATACGAACCGCCTTCCTAGGGGAATCCCATACCAAGGTGAAATCCAGATGTGCCCGGATGGGTGTATCCTTATATATCCAGTCGATCTCCAGCTGAGGGAGAACACGCAGGCCAAGCGCAGATAATCCTTCCCCGATACCCTGTTCAAACCAGTGACCACGTTGCAGAGGAAGCAGGCGATCAAGGTTTTCCGGCTCAGGAAAGATCCTGGAAGCCACCGCAGCCCGGGGACATTCCAGATACTTGCCCACATCGCTCATACCGACATATGAGGTACGATCTCCAAGCATGGCATGCGTCTGGGAACGTGAAGAAACGAGAAAGCCCTGCCGGATCACTTCCAGCAGGGCTTTCTCTCGTACAAGAGATGAGGGTGTCATGTCCTCTCCTTCAGGTTAGGCAGTTCCGGCATATTTCCACCAGAACTTGCGCTGTGCGTTCCAACGAAAACCAGCACCCGAAAGTATCTCACTGCGAGTCTGGGTATCTCCTGTAGCCACGATGCACTCCCTTCCATCCTGTGTGCTGACTATCTGGTAGCTCACGCCATCCAGCTGGGGGAGATCAGCAAAAGATCCATATTGCCGTTTTGAGGTGCCTGATTTTTTATCCGCCTGTGGTTCGCCTATCCTGAAAGCCTTTTTGCACCTGAGCCCCGTTTCTAGGCTGTTTCACGCGTCCAGATGTTTTAGGTTGCATTTTTGCGGCTTCTCCATCGTCATCCTCCTCTGTGATTATGCCCAGCATGGCTGTCAGAGCATACCGTCTGGCATAGGTAATGGCGCTGCCCATCCCCTGCGGATCAGCTTTTGGCAGAGGAACGACTGCCAATGAGCTTTGCCACTGACCGGATTCCGCATGTGTGAGTTTCGTCAGTAAACCGATATGTCCCGGACCAAGTTCCACAGGTGCAGGAACAGGAAGCTGAGTCATCCAGATACCATGTGCGAGGAGGACATCACGGCAAGCCTCCATGACCGAGTTGAGCGTGGCGTAATTGCTTCGGGTGAAAGGATTGGTGCCATCTCTGGCCGCAGGCAACAATTCGCGCTGTACCGCGATAAGAGCCTTGGCCAGTTCCGATATTTCAGCAGAACAGTATTCCAGCATGAGACCTCCCTACGGAAAAAAAGAAGCCCCGGAAGATGAATCCTCCGAGGCCGCATGTATTTCTTTTTGATAATATATATTTGAAATTTTTCGATTTCTTTATTTCAAACGCTGGATGATCTTTTCCGCAAGGAAAATGATTTCACTCCTGGTGACGGTCGGCAGTTCTTCCTGCTTCGGGGACGAAAAGCTGATCCGGTATTTCTCCAGATCTTCCTGGGTCATAAACAGCTCGGCGACAGAACATTCCAGGATTTCAGCGATCTCTTCCAACCGTTGAAAGCGAGGAGCGACAAGGCCACGTTCGATTCTGGAAAGCGAATCTGCTCCCATCCCCAAACGCTCGGCAAAGGCCGCCTGATTCCATCCCAGCAGTTTTCGTCGTGCGGTAATGTTCGCACCTACTATGACCGCGAGTCGCTGCTTTTTCGTCCCAGCCACGTATCCCTCCATTTTTGCGTACAAAAATAAGGGAAAGCGCGAGCTTCAAAAACAGCATAAAAACCAATTCTTGACATTTTATGCAATAAAAAATAGTGCTATCAAAAAAAAGCTCCAAGGAGGTATAGTATGGCAGTAGAAAACAAACCTACAACCAGTAATGATGAGGAACAGGCAAAAACAGCCCTCTTTCTGGTCGTAATAGCAATCTTTGGCTTTTGGTATTGGTATTGCTCTGATGGAATCAGAGCCGTAAAAAATATGCATGTATATGAAATCATATCGGAAGATCAGGTTAATTTTGCTGGATTAATGGGAGTAAATTTTTCAAAAGGAGCCTTAAAAAATAGAGGGATGGATGTTGATATTACATTTGAAGAAGCCATCGACCGCACTTCTCCAAAAAATGTTGAATTTGATTCATTCGCTTCCGAAATAAGCGCTTTTGGGCAACGAGAGAAATTCAAAGGGGTCCAAATATCTATTTTGTATGATCCTCCTTTGGCTAATAAATACAAAACAATAGATATTACATACGCTGTTCTCAAAGAACACTTTTATCATTTTAATCCAGCGCCAATTGGACCTATCGCAATTACCTATATGACGACTGATGGTCACACAAAACAGATATCTGGGGGGCGACAAGATGTACTTCTTCCAATAGCCGCGTTCTTCTCAGAGTGTCCAAGTGAAGAATTTGCGAAAATACTTAAATAACAATCAAGGAAGCCGTGTCCATAGGACACGGCTTCCTTGATTTGAGGCCAGATCTATGCATAACATTGCGATACTCATAGGTGCAATTATCGGCGGATACATTCTTTTTTCTGATTTTATCATAGAATTTGGAGTAATTGGTGGGATTTTAGCTATCATTGCATGTTTACTAATTATATACAAATAAAATAATTAGTTACGTAAATTATATAAATAAACCCTGGAGAAATAAAATGAGATGCTTGACTAGAATTATAATTACATCATTCATTATTACCTTTTACGCCACAGCAGTATTTGCTATTTCTGATACAGAATACCAAGAATTATTAAAAGTTCCCTACTTCAAACAGGCAGACCAAGAACTTTCAGCTGTTTGGAAAGAAGTCTATAGCAAACTTGACGGTGCTTATAAAAAACAAATCTTAAATGACCAGCGTCAGTGGCTGAAGTCTGGACGTGACAGTAGCGCGAAAGCCTTGATGGAGGAAGAAGGATTCACCATAGAGGACGCCTATACCATAGCTGTTTATCTGAGAATAGGAGACTTGTATGTCATTCAACATAACAACTCCCTATCTCCAGACCAGTATGGCAGTGCAAAAGCTGATGGCTATTACTATGACACGATGTATGAAAAAGCAGTCAATTTAATCAAACAGCATAAAAATTCTGACAGTCAAATTTTGGCAATCCGAAGTACACAAGGGGAATATCTTGGTTTCATGGAGGAAGAAGGCATGATGGTCGGCTTTACCATTCGGAAACCAAGCTATGCACAAGTTTTTATCAGCTGCCCAAAAGAAAAAACTCTTGAGTTTTTTGGCTCGCTTTCGGCTGGTGGTAAGGTAGAGGCCACATACCAAATCACCTATGTCGAAGAAGGCCCTGACGGCCCAGAGGTATATCTTTCATGCAAGGCTGGCAGAAGACTGGCAAACTAATCCATCACTAAAAGAGCCCGACTGGTCATCCCAGCCGGGCTCTTTTAGTAGCAACTTATCCTTCCTGCCCCTCTTTCTCCATACGCTTCGCAGCTCTGGCTTCCTGGGCACGTCTGGCATTATCCGTCATCTTTGCGAGGTATTCCCGAGCCATGAGTTTTTGTGTCGGCTCATAGCCACAAAGTTTTTTGTAGTCCTCTACGCTGAGTTCATGATGAGCCAGATGACGAGCCGTCAGACTCAAAGATTGCTTGCCGCAAAGGCAGCAGGTGATGCTTTTCTCCGTAATGGCCGTAGCAGGATCGAACTTCAAATCATCCTTCGTATACTGCTTCTTCTGGGGAGCAGGCTTTTTCTCAATTTCGGGGATCAGCGCCACTTGCTTGACAGGAGCAGCTACGGGCTGGACAGGGGAGACTACAAACTCAGGCTGTTCCAGGAGACGTTTCTCGATCTCCATGTTGAGCAGCTTGGCTTTCTCATACTCAGCCATGACAAATTCGATAGGTTGATTGCTGTGTTTAGCAAAAATCGCTGCAAAAATATCCTTATCTTCCAGTGCCATTTTTGCCTCCTTTTTTATATCAAAAATTTCAATAAATATATGCTAAGAACAGTCAATTAGCAATGCTTTGAAGTATAAATTATCCTATCCCGCATGACATTTTTATAGATAAAATACAAAAATGAGTTTCTCCTATAATGAAAAAGGAAGCTATTCTCTCTCTCTCTTTAATCCTTTTGGGGAGCAGGTAGTGGACGACCAGAGAAAAAGTCGGTATCCTTACCAAAACAGGAGAAAGAATGCCAGTTATTTTAAATATAGGGGCATATCGATTTTTCTTCTATTCGAATGAGGGAAATCCGACAAAAGCTCCGCATATCCATGTAAGAGAATGTCCGGCATACATCTTGCTATACCAGTTTTCTCCAAAGGATACAGGCCAAAGCAAGGTAAAGTAGCCCCATAAAATTGACGAGGTAACAACAGTAGCGAGTACGCAAGCTCCGAAAACCCTTCAACCAGGCGAATGTCCGCTCTACTACCCAACGGCGGGCAGGAGTCCTCCAGCGGTCCCGAACTTCTTCCCCCCGGCTGCGGATATGCTCCTCAAATCCGTTTACGTAGACTTCTTCGCTGACTCGCGGGTAGTCATAGCCCTTGTCCAGACAGAGATGGCGTACGGCAGACCCCAGAAACCAGCCGCCCATTTCCCGGGAGTTCTTCAGCGTCGCTTCTATCAGGCGGCTGTCATGAACATTGGCACCTGTGACTGTCACTCCCAGAGGAATACCCTGACCATCCACATGGAGATGTATCTTGCCGCCGCTTCGGCCCCTGTCCGTCGGGTTGCGTCCAAGGCCCTCAGTCGCTGATTTTTTGAGAGCGCGTCGGGGCTTGCAGCAAGGTGCCGTCCATAGCCTGCCATTGGGCGTCGACGCCGACCTTTTCCCCATATTCAGCAAGAAGGATGCGAAAAATCTCCGCCATGATGCCAGCTTTGTTCCATCGCTGGAAGTGCTCGTGGACAGTGCTTTTTGATCCATAGCAGGCGGGAAGCATGGCCCATTGGCATCCTGTCCGGCATTTGTAGAGGATTCCTGCCAGAACCGTGCGCTGCGCAAGCGGTTTGCTGCCGCCGCTTCTTTTTCGTTTGAACGGGGCAAGGAGAGGCTCGATACGTTCCCACAGCTCATCAGGCACATCACGAAAATCTGTTTGTTTCATGGGACGAGATTACCACACCTTTTAAAATCAAAAAACATGCCGGACATCCTCTAAGAAGCCAGAATGGCGAAGCCAAAATTTCTCTTGTGGAACCCTATGCTGTGATGCTCAATGCAGGATTTTCAGCACAGGAGCTGCGCAAAATTTGCAAGCTCGTCCAGGAAAAACGAGAGATCCTGAAGGGAGCCTACCATGACTATTTCGCCTAAAACAGTTTGGTTCGATGAGGATTCCATGTGGGTCGGTTTGAATGATGCCAGGGTGATTGGCGTTCCACTTGCTTGGTTTCCTCGCCTGCTTAATGCGACAAAAATAGAACGGGAACAGTACGAGTTAAGCGCTTTCGGGATTCACTGGGACCACTTGAATGAGGATATCTCTGTGGAGGGACTTCTTGCTGGGCAGGGTGATCTCACAAAGACTCCTACCAAAGTAGCTTAAGAATTTGCCAGGAACGACATAAAGCAAGACACCGGGATGAGGCCTCATCCCGGTGTCTTGCTTTATGTTTGCTTGTCTTGAAGCACCTTGTAGAGGGTAGTCCTGCTTACCCCAAAGTGAGCTGCGATTTCCGTTTTGCTCTGCCCATCAGCGACCATCTTGCGAGCTAGCTCTGCCTGTTCTGGTGTGAAGGATGGTTTGCGTCCTTTGTACTTCCCTGCGGCTTTGGCAATGGCAATCCCTTCTCGCTGCCGTTCTCGGATCATGGCTCGTTCAAACTGGGCGACTGCGCCGATGATTTGGAGCTGGAGCTTCTGGAAGGGGTCTTCCGCTTTGCCTGCTGAAAAGGTGAGTCCTTCCTTGTGGAAGGAGACAGAAACATCCCGCTGGTTCAAGCTCTCGATGATTCGCAGAAGATCCTGAAGATTGCGAGCGAGTCTGTCGATGCTGTGCACATGCAGCGTATCCCCATCACGGAGGTAGTCCAAGCAAGCAACCAACTGAGGTCTGGACGTGTCCTTTCCACTGCATCTGTCGGTGAAGACCTTGTCCAAGTGAAAACCATCGAGTTGTCTGGCTGTATTCTGATCTGTGCTGCTGACACGGATGTAGCCGATCTGCTTTCCTTCCATGCTTAGCCTCCAAATTGTTCAAATAAGATTATAGAGGTTAAACGTATTTGTCAATTAAATGCAGAAATAACCCTAGATGAACAGACTTGCCCCTTTTGAATAGTGTTCATTTAGAGTCTACTCCAAATGCTCATTTCCAAAGAGGAGAAAGAACGTCTACACCTTCCCTTTTCAAGCGTTCACGGATAAAATCATACCGCTATTTTCTCCAGGAGAACGCCATGACCTTTCGTGATATTCTTGCCAAGTTCCGCAACATCTCTTTTTCCGAACGGGATAAGGGGGATCGCTTTGAACGCCTAATGCAGGCTTTTCTGCAAACTGTTCCCTGGTATGAAGGCAAGTTCCAGCATGTCTGGCTCTGGAAAGAGTTCCCCTACAAGAACAACCTGGGTGGCAAGGATACCGGCATCGATCTGGTGGCCCAAACGGTGGAAGGTGACTTCTGGGCTATCCAATGCAAGTGCTATGACGAAAAAGCTCGAATCGACAAACCTGCTGTGGACAGTTTTCTGGCAACATCCAGCAAGCAGTTCGTCAACGACCAGCTGCAAACGACTTCCTTTGCTCTGCGTCTCTGGATTTCCACGACCAACAAATGGGGGAGTGAGGCAGAAAATGCCATCAGGTACCAGGACCCCCCTGTTCAGCGAATTAGTCTTGCTGATCTTGAGAGTGCTCCTGTGGATTGGTCTGTGCTGGAGAAAGGAATCAGTGGTGCTCAGGCAAGGCAGAGCAAAAAAACGCCTCGACCGCATCAGCAGGCTGCAATCACAGCATTCCATGAGCATTTCCAGAGCAACGATCGTGGCAAACTGATCATGGCATGCGGTACAGGTAAAACCTACACCTCTCTGAAGATCGCGGAAAACCAAACCGGAGGGAAAGGTCTCGTCCTCTTTCTGGCTCCTTCCATTGCTCTGGTGGGACAAACCCTGCGTGAATGGACAGCGGAAGCCAGCAGCTCCATTTTCCCCATCTGCATCTGCTCTGATCCTGAAGTCAGCAAAAGCAAGACCAAGGCCGATGATGAGCATGATGGATACAGCGTCACGGATTTAGCATTCCCTGCCTCTACCGATGTGGATGAAATCGTTCGTCAGCTGCGCTTGGCAGAGAAATTCCATACGGATGGATTGACCGTCGTTTTTTCCACCTACCAGTCCATTGCCGTCATAGCTCGTGCCCAGAAGGAGTTTCAGCGGGAGTTCGATCTCATCATCTGTGATGAAGCACATCGCACAACGGGTGTTACCCTGAAGGATGAAGAAGAGTCCGCCTTCGTCAAAGTTCACGATAATGCCTTCATCCATGCCAAAAAGCGCATGTACATGACGGCTACTCCACGTCTGTATGCGGAAACCAGCAAGAAGAAAGCCCAGGAGGCGGATGCCTATCTCTGCTCGATGGATGATGAAGCCATGTACGGGCAGGAAGTTTTCCGTATCGGCTTTGGTGAGGCGGTGGATAAAAACCTTTTGGCTGACTACAAGGTACTGGTACTGACGCTGAGTGAAAACCAGATTCCCGCTGCCCTGCAAGCTGCTGTAGCCGATAGAACCAAGGAGATCGATACAGATGATGCCAGCAAGCTCATCGGGTGTATCAATGCTCTCTCCAAGCGGATGCTCATTGACGAGGGGCTGCTGAAAACATCCGATCCCTCCCCCATGCGCAAAGCTGTCGCTTTCTGCCAGAACATCAAGATTTCCAAAAAGATCAGTGCCGTCTTCAATGATTTCAAGGACAGCTATTATGATAGTCTGACCCAGGCGGAACGGGATGAGATGGTGGGTGTGGCAGCACAGCATGTGGATGGAACCATGCCTGCGACGACTCGTGACGAAAAATTGTCCTGGCTCAACGCATCTCCTTCGGATGGCAATGAGTGCCGTATTCTGACGAATGTGCGCTGTCTTTCCGAAGGGGTGGACGTACCTTCCCTGGATGCCGTTCTCTTTTTGTCTGCCAGAAACTCCCAGATCGATGTGGTGCAATCTGTGGGGCGTGTAATGCGTACCGCACCCGGAAAAAAGTTTGGCTACATCATCATCCCTGTCCTGATTCCTTCCAATGTGAGCCCGGAAGAAGCCCTCAACGACAACAAACGCTTTGCTGTTGTCTGGACGGTATTGAACGCTTTGCGTGCTCATGATGACCGTTTCAGTGCCACGGTCAACAAGATAGATTTGAACCGCCACAAACCTGCTGGGGGTGGTAGTGTCTTGATTGGTTCCATCGGTGGAGATTCTTCACAATCTGATCAGGATGAAAGCGATATCGGACACAAAGGGGATGGGAAACGGCCTCCAGCCCAGCTTCCCTTGCCTATACCGCAGCTGGAAGAGCTGAAAAATGCCATCTATGCCCGCATGGTGCAAAAGGTAGGGAACAAACGCTATTGGGAGCAGTGGGCAGCGGATGTCGCCAAGATCGCACAGGGCTATATCGAGCGCATCAATCGTCTGATTGCGGTTCCTGGTCCTCACAAAGATGCTTTTGACGAGTTCCTTTCCGGCTTGCGCAAAAACATCAATCCCTCTGTCACTCCGGGGGAAGTGGTGGAGATGTTGGCCCAGCATCTGATAACCAAACCAGTCTTCGAAGCTCTGTTCGAGAACTATTCCTTTGTCCAGAACAATCCGGTTTCTCGTGCCTTGCAGGGAATGATCGATCTGCTGGAAGAACAGGCTCTGGAAAAGGATACCGTTGTCCTGTCACGCTTTTACGAATCCGTGAAGATGCGCGTTGCCGGGATCGATAACGCTGAGGGCAGACAGCGTATCATCGTTGAGCTGTACGACAAATTTTTCCGCACCGCCTTCCCTTTGACCGTGGAAAAATTGGGCATCGTCTACACTCCGGTGGAGATCGTGGATTTTATCAACCGTTCTGTAGCGGATGTTTTGCAGGCGGTATTCGGTCGTTCCCTTTCCGATGAGAACGTGCATATCCTTGATCCCTTTACCGGAACAGGAACTTTCATTGCTCGCATGATCGAAAGCGGTCTCATCACTCCGGAAGCATTGCCTCGCAAATACAAACACGAACTCCATGCTAACGAGATAGTCCTGCTGGCCTATTATATCGCCTCTATCAACATCGAGAACGCCTACCACGCTACTCAGGGGGAAAACACTGCCTACACTCCGTTCAATGGCATCTGCCTGACGGATACTTTCCAGCTGGGAGAAACAGACGATACCAATCGGCTCTATACGCCTGCTCTACAGCAAAATTCTGAACGCGTACAGGCACAGCAAAAATCTCCCATCCAAGTCATCATCGGCAACCCTCCATATTCTGTGGGCCAGAAATCCGAAAATGACGATGCAAAAAATCAGTCATACAAAAAACTTGAAAAGCGTATTGCTGATACATATGTATTAAATTCTAAAGCAAAGCTCAGCAAAAGTGTCTATGACACATATATTAAGGCATTTCGCTTTGCTTCAGATAGAATTGACGCAAAAACCGGAGGAATAGTCGCATTTGTCACAAATGCAGGATGGCTGGATGGCAATGCGATGGACGGTTTCCGCAAATGCCTGGAAGATGAATTCAGTGCTGTTTATGTCTTCAATCTGCGTGGGAACCAAAGGACGAGCGGAGAGACTTCTCGACGGGAAGGTGGAAAAATCTTTGGCTCTGGTAGCCGGACTCCCATTGCCATCACTGTCCTTGTCAAAAAGCCTGGCCATCAGGGTAAAGCAGTTATCCAGTACCATGACATCGGTGACTACCTGAGCCGGGAAGAGAAACTTGCCATCATCGCCCAAAAGCGCAGCATCCTTGATTCCAGCATGGAATGGACACAGCTCCACCCCAATACTCATGGGGACTGGCTCAATCAGCGTAACGATTTATTTAGCTCATTTATAGCGCTTGGCGATAAAGACAAAAGTAAAAATACCATATTTTCAGTATATTCTGGCGGATTATTAACGAGTAGAGATAGCTGGTGTTATAATTTTTCGAGAGAAAAATTATCAGTAAATATGCAGGAAACAATAAGTTTCTATAACGATATGGTTAGCTCCGGAAGCGATAGCTCTGCTCTAAATCCCCAAAAAATTAGCTGGTCTCGAGCTATACAAAAAGATTTTATAAAAGGAGTGCGAAAAAAATTCAAAGTTGAATGTCTAAATGTTTCTTTGTACCGGCCATTTTGTAGAGTGCATACTTATTTTTCAGCAGATTTCAATGAAATGCTTTACAAAATACCTCTGCTATTTCCTGAAAAAAATATTAAAAATTTACTTATTTGTATTCCAGGCATAGGGGGTGATTGGAATAAATCACTACCGATTGCTACAAATATGATTCCAGATTTTCATCTTCAAAATATCGGAGCACAATGCTTCCCTCTCTATTACTATGAAAAACGCTCTGCTTATCAGCCGACGCTTTTTGACACTGGTAATGAGGAATACACGCGTAAGGATGGCATCACCAACTTCATTCTGGAACGCTGCCGGGAAAGCTATGGCCCCAAAGTGACCAAGGAAGACATCTTCTACTACGTCTATGGCTTGCTGCACTCCCCTGACTACCGGAAAGCCTTTGCTGCGGATCTGAAAAAGATGCTGCCTCGTATCCCCCTGGTGGAGAAACCTGCGGATTTCTGGGCATTCAGCAAGGCAGGAAGAACTCTGGCAGACCTGCACCTCAACTATGAGACTCAGCCCGCATGTGGAGAAGTAGTTGTCGAAGGAGCTGAGCACGGCAATTTCCATGTGGAGAAGATGCGCTTCCCTGACAAGAAAGATAAATCTGTCATCGAGTTCAACCCCTGGATCAAGCTGACCAACATCCCTCTGGAAGCCTACGATTACGTGGTCAATGGTCGATCCGCCATCGAGTGGGTTATGGAGCGCTATCAGATCAAGACCGACAAAGCCAGCGGCATTACCAACGATCCTAACGACTGGGCACAAGAACAGGGTAAGCCAAGGTATATCCTCGACTTGCTCCTGAGTGTGATTACGGTGAGTCTAGAAACAATGAAAATTGAGAAGAAACTGCCTTCGCTTCTTTAGCGAAAATAAAACTATAATTTTAGATATACTTTACACAAATTAGGAGGATACATGTTTTTATCAAAAATAGCTATGAAGAATTTTAGAAAATATATAGACACTACAGTTGATTTTCATAAAGGTCTCAATGCATTAATAGGAGAAAACAATTCTGGGAAAAGTGCTATCATCGATGCAATCAAAATTGTTTTTAATACTCAGAGTGCTGAAAGCATAAGAGTAACTGACGATGATTTTCATATCAGCGAAAATAATGCAAGATCTTCAGAACTAAGCATTAATTGTGTGATCGAAGATCTAAGCGATGATGAAGCAAAAAATTTCATTGAGTATGCAAGCTTTACCAAGTCAAGTGAAACATCCTCCTGTAACGTAAAAATTTATTTATATTTTCGTGCATGGAAAGAAGGAAATAGAATTTTTTCTTCATTAAGAGCTGGGAATCCTGAAAATGGACCATTTCTTGATGGCAGAGCTAGAGAACTACTTAAATGTGTTTATCTAAGGCCACTACGAGATGCTGAGCGCGAAATGCATAGTGGAAAAAATTCTAGGATTTCACAAATTTTATATAACCACCCCCTATTTATTGATAAAGAAGATAATAAGCTAGTTGATATTCTAAAGAATGCAAACAATGACATTGAAAGATATTTTTTAAATGAAGACGGTTGTTCAATCTTATCAAATCTTCGAGAAACTTTGCGAGAATTTATTTCTGACTCAGATAATAACAAGGCTTCCATCGAAACATCCTCAGCAAGGTTGAAGCAAATACTTGAAAGTCTATCTCTAGCTGCACCAGAAACTAATCCAGGACTCGGTACTCACAATCTTCTTTTTATCGCAGCTGAATTATTACTGCTAGGAGAAAATATAAACGGTAGCCTGAAACTAGCTCTCATCGAAGAACTGGAAGCCCATTTACATCCGCAAGCGCAGCTTAGATTAATTGATTATTTACAAAAAAAATATAATGAATTAGGTGTTCAAATTATCATCTCAACGCATAGTCCGATATTAGCTTCCAAAATAAATGTAAAAAATCTTATTCTTATTAAGGATCAAAATGCTTATGATTTAGTGCCTGAGCGAACACAACTTAGCAAAGGTGATTATTTATTCCTACAAAGATTTTTAGACTCAACAAAAGCCAATTTTTTCTTTGCTAAGGGAATCATCATGGTTGAAGGTGATGCCGAAGCTTTGTTTATTCCTATTTTGGCAGATATATTGGGTATCAATTTAGAGAAATTTGGAATATCTATTGTAAAAGTAGGAAGCGTAGGTTTTTTTAGGTATTCAAATATATTTCTTAGATCTAATGGAGATGCAATTCCTATCCCTGTATCAGTTATTACTGACTGCGACATTGCGCCTCAGTATAAGGAAAGGATTTTTGATATAAGAATTGCTGAGACAGCAAAAGCAATTATGGAAAAAGAGAGAAAGTATACAAAAGGGAATATTCGGGCATTTATTGCACCAAGATGGACATTTGAATATTCAATAGGATTGAGTTGTCTCAGTAATATGCTATACGAATCTATTTTCCAAGCAAATAAAATAGAAAACAGCGAACAATATGCATTGACAAGTAAAAAAATAGAAAAAGTTGAAAAGGAATTAGAGGAATTCAAGAGTACATTATCAGGACTTTCCTCTGATGAAGTAGCCTATAAATTTTATCATGACTGTTTACTAAGTAAAAAAACATCTAAAGCTATTGTTGCACAGTGTTTAGCTAGTAATCTAAAATGGTCGGTAGTAAATTTTTCAAATCAAGAAAATACTCCCCCTTCAAAGGAACTTATGTTTAATCTAGATTTATATCAAACTAAAATAAATGAGGATAAACGTATTGAATTAAAAGATAGATTTGAAAATGATCCGTATCTGAGGTATATAATAGATGCGATCAAACATGCAGCTAAAATAGGATAATAAATGAACTCTATAGCTGATTTTTCTGCACTCGAAAACTTGCTTTTACCTCCGGGGAGTCAGTTCTCCGATGATGCGCGTGCAGTGATTAATTGCTGGGAAAGTAAGGATATACTAGCTTGTCCTGGAAGTGGAAAAACTACCGTACTGCTTGCAAAACTGAAATTACTTTCTGATAGACTTCCTTTTCCGGATGGTTGCGGAATCTGTGTCTTATCTCATACAAATGTTGCTGTTAACGAACTCAAAAATAAATTAGGAGATAGCTCTAATTTATTATTATCTTATCCTAATTTTGTAGGAACTATTCAGGTATTTATCAACCAGTTTATTCTATTCCCTTTTTTAAGGGATAAGGTAGCCTCCCCAATATGTTTAGTGAGTAATGAAGAATATGCCAAATATCTACATATATTAATAAGGAATGAATACAAAAAAATAGATAAGCTGCTCAATGCACATTTTCGATATCGCAACAACAGATTTACATCAATAAGTGAGCTAATAGAAAATATATATGTTGATGAACATGGCCTTAAAATAAAAAATGAAAGAAATTACATAGCAGGCAGAGACAATGATGCTTTCAGAGAGTATTTGAAGGCTACTCAAGACTTACTATTTACAAAAGGGATACTTAGATATGACGATACATATAAGCATGTAAAATATATTTTTGATCAATATGGAGATTTATTAAAAAATATAATATCAAAACGTTTTTCTTTTGTATTTGTTGATGAATATCAAGACTGCTCTAGAGTTCAAAAAGAAATTTTGGACAGTCTTTTTTCTAATACAGATACGATATTTCAAAAAATTGGCGACATAGATCAAGCAATATATAATAATGCATACGCTGAAGATAGTTTATGGAATACTGCTCATAATCACCTAGAAATTGCTTGTTCAAATAGATATGGGCAAGAAATTGCAGATATATTGACATTCTTTCGAAGCAAGCAGCCCCCTATTATTGCCACAAGAGGGAATATAGATATCCCTCCAACGTTATTTGTATATACAGAAGAATCTCGACATCAAGTCATACAAAAATTTATAGATAAGATAAAATATTATAATCTTGAAAGGGAAGGAGGGGTTTTTAAAGCAATTGGAATTTTTCACAATGTGAAGGGATTAAAGATAAGAGACTATTGGGATAAATTTGAGAATAAAAAAAATGCTGCTCCAGAAAGTAACTATCATTATTTTCTCACAAACATAGTCGAAGCGTTGGATAGTGGAAATATATTTCTAGCTGAAAACTATGTAAGAAAGTTACTATGCAAAATATTCCATATTCTAGATATAAAAAACTCCAATAATAAGTATTACACAATGGAATCTATAAAGACTTATTTATATGCACAGGATCCTATAGATTTTAGAGAATCCATATTAAATTTAATGAGAACGACGGACAGCTCATATTGTGGGATAAAAAGAGAAATTGATGAAATCATCTCATCCTTCTTTGGATGTAATTTATTCGATCAACTTCCAGATTCATTTATAAAAGGAAGTTATTCGAATTCGTGCACTACCTATGGATGTGAAGGTAGTTGTATAGAAATAAAGTTTGATACTGTATATGGAGTTAAAGGAGAAACCCATGATGCAACTTTATATTTGGAAACAGAAACTAGAAATAGTTCTGATATAATCCGCGTCATAAAAAAAATAGATGCATTAGCAAAAAACAAAACTCTAGAGGATCGCAATGGCCTTTACGAAAGGAGTTCTCGTTGTGTATATGTTGGACTATCCCGTCCCAAAAATTTACTATGCTTAGCTATTAGAAAGAGTACATACGATAGATATCCTTCTTTCTTTTCAAAATGGCATATCGAACATATATA
The DNA here is from genome assembly GCF_951793255.1 of Desulfovibrio piger. Lineage (NCBI taxonomy): Bacteria > Pseudomonadati > Thermodesulfobacteriota > Desulfovibrionia > Desulfovibrionales > Desulfovibrionaceae > Desulfovibrio > Desulfovibrio piger. The sequence continues at coordinate 71,236 of NZ_OX636706.1, forward strand.
GAATTAAATAAATTTCTATTTACAGAACTTGATTTTTTTATTTATCAACTCCCTATCTAAATAAACTGTCTCTCGAATGGCTTCCTCGTGCCCTGTCAGGGCAGCAAAAGGGGAAAACTGGGCAGCTCTGTTGGCTCTGGGCATACGGGGATACTTGGACTCAGGACGTGGCAGATTGATGATATCATCGTACTTGTCGCTCATGCCTTGTGCCCTCCTATCTGCTGGTTGCGTTCCCTGGTCGTTGCTCCCTCTTCCAGGTTCATGCCCTTCAGCAGAGCATTTTTGCCATAGCGTTCACGGATTTTCAGGATGGCCTCCTGTCTCTTGCGTTCTTTCTGGAGCTGTCCCTGTTCCTGCTCTTCCCGCTTCTGCTCCGCAGCATAATCGGTGAACAAATCGAGCTGTCTGGGCTTTTTGTCTTTGCCTGTCTGGTTTTCATGCAAGACATGGGCTGCTACCAAGTTGATACGCCTGACCAGCAAGTTTCGATCCACAATGCGATCAAAAAGCTCCAGCACAGCATGTGTCATCCGTCTGCTGGAAGATGTGAACTGGCCTAGATTGACCGTACCATGTGCATGCTGAGGAAGCTGACGTCCATAGCTGTCCGTAATCACCAGACCGGTATAACCACGCTCAGGAGACAGACTCTCGATATCATACCCCACCGTCAGTACCAGCTGATCCGTCACCAAACGCTTGCCCACCAGATCCAGAGCAAGCGAGTCTACCATCTCCTTGACCACCAGACGAGCTTTTTCCACCTCATAGGGAGAGTGTAGCACTTGTCCTGAACCTATGCTCCTGGAAGATGGCTGGTATGCCTTGATATCTGCCATCGTACACGGTTCATAACCCCAGGCATGATCTATCAGCAGCTCTGCATTCACCCCAAACAGGCGAAAGAGTAAATCCTCGCTATGGATGGAATAGCGTGCAATATCTCCCATCGTTTTGATGCCGTACTTTTCCAGCTTCTGGACATATCCTCTGCCAACTCTCCAGAAATCCCTCAAGGGGGTGTGATGCCACAACTGCTGGCGATACGACATCTCATCCAGACAGGCTATACGCACACCATCCTCATCTGCTGCTACTTTTTTGGCCATGATATCCATAGCCACTTTTGCCAGATAGAGATTTGTGCCTATACCTGCTGTAGCTGTGATACCAGTGCTGCGTAGCACATCAAGAATGACGCTCTTAGTGAGTTCATGTACGGATGTACGATAATTTTTTAAATAGGAAGTAGCATCGATAAAGACCTCATCGATGGAATAAACGTGGATATCATCAGGAGAGAAATACTTCAGGTATACGCTGTAAACTCTGGTACTGTACTCGATATAGAGAGCCATACGAGGCACAGCTGTCAGAACTTATGGCTAGGGAAGGATCAGCAGCTAGCTCAAGAGCATCTGAGGATTCTCCCGTGAATCTCCTCCGTGGAGCTTTCTGTCTGCGCAACGCATTGGCTGCATGTACTTTCTGGATGACCTCAAAATAGCGTGCTCTACCCGGAATGCCATGAGCTTTCAATGAGGGAGAAACTGCCAGGCAAATAGTCTTCTCTGTTCTGCTGGGATCAGCTACCACCAGGTGAGTAGTCAACGGATCAAGACCACGCTCCATACATTCCACAGAGGCGTAAAAAGACTTGAGATCGATGGCTATATAACTGCGTGCTGGCATATGAATCATGCTGCTCTATCTGTGCCTAGTAGTTCTTCGATAAATTTCATCTATCATCTTTATATTTTTACTAGTCAGCAGCTTAAACTATAGCAATATCAAGAAGGGGTTCCAAGGTGATAAAACATATCAATTTGATAAAGTATTCGTCAAGGAAAGCGGATGATATTTTTCTTTGACGATATAGAAACAATTGAACACTCCACCGGCTAAAGCCGGTGGATTCACCGTGGCGACTAAAGTCGCGTTCCGGCTAAAGCCGGTATGGCCCCTGCTGAAGCAGGCTGAAGTCATTCCCCCTCAATTCGGAAGGTTTCATCTGCATCTTCCTGTTGCGTGATGTATTGCTTAATGACCTCATCGGTCACATTGCCACTGCTGCAACAGAAATAGCCACGCGCCCACATATGACGTCCCCAGTACTGGCGGCGCAACAATGGAAATTCATTTATCATGGCATGCGCGGTTCGGCCTTTCAGTTGTTGCATCAACTTGCTCACAGCAAGGCTTGGTGAAATCGAAACGAAAAGATGGATATGGTCGGGTGCTATATGTCCTTTGAGAATTTCCACCTGCTTTTCACAGATGCCGCGTATCAGCGACCTGGCTCTCTGGGCGATGTCGCCTGACAAAATCTTTTTCCTGTACTTGGTTATCCAGACCAGGTGCAGGTGAATTGAAAAAACACTGTGGGAGCCTTTACGATAATTGCTCATGCCCACAGACTACAAAAGAAACGCTAAAGCCGCCACCTAAAGGTGGGGGTTTTACCCCTCCCTGAGTGGGACAATAAGATGAAAATATATTATGCAGATGAATCCTCTTACAAGTATAAAATTGATCTTATACAGATATTTTTCTCCACGTAATACTGTGATGATAAAACTCAATAAAAATACTCTCTATAATTTTTGATGAATTTTACAGGGAAGGAGAGAACCCATGAAAAGATCATCTCCTTCCCCTTTTTATACTATCAAGCTTTTATGATCTTTTTAAATGCTTGATCATCTCGTTTGCCTCAGCACCTGTCATATTACTACTACCGTGGCTAAACATATCCATACACAACTGATCTATATGTATACGCTTTCTACCAGCCAACTGCTTTATAAAATCTTTCTGTTTCTCACTAGCCAGTTTGCTTCCACCCCCATGTTTATTCTGAGAAGGTGGTAACGCTGTTGTACTGGAATTGCTATTAACTGGATATGTAGAATCTTTCTGACCTGTAGATACTGCTGGATGACATACTGTTTGAGACGACATGAAATTCATCTGATCTTGAATCTTTGCCTGAGCATCGTTTCTAGCAGCATTGATAATATCGACTGTGTTGTAAGAATTCACTGTAGCCTGATTTGCACTACCAAAGTTGGATACTGTCATCGTACCATCACAGAGAGATACAGATACGATAGCAGTATGCTCATTTTCAGAATTTGGTGACTGCTGCACTGAAAAACTATAAGATTTTTTGTTTTGAGTATCCATGATAATCCCCTTAATTATTATCAGAATTATGAGAATCTATGTTTTTATTTTTAGGTAAACGTGACATACCAAAGTTTCTCTGTCCATCATGAATAGAACCTTTGGTATATGCTTTTGCTAAATATAAAGCCTGCTGTTTCACTTCACCTAATCTTGAATCAAACTTTTCAACATCAGATGTCCTGGTAATCATTTTGCCATTATAATCCATATTGGATTTATTCGTGCAGTAGTCTATCAATCCTTTTGAATCTCTATCTATATCTAGAGTAGAATTCCAAATTGTCTCAACACTTTTAAAGACATGGTTATAAGTCTTAACTCTAGTTCCATCTAACAAGAACAAGCAATGATAGTGAGGATGATTACTTTTGTTTTGTTCACGTACCCAAATATAATACGGATCACATTTACGACGTTTATACTTTTTAACCATATGTGCCATGCAATCAGATATATTTTTTGATGAGGTATCTCCAGTATAATTTTGAGGATATCTAACATCAAACCTGATGGATAATGTTTTACGATGATTGTCTGTATAGAAGTCTAACAACTCATTGACACTATTTTTGATATTATCCAGATACTGTACGTTTTTGTTTTTCATATTTTCACCTCATATTTAGATAAAAAATATCAAATAACAACAATCCAATACTCTGCAAATATGCTGATGACATGTTTGCAGTGTATTGGATAAATATACCTTCACATTCCATATCGTTTTTTGTTAAATCAATTACTTTTCCATACTCAACATTCAATCAGCACATTTAGTTGCTGTTTTAATGTTTAAACAATTACTAACTATTCCACATATAAAGTTACTATTTTTGATATTTAAACAATCTAACTACTTCCTATATAAAGTTACTATTTTAATATATTATATTAGTATTACATACCCCCTATATAGTTGAGTGTTACAAACCTTAAGAACAGAGACCATGAAGAGTAAAACTTCATATTATGTATGTCCGAATTATTTTATACATAAAAAAAAGCATAGCTTAATACTATGCTCTTTTTTATTCTCATTTGACGGAAACTATATCGCAAAAGTATCGTTCTTATGCAAACAGAGAGCCTTCAAAGCTTACCTATGCACCATAGATGACTAGCAATTTGAGGAGAGGGGACAGCATTTTTTATCCGATTTTTCCGCTAAAAAATCACTCTACATCATTTTTTCCCTGATCGAGAGAAGATTTCCATAGTTTGAACGGTCTCTTTGGATCATAAAGAGCTTCTATGGAATCCTTGTAACGCTACTTGCATGTCTGCTTCTGAAGGACATTATTCTAATACAAACCTCAAAGGTTTTCTCATTCTCTATTCGTCTACCAGAAGCTCAGTTCACTCTCGCTATGAGTCTCCCCTTCAAGTAGAAGTGATGCTCTCTTCTGTACGGCAATTTCAATATACTTCAAACGCTTTGAAGAAAGGTTATAACGAGGATGTTTCTTCAGCTTAAAGTTTAGGAGATGCCGTAATCCTTCACGATGTCTTGACTTCATACAAGACTTAGCTACAGAGAAAAAGTTGCTGTAACACACTGGTGCTTGGACATCAGCAAAATTAATAAAAACATCCTTACTCTCTATTTCTATGGGAGAGGCAAAATTAAATAGTGAGTTCCCGTGATCAAACAGTGGTGCAGGAGCTTTGAGAGTATTCGTTGCAGCATCCACAAGAAAACCAAAGTTTCCAAAGTGGCGATCAGTATTGGCAATGACAGCATCAAAGACGAACATATCCTCCAGCATGTCCCTATACTTAGAATCAAGCGTTCCATAGTAATCGATGACTGCCTGCATTCCTCCTTGCTTCACAATATTGCCCACAGGAACAAATGAAATATCCTTGCTGGTGAAAATTTCACACTTTGAGCAAAGTCTCGATTTCCATTTGGCGATATTATACTCGATTGCATTCACACCGAGTATCTGGGCAATCTGCCATGCATAGTATTCTGAATAGGGCTCATTTCCTGTATTTGATGCCCCTACAGTACCACCTTTATAAAGGTATATTTTACCAGATTGCCTGCGCCAGCACTTGGGAAGCATACCGTTCGTTGTAAATTCAGGACTCGATACTACAGATGTACGAACAGAGCTGCCATAGCCGGTAAAAGCAATATTAGCTAACAACTCGCTGAATTTATTGTCATAAAGATTGCACTGGTCAAAGGTTTTGGAATCCCCTTCCCGTACAACCCAGTAGCTGTCGTTGAGAGAAAGCCCCTTGCTGACATCTATGATGCCCATTGTGCTATTCGCAGATAGACCAGTCTTTGCCAGAAACGAATGGATGTACGCTCTGTTCCTGGGAATCTTTCTGTGCTTCAGCCAACGAGCAAGGCCCTTATCCGTCACCTCCATTCCAAGCGGTATGAGTGACAGCGAATCCTGATCTATGTGCGTTATGGAGATCTCAGGAATATCACCGGTATCCTTAGCGGAAAATCGAATCAGCTCCCTGTCGAAGAGCTTCAAGATGTAATCAGCCATGCCTGCTCCGTTTTGGGCTACTCGCTTGCTTACCTGAAATTTTTTCGAGAGTATTGCATAAAGAATGTTATAATGGTATACTCCAGTTAAGGAGTTCTTTATGCAATACTGTCCAAAATGTGCGTCAGAGCGGATTGTGAAGAATGGAAGACACTTGGAGCGTCAGAGATTTCGCTGCAAAGACTGCGGTTTTCAATTTACCCGTGACACTCCCAGAGGACGACCGGCAACGGAAAAGGCAATGGCCATCCTGCTTTATACTTTGGGCCTTTCGTTTAATGCCATAGCACGTATTTATGGAGTTGCAACATCGACCGTCATGCGTTGGGTCCGGGATTTCGCTGAAAAAACTTATGAAAAGCCTTCTCCTGGGGAAGCTGTCATCATAGAACTTGATGAGATGTGGCACTATTTGCATTCAAAAAAAACAAACTATGGCTCTGGAAAGCTTATTGTCGCGATACCGGTCAACTCATTGACTGGGAATGTGGCAATCGTGACCAAAGCACTCTTGCAAGATTGATGGCAAGGCTTCGCCGTTGGTCTGTCTGGTTCTTCTGTACCGACAACTGGAAAGTATATCCACGGGAAATACCCGAGGACGACCTCATTCAAGGAAAACGGGGAACCGTGCGAATTGAACGAAATAATGCCCGCCAAAGACACTGGTTTGCCCGTTTCAAACGTAAATCCCAGGTGGTTTCAAGGTCCTTGCGAATGGTTGATCTCACAATATCTCTCTTTGCCAGATTTCATGTGAACGGGCAAAGAGAAGATATTTTATCATTCTTTTAGCAATACTCTCATTTTTTCCATGTGTCGAGCTGTGTGTAGATGCGCACAAAACACCTTTCTTCCTCTCCGTCACCTGGATGAGGAAGCTCTGTGAACCATCCCCCAATTAAGGGATACCACAAAATCCTACACGCTCTATGCCTCGGGCATACCACGTTTTCCTTAAATCAAAAAGCGTGCTGTTCCTCCCTCAATGTCATGGCTTTGTAGAATCTACTTCCGGGCATATCCATCTCTTTGCCCAAATGGCAGCTCGCCAACCTTTTGACATTGACACAAGACAGGAGACTCAGCAGGATTGGAAAAGATGGATGCTTTGCTGCGGGGTAGTCCTTCTTCGTTCTATACTGCTTGCGTACCTTTATGAGTACCATTCACATTTATTAAAATAAATATATCAAATATTATCAAATAGATATATAAAAAATTCGAATCCCACCCTCTCCGCCACATCATAGTCCACAGAAATCCAAGAAAGTCCGCAAAGCCTTGAGCTGAGCGGACTTTTTCTGTTTTTGAGGTTCAGGGACGTTCACGAAAGACCGTAGACAGCCACAAAAAAAGGGGGCAACTTTGGGGGCAAGTAATGTTGCCCCCATATATTTCAAACAGGAGTTGCCCCCAATGCCCGGAAAGCTCACGGATACCGCCATTCGCGGCGCGAAGCCCCTGGAAAAAGCCTACAAGCTGACGGATGGCGGCGGCCTCTGTCTGAAAGTTGCCCCGATGAGGCCGTCGAGCCGATAATAACACCGTTGCCCCAGAGTTTTGATCCCCTTCCTTTACCGAAGCAGATCTGCCCGGCAGACACAGGCCAGCATACCATCTTCGATCTTGGAGGCTGTCCATGCGGCAGTTTCCCGCCGTTCTCTCCTGGCTATCCCAAGCGGAAAGCTGGGCAATAAGCCTGCCCGAACAAGACAGAAGGCCGCAGCCGTTTGCATGCAGATATGCCCTTCGCCCAAGAAGGGCAGGAGTTTCAGCTCTCCAGCCATATGACCTCATCAAAACAGGGAACCGTAGTAAATCATACCGTACATAAGCTTTGTTCTTTGTCCGACTTTCGCAGCAAGTATCCATCCCTGCGTATTGCCCTGGAGCTGTCTCACAATATCACCGCTGGACTATCGCACGGGATGCTTACTCTCCAGACAAGACGAGAGCTGATCGCGTTCCCGCATAGACCGTCCTGAATATCTGCCTCATAATTCATTGGCTAATAAAAACAGATATTTATTTATTTTGTTCTATAGAAAAAATATTATTTTGAATATGTTTCAATAAAAAATAACACAAACCACTTATTTCTTGAAAAATATCTTTTACTCATATACGGTCGCCTCTGGCATATGAAATAAAAGGAGGGACTTTTATGGCTCTGGAAGACAAAGATATTTTTAATGCCATTTTCAACAAATACAGCGACCAGCCCATCGAATTCATCATGGAGCAGTACGAAAAGGCAAAGATCCTTAATATGGCCATCGAGCGCCGGATTAACGCGCAGGCCGAGCAGCCTGTGAAGGTCGAAGAGGCCGCGCCTGCCGCTCTGCCCCCCGTGGACGAGCCCCTTCCCGTCGAAGAGGAAAAGAAGCCCGCCCCGGCCCCCAAAAAGATCTTCACCAAGGCCGATCTGGTCTTCAATCCCGCGGAAGCCATCACCGACAACACCATCACCTGCTGCCTGTGCGGCAAGGCGGCCTGCTCCCTGACGTCCCGCCATCTGGCCAATCACGGCATCAATGTGGAAGAGTACAAATACCTCTGCGGCTATCCTTCCGAGCAGAAGCTGATGTCCCGGAATTTCGAAGCCAAGATGCGCCGCAATGTCCAGAGGGCCCAGCAGGCGCGCAAGGAAAAGCGCCGGGCCGAAAACGCCTAACGCCATCATGGCATGGCCTGCTCTGCTCCCAGGAGCGGGCATGATCCGTCCCGTAGTGAAAAGAAACAAAGAAGGGGATGCCCACGGGCACCCCCTTCTTTGTTTCTTCCGACATGCCGGCAGTCGCGGCAACGCCCCTCCGAATCCCGCCACAGGGCAGAGCATCAGGGACGATACGCACGCAGGGCAAACATGGGCACCGGATTGTAGGTGGCGTCCCGCCGGACGAAGATCCGCCCGCTGAGCCCGGTATCACAGCTGCAACGGACAAAGCCCGCCCGTGCCAGGGCCTCCATGTCCCACTGCGGTCGTTCCCGGCGGCTCAGGGGCAGGGCCCGGCGGATGTCCTCCCCTTCCTGCAGGAGGGCACTATCCACATCGGCATGGGCATGTTGCCCCTTTTCATCGGCAAGCCGGGTAAAGTCCACCGCCCCGTAATCGGCATCAAAATTGAGCAGTACGCCGCCGGGCCGCAGCACCCGCAACCACTCCGCATAGGCCGCCTCGGGATCCGTCAGCGTCCAGGTCAGGTTGCGGGCCAGGACGCCGTCAAAGGACGCATCCCCAAAGTCCAGCTCCGTGGCACTCATGCAGCGCCAGTCCACCGTGCAGCCTGCCTCATCGGCCAGTGCGACGGCCTGGGCGAGCATCCCCTCGCTCAGATCGACGCCCGTGACCTCGCAGCCCGCCTGTGCCAGCAGGATGGCAAAAAATCCCGCGCCCGTGCCCAGATCCAGTATGCGCAGGGCGGTCCCGTCTTCCCTGCGCGGCAGCCAGGGCAGGATCTCCGCCCGCCACAGGGAGGACTTGTCACTCTGCAATTCCTCACGGCGTACCTGCCCGAAAGCGTCGGAACGCCGGGTCCAGTAACGCCGGATGCGCCCGTCGAGCCCGGGCCGGGCCTTAACAGCATCCCCGGGGATGCCGGTAGTCTGCTCCATCATGTGCTCCTTTACGGTGTCGTGCGGGTATCGGCAGCCCTTGCCTCTGGGCCGTCTTTTCACCCGCGGCACGATCACGAAATCTTGCCCGTCTCATGGACGGGATGCGGCCGGCCGTTCCCTGCCGGTGCCGTGCCGCAAATCTGCAGCCTTCCTGCCGCCATGCCCGCAGGATGCTTTACGGCGGAGGGCCATGCGCTCCTGTCGTTCAGCCCTTCGTCGCCCCGGTGGCTCTTCCTGTCCCGGCAGCTTCGTCACAGCTCTCGTCCCATGCGGAGCGGAACGGGACGACTGTTTCCAGCATCCGCCGCAAGCGCGGACTGCGGGCGCTCCCCAGCTGCGACACCGGCAGATGCTCCGCACAGCGGCCCTGATCTAGGACCAGCAAACTGTCACAGACCAGCGTCGCGGCCTGGAGATCATGGGTGATGAAAAGGCAGGTCGTGTCGCTGCGAATGTCCCGCAGCAATTCCAGTATCTGCACCTGTACCGGGACATCCAGCGAGCTCACGGCCTCGTCCAGCACCAGAAAGGACGGTCGCGCGGCCAGCGCCCGCGCGATGCAGGCCCGCTGCACCTGGCCGCCGCTGAGTTCATGCGGCAGACGGCCGGACAATGAAGGCGAAAGCCCTACGCGCTCCAGCAGCCTGTCCACTTCCCGACGCCGCTCCCGGCGGGAAAGGCGGCAGCCCGGCCCCAGGCCCTCGTCCACGGCCTCCGCCAGCGTAAAGCCCGGATCGACCGAGGTCACATAGTCCTGAAAGACCACGGAGAGCCTCCCGCCCCGGGCCCGCCATTGCCGCAAGGGCTGACCTTCCAGCAGCACGATACCACGGTCGGGCCGCTCCAGCCCCAGCAGCAGACGCGCCAGCGTACTCTTGCCGCTGCCGCTCTCGCCCACCAGGCCCGCCATCTTGCCCCGCTCCAGACAGAAATCCAGCCCCCGCAGCACGGGCCGGGAGCCCCCTCCATGGGGGACGGCGTAGGTCTTCCAGATATCTCGGACGGAGAGGAAGATATCGCTGCCGCTCATCACCTGTCTCCCAGAGCCTGCCGGAAGCCCCGCCATAGGGCCAGCCGGGTACGGACCAGATGCCGGGTGCAGGCATGGCCCGGCGCATCGAAAAGCTGTGCCGCCTGCCCGTACTCGACGCAGCGCCCCGCCTGCATGACCAGCACCTCGTCTGCCAGCTGCTGTACGGCGCCAAGATCGTGCGAGACGAAGATCAGGGATGCCTCACGGGCCATGTCGGCCAGACAGCGCAGCACCTGCTGCTGATGGCAGGCATCCAGAGCGGTGGTAGGCTCATCGGCCACCACCAGCGCGGGCCGCAGGGCCAGCGTCAGGGCGATCATGCAGCGTTGCAGCATGCCGCCGGACAACTGGTGCGGGTAGCTGCCCAGGACGGTCTCCGGCAGGTCCACCCGCTGCAGGGCCTCGCAAACAGCCTCCCGGGCCCGGGCAGCGGACATCCGCCCCCTGTCCCGCAAGGCCCCCTCCAGCTGCTTTCCCAAAGGCCTGAGAGGATCGAAGGCCGTCATGGCCTGCTGCAGGATGACGGCCATGCCCGTGCCGCGCAGCTCCCGCCAGCCTGCGGGATCGAGACGGCCCAAATCGCGGCCGTCGAAATGCAATTGCCCGCTCCGGACCAGCCCGGACGGCAGCAGGCCCAGCAGGGCCCGGCAGAGCAGGCTCTTGCCGCTGCCGCTCTCGCCCACGATGCCCAGACAGTGCCCGCGTTGCAGCGAAAAACTCACGTCCTGCACCAGCGGCCTGCCGGACAGGCCCTCCGTGACGGAGACATGCCGTAGTTCCAGCAGCGGCACGGGATGTCCATGATTCACAGCACAGGCTCCTTGTGCATGGCGTGCCTGGGGTCCAGGGCATCACGCAGGCTGTCGCCCAGATAGTTGCAGGCCGCCACCACCAGCAGGATGGCCAGCCCGGGCGGCAGCATCTGCCAGGGGTACAGGACCATCACCTCGCGCGCCTCGCCCAGCATCATGCCCCATTCCGGTGTGGGCGGCTGCACGCCGAGCCCCAGAAAGGACAGGGCCGAGACCATCAGTATCACCGCGCCGGTATCCAGCGTGGCCAGGACGCTGATCTCCCCGGCAGCGCAGGGCAGCAGATGACGCCTCATGATGTGGCCCGTGCCGTAGCCCGCCACACGCGCAAAACGCACGAAGTCCCTGTCCGCATAACGGAGGGTGATGGTCCGCATCATGCGCGCGTACCACGGCCACTTGGCCACCACGCAGGCCAGCACCACGTTCTCCAGCCCCGGCCCCAGCATGCCCACGATGGCCAGCACCATGACCTCGCCGGGGAAGGAAAGCATCACGTCGCACAGCCGCATGAGGCAGGACTCCACCCGCCCGCGCACAAGGCCCGCCAGCATGCCCAGCAGGGCCCCCAGCGAGACCGTGGCCCCCATGGCCAGCAGCGAGACGCCCAGCGTGGCCCGGGCCCCGTAGAGCAGGCGGGAAAAGATGTCGCGCCCCAGCCTGTCCGTGCCCAGCCAGTGTTCGGGCCCGCAGGGGGCCAGCTTGCGGCTGCCGTCCACGGCCAGCGGATCCCAGGGCGTCAGCCACGGGGCCAGCAGGGCCGCCAGCAGCACGATGCCCAGGAACAGCAGGCAGGCCAGGCCAGCCCTGTCATGCAGCAATGCCCGTACGCACCTCATCGCAGCCCCCGTTCACGCAGACGCGGGTCCAGCAGGCCCGCACAAATGTCCATGCACAGGTTGCCGGCCACGAACAGCACGGCCATCAGCAGGACATAGGCCTGGATGACGGGAAGATCCCGGTTGAAGATGGCCGTGACGCACAGGCGTCCCAGACCGGGCCAGGCAAAAATGCACTCCACCACAAAGCTGCCTGCCACCAGCTTGGGCAGGCTCATGCCCAGGGCCGTGAGGCTGGCCTGCAGGGAATTACGGAGCACCATGTGCAGGATGGCCCCCCGGCTGCGGCCGCAGGCCCGGGCGTAGAGGACGAAGTCTTCCTGCGCGGTCTGCACCATGCTGTTGCGCAACAGCCGGGCATAGGCGGCCAGATAGGGCAAGGCCAGCGTCACGGCCGGGAGCACCAGCGAGGACGGCCCCTCAAGGCCGCCGGTGGGCAGCCAGTCCAGATGGACGGAGAACAGCCAGATCAGCAGCAGCCCCGCCCAGAAGGCCGGTACGGAGGTACCCAGGAAAAGCAGGGCCCGCAACAGACGGTCCACCACCCTGCCCTCATGGCGGACACAGACCAGGGCCACGGCCAGGCTGCACACCAGCATGATGGCCGCGGCCGTCCCCGCCAGCATCAGGGTGGGCGGCAGGGCCCGGGCCAGCTCCCCGGCCACGGGCCGCCCGTTCACATAGCTCATGCCCAGGTCGCCCCGAAGCACATCCGCGAGCCAGCGCAGGTAACGCTCCGGAAAGGGCCTGTCCAGCCCGAGCTGCGTGCGCACCTCGGCCAGCAGTTCCGGCGTGGGGGTCATGTCATTGACCCGGATGACCACTTCCGCCGGGTCCCCGGGGCTGAGCTGGATGAGGACGAACGACAGGAACGATATCCCCAGCAAGAGCGGCACGAGCCCCAGCAGGCGACGCAACAGGCAATGCTTCATGTCCATCCTTCATCTCCGTCCCGGTGCCTCCAGGCCATGCCTGCCGGACACCGGGACGCGGTGCATCAAAAATACATCTTCTCGAAGGGGATCTCGTACTGCGACACGCCGAACGAAACGCCCTTGAGCTCCCGCATGTGGACGGCCTTGGTGCGGGAATAGGTCAGCGGGATGTAGACGCCCTCATCATGTACATAACCGAGGATCTCCGCATACAGGGCCTTGCGGCGCTCCTCGTCCGTCTCGGTCATCAAACGGGTGATGGCCGCGTCCAGCCATTCCTTGCGCTCCAGACCCAGCTGGGCCTGATAGTCCCCGTGCGCCGGGATGCGCCACGAGGAAATATAGGACTGCGGGTCGTAAGGCGTGCCCCAGGACAGGGAATACTGCAATTCAAAGTCGCCGCTCTTCTGGCGATCCAGAAAGGCCTGCTTCTCCTCGCCCACGATCTTCATCTCCACCCCGATCTTTTTCAGGTCCGCCTGCATGTACTCGCCGATGCTGCGCTCCTGCGCATTCTGCGAATTGTAGTACAGGCGCACGCTGGCCCTCCGTCCGTCCTTGTAGCGCCAGCCGTCGGCCGCCATGAGCCAGCCCGCCCCGTCCAGCAGACGCGCAGCCTTTTCCGGGTCATGGCCGCGCGCCTCCAGCGGCAGGTCGCAATAGGCCACCGTGGAGGCCAGCAGGCTGGGGGCCACGGTCTCGGAACCGTTGAGGATGGTGGCGGCGATGCCTTCCCTGTCCACCGCATACTGCAGGGCCAGGCGAACGTCCCGCTCCCGGGTGAACGGCTGGTGGGCGTTGAGCAGTATGGCCCGCGAGGCGATGGGCTGGCTGATGGCCGCCGCATAGCGTCCCTCACGGCGGATGGCGTCGAAATTGTCCAGGTTGAGCATGTCGCCATCGGCCCCGAACACCAGATCCACGTCCCCCTTGTGCAGGGCCAGCAGGATGGCCTGGTGGTCGGGCATCACCTTCCAGCGCACGGCCTGCAAACGGGGCTTCTCTCCCCAGTAAGAGGGATTGGCCGTGAACAGGGCGTACTGGTTCTCCTTGTGTTCCTTCAGTATCCACGGGCCCGTGCCCACGAGGCCGCGCACGCCGTTGCGCGTCTGGCCGTCGATGAAGCAGGACGGCGAGATGAAACGGAAAGGCCGCAACAGCCCCAGCTCGATGAGAGTGGGATAATAGGGGTGCTTGAGTACCAGACGCCAGGTATGGCTGTCCACGACTTCGTGGCGTTCGATCTCGTTGATCATGTCCAGCCAGGCGTGGCGCAGGCGATTGGCGATGATGGCATCCATGTTCAGGCGGACGGCCTCGGCATCGAAGGGCGTCCCGTCGCTGAAGGTCACACCACGGCGCAGATGGAAGGTATAGACGCGGCCGTCGGGCGAGATCTCCCAGCTTTCGGCCAGCCAGGGCCGGACACCTTCCGCCGTGTTGATGACCAGGGGCTCGAAGACCATGCCCTGGGCTGCCATCTCGCCGCCGTACAGGTGCGGATTGATGTCCCGGATGTCCTTGGTGCTGGCATAGACCAGCTCCTCGCGCGGCGCACCGGCCTGTCCCTTCTCCTCTTCCCGGCAGCCGGCCAGCAGGCTCAGGCCGCAGAGCAGCAGCCAGCATACCAGCAGTTTGCCCATCCTCATTTTTTCCACAGGAACCTCCCCATAATAGTGGCATGTTTTTAGAAAGCGTGCTACCAGAAAATCGTAGCACGCTTTCTAAAAACATGCCACACATTTCAGAGGAGGACAGATGAAGAAAAACAAGCCGTATGGCGCAGCCGCCGTCTTGCTGGCCGGGGCCCTGTTGGGGGGCCTCATGACCGCGCCCGGAGCCCACGCCGTGGACTTTCGTGTCAAAGGCGTCTGGATCGCCATGCTCGAATACGGGGATGGCGGCAGCTTCGTCCGCAAGGACAGGGAAGGAAAAAACGTACAGGGCTGGGGCCGCTGGGGCGAGGACCGTTTCGAGGCCAAGAACCGCGTACGCCTGCAACTGGATGCCGCGGTGTCCGATGCCCTTTCCGGCAGCGTCTATTTCGAGATCGGCGGGGCCACCTGGGGCCGCGCCCGCAGCGGCGGGGCCCTGGGGGCTGACGGCCAGATCGTCAAGATCAAGCACAGCTATCTGGACTGGAACCTCCCCGGCACGGGGATCAAGGCACGCATGGGCCTGCAGCGCATCTTCCTGCCCGATTTCGTCACCGATGCCTCACAGGTCTTCGATGCCGACGTGGCCGGGATCAGCGTCGCCGCTCCGCTCACGGAACATCTGTCCCTGACGGCCTTCTGGGCGCGGGCCTTCAATGACAACTGGGCCGCCCCCGATGGCGGCCAAAGCGGCTGGCTGGACAATGCGGACTTCTTCGGCCTTTTGCTGCCGGTGACGTATGAAGATATACGCCTCACCCCCTGGGCGCTGCTGGGAACGATCGGCAAGAACGCGTTCCGCCACGGCAACGGACGGTTCTACAGCCGCAACAGCGAAGGGAGCTACGGCATCGGTCTGTCCCCGTCCGCCTATCGCTTCGATGGCCGCGAGAGTAGCCTGGCCCACGCCACGGCCTTCTGGGCGGGCCTCACCGGCGAGATCACGGCGGCCCGGCCGTTGCGTCTGGCCTGGAGCGCGGCCTGGGGCAGCGTCGCCACAGGGGATGCCGCCCTCGACCGTCACGGCTGGTATGCCTCGGCCCTGGCCGAATACGCGCTGGACTGGGGCACTCCCGGCATCTACGGCTGGTACAGCAGCGGCGATGACGGGGACCCCGCCAACGGTTCCGAGCGCATGCCCACCATCGAGGCCAACAACGAGGGCACCAACAGCGTGGCCGGCTTCGGCACCCTGGGCACCTGGACCCTGGGCCGGGACACCCTGCTGGGCTCCACACTGGTGGGCACCTGGGGCCTGGGCCTGCGCGTGTGCGATATCAGCTTTTTCGAAAACCTGAGCCACACGATCCATCTCAACTATTATCAGGGCACCAACAGCGCCGGCATGGCCCGCCACATCAAGGGGGCCGGCGGCCCTGACATCGTCCGCCCCAACGGGACGGACTTCAATACCGCCAATTACTACGGACTGTACCTGACCGACAGGGACCGGGCCATGGAAGTGGGCATCATGAGCACCTATACCCTCCACGAGAACCTGAAGTTGCTGGTGGAGGCCAATTACATCGCCCTGTGGCTGGACAACAGCCGGGATGTCTGGGGCGGCTACCACGCCGGAGGACGCCGCTACGCCGCCAACAGCACCGAGGATGCCTGGAACATGAACGTGAGCTTCATCTACAAATTCTAGCCTGCGGGCCTCAAGGCCTGTTTCCCGCAGCCGCCGTCCGTCCGGGCTTCCCGGATGCGGCGGCTGTTCTGTTCGAAAAAACAGATCTCCGCCACAGGCCACACGACCTTGCCTGAGCCAGCCCAATTCTCCGTGGACGCTCGCGCAAAGCATGTCTCAAATAAAAAAGCCCTCGCGGTCTCCCGCAAGGGCTGAAATCAGAACCACCCGCAAAGCGGGTGGTTTGCTCTGGCCCTGTAAGGGCCTGTTACCGGCTGCGCCTAAAGACGCTGGCTTTCACGCTGTTCAAGCCCAGTGCCCTTGCCGCCTTGGCTACCCCTTAAAGGGGTCTTGATATTCGCGTGATGTCAGCTTGTCTCTCATAATGTCGTGACGTTCCTGATCCTGGATATATTTTTTGATCGTTGCCTCATTAAGCCCCACCGTACTGACATAATATCCTTCGGCCCAAAATTTTCTGTTGCCAAACTTATATTTAAGGTTTGCGTGCTTATCGAATATCATCAACGAACTTTTCCCTTTCAGGTAGCCCATGAAATTTGCCACACTGATTTTAGGAGGAATGGACACCAGCATGTGGACATGATCCGGCATCAGATGCCCTTCCAGAATCTCAACCCCTTTATATTTGCAGAGGCATTGCAGAATTTCTTTTATACTTTCACGGAGCTGTGCGAAGATTATTTTTCTTCTATATTTTGGAGTAAAGACGATATGATACTTGCACAACCATTTCGTATGCGCTAGGCTATGAGCCTTGGTTCCCATAACAAAAACACCTTTCCGTTAATGTTGCGATGGGCTTGAACAACTTCATCGTAGCGGAAAGGTGTTTTTGTGTGTATAACGTATTGCCTCCACCCGCATAGCGGGTGGTTTTTTGTTTCGCGCCTGTCAGGCGCTCAACAGGCTAAAGCCCATAACGAAAAAGGCACCTGCATCACTGCAGGTGCCTTGATTCCTTGTTGGCGTCCCCAAGGGGATTTGAACCCCTGTCGACGGCGTGAAAGGCCGTTGCCCTCATATCCCTCTTTACCCGTTACACCATTTTTTGCACGATCTGCCAAAAAAGGGAGATCGTATGACCCTGAACGACGCTTTTGACCTCTATCAGCAGCTCGTCCTGTCGTCTTCTTCGAAAAGAGGAATAACAACAGAAACGGGGCGTTGGCAACACCATATTGCTCCTTTTTTGGGGAATATGCCGCTTGAGGGGGTTAAAAATGTTCAAATTATGCAATTAAGAAAGGTGCTTGAGGGAAAGTCCCTTAGCCCTCAATCTGTCTATCATTGCTTGTCCTTAGTGCGTCGTGTTCTGCGCCGAGCAGTGGAATGGGAATTATACGCTGGCCCTGTTCCTGTATTCAGAATGCCCAAATTTGATAATCGACGTCTGAGATTTCTTTCTGAGGCAGAAGCGGCTTATCTCCTTCAAAATCTTAGTTCAAGATCAGAATTATGGCACGACATAACAAAATTTGCTTTATATACAGGACTTAGAGCTGGAGAGATATATGGTCTAATGCCGTATCATGTAGATATGGCAATAAGAAGTGTTAAGATATATGATACAAAAAATACGCTCAGCCGTGTTATTCCTCTTAATGATATAGCTTTAAATATCGTAGAGAAATATTATCGATATTCAGTTCAATCATTACCACTTTTTAACCACAATGGAGAACTTCCCGCTGCCCATTACAAAGTTTTCAGATGCGCCATCAAGGCTTGCGGATTTAATCATGGGATTAAGGATAGGCGCGAGCGTGTTTGCTTTCATACACTACGGCACACTTTTGCATCATGGCTTGTGCAAAAGGGTTATCCATTAGCAATGGTTGGTACACTTCTTGGGCATAAAAACATCAAAATGACTATGCGGTATGCGCATCTTGCCCCTAGTCAAGCACATCTCGCCGTGTCCTCTTTGCCTAATTTGGAGTGATAATTTCTTAGTTATCCAAATAGGATACGCTAAACTTACCATACTTATTGTAAAATTATATTGACATTGGGCATCAATGCCGACATTCTCCCTATACTCTGTGACAAGTATGCGAAAGATTTTCGCCATGACACCGGTTTTGTTCCAACGTTTGAAGTGCTCGTGGACAGTGCTTTTTGAGCCATAACAAGTGGGAAGCATGGTCCATTGGCATCCACTACGACATTTATGAAAATCCCGGCAAGAACCGTTTGCTGTGTGATTGGTTTGTTTCCATCACGCCGTTTTGGCTTGAATGGAGCAAGGAAGGTTCGACATGTTCTCACAATTCATCAGGCACATCGCGAAAACCTGCATGTTTCGCGACGAGCTTACCCTTTTGGGGAAAATCAAAAACTATGCCGGAATCCTCCCAGCAGATTGCATTGCGTGGAGGCACTGCGATGCAATCTGCTGGGCAAACTCGCAAGGAAGAGCATTCCCAATGATATTACAAACCTTATCCATATATTGCGTGTCAAAAATATAATCTTCCGGGAATGTTTGCAGTGTGGCCGCTTCACGTACCGAAATAGTCCTGTTTTCG
Organism: Desulfovibrio piger; assembly: GCF_951793255.1. Lineage (NCBI taxonomy): Bacteria > Pseudomonadati > Thermodesulfobacteriota > Desulfovibrionia > Desulfovibrionales > Desulfovibrionaceae > Desulfovibrio > Desulfovibrio piger. The sequence goes on from NZ_OX636706.1 coordinate 90,018, forward strand.
GTAGGATGCCCGTAGCGCCCACGACTTAAAGTGGTACAACCACCCGTTATGGTGGGGGAGACTTTGTCCCACTCCATTCTGCCGTAAACATTAGAGAAACCTCTATATTTTCCTTGATGGCAGGGAGGCCGAAGCGATTCAGGAATATTTTCCCAGCTTGTGCCGGGCGTAGCCGCCTGAAGTCGGGCAACATTTTGAGCGGATAAATCACGGACCACATGCCACTCACGTGAAGGGAGTTTGCCCAAAAGTTTTGCCTCGCTGAACGTGATAGGGGCAGGATAGTGTGAAATTGCCTCGCGCACCGTCTTCCACATAGGCAGGCCGTTGGCCCCAGTGCTAGAGTGAGTTGGCTTCGGCATGGAAATGCTGAACCCGCGTCCTGCAAGTAGCACTAGTCTTTTTCTGAATTGTGGAATACCATAATCAGCGACTTGTAAAACATTCAGAGTTATTTTGTAGCCCAAACCTTCTAATTGGCTGCACATCGGGTCAAGGAGATGCTTTCCGCGCAGAGCAAGGCCAGGAACATTTTCCATCATGACAGCTTTTGGAAGGGTTTCTTTAATGAGGCGCAGCATTTCATTGACTAAGGCATTTCGAGGATCATCGCGCTTGTATTTTGCTGTTAGGCTGGTGAATCCCTGACACGGAGGACATCCTGAAAGCAAGTCAATAGTTCCAGTTGGAGACTGAGCTAGTAAATCCTTTCCGGAAACATGACGAATATCTTGAATAAAAAGCTTTGTTCCTGGATGGTTAATTTGAAAAGTTGATGCAGCGGCAGGCTCTATTTCCACAGCAGCGGCAACGGTAAATCCTGCTTTTTTTAAGCCAACAGTCAAGCCACCTCCTCCACAAAAGAGGTCTACAGCGACTGGCTGATGTTTTTTATTTTGGGGGAAATTCATATTACATGCTCTTGAGTCGTTCTGCTTCATCAAGAAATGTTTGGTGTGTTTGTTTTGTTCGTAACAAGAATGAACTCCAATCAATAACGGTCAACAAATTCTCCTTTTTATAAGATTCATAAGCCTTTTTAGCGGAACCTTTTAACTTATCACCATCACACACTATAGTGATATGGTAGCTTGATGCAATGCTTAGAAAAAGTTCGTGCTTAGGATTTTTAAAAAAATCTTCAAGTTGGTCAAAATAATTCTGCACCCTTTCCCATTCTGTATCGTCAATGCAGTGTTTTGGCCGTTTAATTTCAATTAGCTGCAGAATTCCATCTTGGCTAAATAATACAAAGTCAGGGCGTTTTGCTGCTTCCGAGAAATCGGAGAGGTTTATTTCAGCACCTGTTTTCTCTTTGAAATACTTTTCAAACTCACGCTTTAATGTTGCCAATCCTTGATTTGCTGTAACAGGAACCCATTGAGGGTTTATCAACCATGGAGCTGATTCTATCAATTTTTGTAGCTCACTTTCAGGAGTTTCTTCCATATCTTTTAAGGCTTCAAGATTATCTATGATTTCAATTCGTTTTACAACTTGGTGTCCAAACGTTACAGTCTCAGCAAGTCTCGCTGTCTTCAAAATATCATTTATAACGCGCAATGGATTAATGTCAGTCTCAGCAGCTTCCCGAAGTTTTGCGTCAAGGTTTTGAATGGGGGCGAGAAGGATGCTTAATTGAACCATATCCTCAACAGCGTTGGGATCTTCAAACTCGTCGCCACGCATGGATTTCCCAAGCAATTTTGCCACATCGATTGCAGTATCGCGTAAGCTTTTTTGGTTTTTAGTTGGAAAAGCATCGTTAATTTTATTGACTACGTCCCCAGCCTCAAAAAATTTATTCATCATGCTTTGGCGCATGGGGTTTCGCGCAATCGAACCTACATACTGGACAATTTGTTGTCCCCAATTTTGGAACAGCATGCCAAGTTCCTGTGACCACAAGATATCTCTTCTGTCTGTCTGGATTAAATCTTCTGTTTCATCAAGCCAGTCGGCATGTAATTCACCCACAAGATAGCTACGGATAGAGTGCTCTCCTGTGAAACCAGCTTTTTTGCCAAACACCACTGTTTGAGCGGTAAATTTGCCTCGGCAATAAATACGAATTCCAGACATCAACTCATCTTTATAAGGAACCTTAGAATAGGCAACCCAACCTGTTACCGGATAAAACAATCCTTCATTGTAAAATCCAGGTAATATTTTATCATTGAAGCCTCCGTTAGGGTTGTATGTCCTATATTGTGTAGGATGTGTTGTGGCAATGGTTGGTCGCGGGCCTTCAAAACACACCTTTGAGTTGTCCATCACGTCAACGTTGAACTTGCCGACAGTGATGGATGAAGCGGGATCTCCAGGTGTTTTTGAGGTATCAATGAGTTCAATCCGCCAGTTTGATGTTTCAAGTCCAAAACGCTGCGCGAGCTGCCGTGAAAGTTCTTCAATGGAACCTATTTTCCTAAAGTCAAACTCTCGCAAAATTACTTTTGTATAGGTTTTATCGCTGAGTTTGCCGTCCATCTCACCTACTGTTGGATGGTAAATGTCTGACGTGTCGCTTATCATCACGTTTTTATCCATGATAATGTGAGCAGTCCGATATCCCGTAATGTTATTCTCAGTTATTTTTTCGCCGCCTGCGCTTAGAACTTCAACAAAACGACAAACTCCAAATGGAGCGAGCTTACCAACACCTTTGCGCCCCATAACAGCTCTTTTATATATCTTTGATTTGTCGCCGCGCTTAGGATCGGTGCGTCGTTCTTTTCCTACCACAAGATAAAAGTCTTGTAGTTCTTGAGGCGTCATACCGGAACCGTCATCCTCAACCTCAATTGTGACATCTTTGCTCTGGACGACCCCGTCATGGCGGACGGCAAGATATTGCCCCATAGGGGCCTTGATAACAACGGATTGGGCATCGGCATCATAGCTGTTTGAAATAAGCTCTGCGAGCACAGCGTATACCCGGTCGTAGAGTTTGACCCCGAGCTTATCGACCGTCATGCGGTTCATCTTCATAGAATACTGGATACTCATATGCTTCCCACCGGCAATTGTTGATGGTATTCTACGCGGTTAACTGAGCTTGTAGGATGCCGCTATTTTCCTCAAAATTCAAGTGCCAAACATAGATGACGAAAGTGTAAGTCAAGATTTTTTTACCGTATCCACGGCTTGTTTGGGGGAGGGCCCCTCGCGCGAGCAGAGGGATTTCCCTTCCTCACAAACCCCATCCTTGCCTCGGCGCGTTTTTTCAGCATTCAGCCATCTATCTCAAGGAAAGACCGAGAAAATCGCATGCGACGGATATACAGCCTGCCGCAATGAGCGAACGGACGATTTAGGCTTTTTCTACCATGTTCCCTAGTTGGCGGTATCCGCAGACAAAGGCATCTGAGAGCGATTCTGCAAGACCATTCTGTATGATTTGTCAGGTTGTACTTCGGCATAAGCTGTGGGATTGGTTTGATTCCACCACCATTTCTTTGTCGCTTGAATAGAGCAAGAAGAGGTCGACACGTTCCCACAATTCATCAGGCACATCGCGAAAGTCATCATTTTTGAGAAAGTCCAATTGGATTGTACAATAAAAAAATTCCAGAATAGCCATAATGGGCATTGTCAATCTTCTAAAAGCGTATTATTTGTTACTACATACATAAAGGAGTATCTACATGGCTCTTGAAGACAGAGATATTTTCACAGCGATTTTTGCAAAATATAGCGACCAACCCATTGAGTTCGTCATGGAGCAGTACGAAAAGGCGAAGCTGCTCAACATGGCAATCGAAAAGCGCCTTTGGGAACAGTCCAGAGTCGTAGCCTGTCCCGCCTCGGAAAGTCCGGCCCCAAAAGAGGAGAAGAAGCCTAATGAACCGCAGGATCGTGTTCCTGAAAAAAAATGCTATACGCAAAAAGACTTGAAGTGCGATCCTGCCGAAGCCATCACCGATACGAGCGTTACATGCTGCTTGTGCGGTAAGCAGTCACTGACGCTGACGGCCAGACACTTGGCTCACCACGGCATCACTGTGGAAGAGTACAAAAAGCTCTGTGGCTACTCCGAACCGCAGAAGCTCATGGCGCACAACCTCTTGGCCAAGCTGACGACCAACGCCCGGCGTGCCCAAGCAGCCCGCGCTGCCAAACGGGCAGAAGCTCAATCATAGCAGCGTCAAGCATTCAAATACGATAGCCCCGGAAGGATACGTCCTCCGGGGCTATTCGTATTTTATCGTATTCTACACTGATTTCATCTTATTTTTTTATTTGTTGCAAGAATCAGATAAAATATGATATGTTTAAGAGAAAACTAAGAAGGCAGGACAGGTAAAGTAACGTCACTTTTCAAGTGCCTACTTTACGTCCTGCCCCCTCATACGCCGGGGGAGGCTTGCTTATTCGCCTTCGGCTCAACGCTAAACGCAGGAGAACAATCATGGACGAACATCAGAGCAATGGACAGGAGATTATCGTGCAACCCACTGAAAACATTGTTGAGATCGACGGCGGAAACATGTTCACCACATCGCTGACCGTGGCGCAGGCGTTTGAGAAGGAGCATAAGGACGTGCTGCGGGCCATCTCCAACTTGGAGTGCTCTGAAGAATTTAACGAGCGCAATTTTGCGCCCGTTGAATACAAGGATGCCAAAGGCGAAATGCGGCCCGCCTACCGCATGACCCGTGACGGTTTTTCCTTCCTGGCAATGGGCTTTACGGGCAAGAAGGCGGCTGCCTGGAAAGAAAAATTCCTGGAGGCGTTCAATGCGATGGAGCAAACCCTGCTGGATCAGCAAAAAGACTCCATCATAGAGCAAGCCCAGGAACAGGAAATGCTGTCAAAAGAGGCGCAGCCTATCCCCTATTTTTTCCGGTCAAGAAAGCGGATCGGCAAAGGAGGGCGAGCGGCTCTGGAGGGTATCCTGCGTCTGGAAGCCTTGCTTCAGGGAGACAGCCTGGAACATACCGAACAGCGTCTTTGCGCCAGGATGCGCGTGAAGAGTGTGGGAGACCTTCAGGAATGTCGGTTGCAGGAAGCCATCATTTACGTCTTTGAGGAACTCTTCCGGGTTGGGGGACAAGATGGATGGAAGGATACCTCTTCAACGAACATGCTCCTTACCTTGCAGGGCTTGGTCGATTTCTGGGGGCATTTCAGCAACTACACCAAGACGGAAATCCGCACCTATATCTGCAATCGCTGCGGTGTGGACAATTTTGAAGAACTGAAGACAGAGCATGATCTTTTCAAGGCCGTGCTGGCCGCTTGGAGCGGTTTCTCAAACCACAACCTGAAATGGCAGTGCTGGTAGCATGGCAGAGGCAAGGAGAAAGGCTCGGCGTAGTGACCGGATTCAGGCCTATGTGACGCCGGAGGAGTTTGAGCTCATCATGGCATCAAGTAAACGCGCTGGTCTGAGTATATCGGAGTTTGCCCGGCGTGTTTGCCTCGGTTTCCGAGTTGAAAGCCGGGAGGATCAGCAGGCCCGGCGCGAGTTGCTGAAGGTCAATGCGGACTTGGGCCGCCTTGGCGGATTGCTCAAGCAGACGCTGGCCAGTGGCCATAAGGAACAAATCTACGGACTGCTCCACAAGATCGACCAGGCACAGGCTGAGCTGAAGGCAAAAATCAAGGCATTATGATTAGCAAACACATCCTTTCTGCTCCCCGGAATGACAATTATGCCCGGCTGGCGAACTATATCGCCGCCGGGCATGAATATAGCATGGATATTCAGAATGAAGAACGAATCTACGATCCGCAGCGAAATGTTTCAGCAAGTCAAGGCGTTGCCGGAAACCGCCTGCGTCAACTGTCCGAATGCCGTCTGGCATCTTACTCGCAGCGAGAACAAAAAAGAGAAATTGCGGATTTTCTGCCTGCTGATGCACGCCCTGATCGACGAGCCGCTGATAGCCTGCGAGGGAACGAAAATTTATCCAAATCCATGATGCCGGAAAAATGTCTTATGAGCTGGTGCGCCGGATGTTGGGCTGGCGATGACTATGACCTGGCTGTGCAGGAAGTAGCGGATACCCAGGCGCTCAACAGGCGCACCGGCAAAGAGAAAACCTATCATTTGATTATCAGCTTTCACCCTGAAGATGAAGGGAAGCTGACGCCAGATGTATTCAAGCAGATCGAAGAACGATTTGCTGATGCCTTGGGCCTGTCAGAGCATCAGCGCCATTGCGGCGTGCACGTCAATACCGAGAACATCCACATGCATGTCGCATACAATCTGATCCACCCGGAGAAGCTGACGCGGGTGGAGCCGTGGCGCGACTACATCAAGCGCGACAAGCTGTGTCGGGAGTTGGAAAAGGAATACGGCCTGACCGTGGATAACGGGAGGGAAGCGGGCAAGGAGAGAGGCCTTGGCAGTAAAGCTGCCGCGATGGAAGCGCACTCTGGCCAGCAATCCTTTGAAGGCTTCGCGCGGCAGGAGAGTATCGCTGTCCTGGCCAGTCTGGAGCAATGTCAATCCTGGGAGGATGTTCACCAGGCCTTTGCGACCCACGGGCTGGAATTGCGGCGACGTGGTGCCGGGCTGGTCATCAAGGATCGCTATGGGCGGCAGACGGCCAAAGCCAGCACAGCGCACCGTGAATTTTCCCTGAAGAAGCTGGAAGGCCGGTTCGGGCAGTTTCAGGCGGCAAAAGGACAATTCCCGGACAGTGAGCGGCGCTATGGCATATCTCCTATCCAGAAGGCCCCGGACAGAGGGGCTTTGTGGATGGAGTTCTCCCAAGGGCACGAGGAGCAGAAAGCGGAACTGGAGAGCATACACCAGAAGTGGCGACGGAAGCGGCAAGAGCTGGCAGCCAAGCCTTTGGCCCGCACGACCAGGGCATATCTCCGCAAGCTGTCATGGCAATATGAGCGGGAGGAAATCCAGGCAACGCGCTCCCGGCAGGCAGGCAACTGGCTGGATTTTTTGCGTGACAAAGCCATCCAGGGAGATGAAACCGCCTTGGCCATCTTGCGATCCCGGCAGGAGGTTGTCTCTTCGGAGAGGGCTACCAACCAGCAAGAAGTGGGCAACAGCCCACTGGCCAAGGAGACAAAAATCCTGGAAAACGCTGTCCTGTCACCTCAAAGGAAGCGTTGCCTGACCAGTGTTGCTCTGATGGAAAAAATTGTCCCAGGCGTGCAGGCCAGCATCACCACGCATGGAAATATCGTCTACCGTCTTCCCCAAGGCGGTAAAATCATCGACACCAGCAGGCAGATCAGCTTCAGCCAGGAAGCGCGAGAAACAGCGCTGGCGTATATGTCTATGAAATGGAATGTAAAATCACGAACTAAAGATAACTTGGGCGAGACATTTACACTAGTAGATGGAACAAAAATCAGCTTAGCGAAGGGACAAAACTGCTTTTGCCGACCGGAAAAGGCCCCCAAAAGGCGGCATCAAGCATGGGAAAGATAATTTTACCTTTCAAAGAAGATAGTTTTTTGTTTTGAGTCTATCTGTTTTTCCATTGCGCACATGAAGTTCTTAAATAGTTCAAATTCAGTTCCTCTGATTTTTTCACCGGCAGGAAGCCTGCTGATTTCTTGAAGCTGGTTTTCTAAAATATTGCTTTCGTGAAGATCGCAGACTCTCCTATTAAGGCAGATCAGTTTTTCTTTTGATATATCCAGATTTTTGAGCATGGTTGTTTTCATTTGCGAATATACTATTGCCAAGTCAAAAACATCCCTCGCTTTGAACTCATTTGCCCGGTGCTCTATTTTCTTAGCAATGATTTCAACAGGATGATCTAAGAATATTTTTTCACCCTCGATTATGGCTTGGACTGGTTTACAGTTTGATATACGAGGAGAAAGGATAAAATCTATTTCCCCTTCTTTGAGATATATCTTTATAAAATTGTCTTGTTCGATATATTTAATAGCTCTATCCTCTAAGGCATCATTGATGCGTGGAGAAATATAACCTAGCAACTGCCTGTCACTGAAAAAAATATCAATATCTTTGCTGAACCGATGACTGAACTTGTGCATAAGCACAGTGCCACCGCCAAATGTCCACATGGAAGATGGCAAATTGGCCTGCTTGATTTGTTGCATAGCTGCTGAAAATAAATTTTTCCAACTATCGCTATTCATGGATAATCCTCTCAAAATTTCTTCCTTTCATTACCTTGGGAAGCATATCATACTTTTTTTTCAACTCATTATAAGAAATTCCGTTTTCCTTGATGAACCCGATAATGATTTCATGGGGCAATTCGTTAAAAAAAGTATCAATATGGCCAAGCCAATGCCCCATCTCCTCTTTGCCTAGGATTATATTTTTAAGAATTTCAGGTGTAATTTCTTTCCGATAGGATACATTACAGCCGATGACCGCACACCGCGTATAACTATTATCACTTTTCGTGCTCATTGAGATAACTTTCCAATGCGGCGCGCACGACATCTACTTCTTTGCACTCATGCTCAAAAGCAAAGCGTCTAAGCCGCTGGTTAAGTTCCAGGGGAAGCGTGAAAGTTTTTGCCTTGGTGGGAAGCCCTTTGGGGCGTCCGATTTTCATTTTCGACGCCTGATCGCTGTCTTCTGTTTTTTCTGTCGGCGTAAACAGCTCCTTAACTGTAGGAGTTTCAGTCCCTTGTATGCGCTGTTTACCACGATTGCCAAGCCCCATTTGTTTCCTCCTTTTTTATGGAAAAAAATATTTATTGTTTTTTTACCCTAGCCAGGAACTCTTTGGCAAGCGCGCTGTAATCCTGTGCCCCATAGCTTTTGGGACGATATTCAAAAATATTGTGGCCATCGCTAGGGGCTTCTGCCAGTGAAACATTATCACGTATCAATGTTGAAAATAGAAGTTTTCCCCATCGTTCTTGCAATCCTATAAGCACATCACGATTCAAGGATTTTCTCTTATCAAAAAATGTCAAAAGGATTCCAAGTAAATGTAGCTTTGGGTTCAAATTTTCCACGACACTGTTCATTGTTTCCAAAATCAAATCTAGGCCAGCCAATGCATAATATTCAGCTTGGACAGGAATGAGAAGACTGTCAGAGGCAGTTAAAGCATTGACGGTCAGGAGTCCCAGAGACGGCGGACAATCAATAAGAACGAAATCGTAGCTACTGTTTTGGAGGGCTTTTTTCATCAGGTTTTCTCTACCCATGCGCGATGCAAAAGCCAGTTCGGCAACAGCTAAATTCCGGGTCGCAGGCAACAGGTCGATATGATTGCTAAGATGAAAAACTGAATCGGCAAGGGCGCGATCTCCACTTAGTACTTCATAAGCAGAATACTCAGGAGAAGAAAGACCGCAGGCATCAGTCAAATTCCCTTGGGCGTCCAAATCAATGAGGAGCACCTTTTTTTTCTTTCCCAAAGCCATGCCCAAGTTCTGAGTGGTCGTAGTTTTCCCAACACCACCTTTTTGATTTGCAATGCTGCATACATGCATAGGTTTACCTCCCATATTTTTACATGCCTCTTTTTTATTATAATAAAATAAAGATGTAAATATTTTTTTACATAAAAAAATAAATCTATTTTAATTTTTTTATTATTCAATGTATGTAAAAAAAGTTAATGATTTTACTATATTATGAAATAGATAAGGGGGGGGATTTGTGCTGATTTTCGTGTTTGAGGCTTACGCCTTTTGGGGAATAAGCGCAGAACATCCGGCATTGCCTCAATCGTATCCCGTTCATCTTTTTCAAGCACATGCTGGTATGTCTGCAAGATCATCCTCTCGTTTTTGTGCCCCATCAACTTTGCCAAGGGTTTGAGCTTTGCACCGCCCTGTACTGAGTAGGTGGCATAAGCATGGCGTAAACAATATGGAGTTATCCTTCTCTCAATCCCCGCACGTTTAAGCGCACTCGTCCATGCTCTGTGAATAGATCGAACCGAATTGCCTTTCCAGTGGATGACAAATGATATATTTAATATCCTATCGGAATTAAATAATTTACTTAAAATTGGAATTAAACCAGATCGAATAGGAATAACTCTAGCGGAATCTGTTGCACCTTTTGCCGCATTTGGCATATGGATTATTCCATTTTTTAAATCTACATCAGACCAACGCAATTTGAATAGTTCAGAAGGCCCAATCCTAGGCCCAAGATATGTACCTAATAAAATTATTCGCTGAATATGATCTGGAGACACAGCATATATACTCTGTAATTCATCAGGGGTTGGCGGAACAATTCTCTGTGGCCTAGCTTGAGGAAGTCGAAAACTTGAAAGAGGATTATGAGGCAATAAACCAACTCGTACTCCCCAATTCAGAATTGTTCTCAGAATTGATACTCGTATATTTATTGTCGTTTGTCGAAGCCCCCTAAGTCTCTGCACTTCTATAAAGTATAATATATCATCCATTGTTATCTTTATGGCCTGCCTGTTGCCAAACATTTTAACAATATGTGTAATATGGTATCTATTTTGTTTTAAGGTTGTCATATTAGTTACAGCGACAGAAAAGTATCGTTCAACTAAGTCTGATAGTAATATCTTCGTATTGGTATATCGTTTTCTTCGGCGTATAATTTCTTTTTCTTTATTATAAATATCGGAAAGCCCCTTTACAAAATTTTCCGCTTCTTCTTGGGTATAAAACCCACGATGGTGATGCGCCCCTGTCCAGGGGCTTTTCCAATAAACAACCCAAGTCCCGGATTTACGATATGGTTGAAAGCGGATTTCCATTGTAACTCCTGATAGAAAAATTTGTTTGAGGTAGAGGGGTGCGCATTCGCGCAGTATCCCCGCCAGGCGTGTCGTTTCAGGATTGCTTCCTTGTGCAGCTACGGCAGCCCTTGGCTACCTCGCTTCCGCGTCAGCTTCTCCCTTCACTAACGCCTGTCATGGATACTCCCCCCTACTTTGATGCACTTGAAGATGGGCTTTGCCCATGCCGCGTTTTGTCATGGTGTCATTTTGTGAACACCATGCCCAAAACGCGGGTTTTGGACAAACTCCAAAGTAAGGAGAAGCGACATGCAGATTAAAGATTCTATTGTGGCGCGTGAAGCGATGATGACTTCCATCATCAAACATTTTGGCGAAGTCGCTCCTATGGTTGAACACAACGTCTTTTCGTGGATGAACTTTTTGTCTGAAGATTATGATGGAGGAATGTGGGACTATCATGAACTCAGCAATGGAGGTTTTTATATGACCCCTCCTGCTGGAATGTATAAGGTACATCAAAAAGGAAATATGTTTTGCGAAGTCATATCTGCGCAGCTCGCTGGAATAATCGCAACTTATTTTTCTCTATACTCTCTCTCACTTCGCGACTACGAAGACGCTGAGTTCTACTACAAATATATCTGCCTTCTGAACGAATATATAGATCAACTTGATCCAAAATCTAGGAAGCTGGTACTGTCAGCCTTAGACTAACTAAAAACAGCCTATTGCGAGAAAGGCCCTCTGGATTTCAGAGGGCCTTTTTTTAGATAGCAGATTACCCGGAACTGTTTGCGCTTATGGGTGGACAGGTGCCCGATCTGCGCGGCCTGTTTCTCCGGGGAGCGGATGCCGGAAGAGGGATAGATGCAGGGAGAACTGTTGGGACATATCAAGCCGATGCCGTTGGCCCCCATACACATCCCCTTTCTTTATGGAGACATAGCGCTGATGGTGGAGGAATTTATGCTTATGCCAAGTGGGATGGCTTTGATAATTCAATTTGGACACGGGAAAATACTGGCTCAGAGACACGCCCTAAAAACGTGGCGGTACGCTACCTGGTGCGTGCCCAGCCATGAGAAGGCTTGCCAAAGGGAGGAGATGATTTTATATAAAAAGGGAGCCCCGGCTCCTGCTGCTAACAGAAACCGGGGCTGGCACGGCGCAGTCCGCGCCCCCTATCTCACACGGCTACCAGTGCTTTAACCGTTTTCGACCCCGTATCAGTTCGCTCCTGATACGGGGTCAACCGCTATATGGCGTCAGACGCCAGAAGCAGGACGAGTACCAGCGCGAAGAGCGCGATCAAAAACAGACGCGACATGGCTGATACCCCCTTTACCCTTGCGGGAGTCATGCGCCGTGCCGACGCTCGGAGGGTAGCCGTGCAGATTTTACTTACTCGTTTTTGCCTTAATTTTCAAGGTAAACCGTGCACTTCCTGCCTGTCAAAAAACTACCCGGAACTGTTTGCGCTCATGGGCGGCCAGGTGCCCGATCTGCGGGGGCTGTTCCTCCGGGGGCATGGAGGAAACTCCGCAGCGCTGGGTGTGACGCAAGGGCACGCCATGCGGGATATTTCCGCGTCAGGCAGTATTAGTGTAGGGTTTGGCGGTTATCTGAGCGGGAGTGGCATTTTTAAGCCTGTAGGAAGCCACAAGGTCACAGTTATCCGGGGAACATGGGACAACAATTGGAGCAGCACCAATTATGGCCTTGATCTTTCTGCCGGTGGAGTTCCCGTGGCCAATGAGGTGCGCCCCGATAACCAGGCCGTCCGCTATCTCATCAGGGCTATCCCTTAACGTGCCCGTATCAGGTAGCGTACAGCCTGATTCACTGGACGAATTTCACCATCGACCGGAGTAACACGCGAAGCGTAGAAATTGGCTCCCCGTTTACTCCAGTCCGATCCTTCAGAACGATGCACACCAGAAGCCCAAGGGCTGCCATAGTACATGGCCCCTTGGGTGCTTGTTCCCCAACCAGGTGCGATCAGTTCAGGAAAGCTCCCCCATATCTCCCGGATCGCATCACCCTGAACCTGGCCAAGTTCCGCACTCTTGTGTGTCACAGTGCCATAATGCGTTGACGTATGGGAGCCGTGGCCGCGCAAAAAAAGCCCTCTCAAATCAGGCACCTGGCCGCCCATGAGCGCAAACAGTTCCGGGTAGCTCATCCCCGCTCATCAAGCAGAGAATCCTTGAGCAAGATAGGAGGATAAGATATACCCGTTTTGCACGGCTCCCCTCTGGCCTGAGCGTCGGCACGGCGCAAACGGAAAAGGAGGGCTTGCCATGCGGAAGATCGTTTTCGCTCTATTCGTCGCAATGGCCCTTGTCCTGCTGCTGGCGCCCGCCGTCAGATAGCAGTTGACCCCGGCCCATATGCGGTGGGTCGGGGTCGTAAAAGATAGTCCGTCGGTGGTAGCCGTGCACGGGGGCGCGAACCGCGCCGTGCCAGCCCCGGTTTCTGTTAGCAGCAGGAGCCGGGGTTCCCTTTTTATATAAAACCATCCCCTCCCTTTGGCAAGCCCGTCATGGCCGTGCCCGGACGAGATAGCGCACGGCCATATTCACGGGCCTGTTTTCTTCTGCGGTTGGTACGACACGGCTAGATGAGAAAGTCAGGTTGGTAAAATAACTACCTCCATAAGATCCTGCCGCTCTATCTGAGTGAATGCGTCGCTCAAAGACTCCTGATGCAGCTACCCCCGCTGGATTGGCTGCCCCTTGTACATTAGATAGCCCTCCGCTAATTGGCCGTGAACTGTCTCCTTGGACTTCTCCTAATATGCCGGAGCGGTGTGTAGTGGACGTTATGCCTACGGTGGAACCATTATTCTGAGCATGGCTTTGTGCGCCATATCCACGAAGGAACAGGCCGCGCAGATCGGGCACCTGGCCGCCCATGAGCGCAAACAGTTCCGGGTAAACTGTCTTCGATATACTTTGTCCATTACATTCCAGCCAGTTATAAGAGCCGTCAGAATTTTGCCAATCAGCCGGATTCTGTGCAACTGGCCAAGAGATAATCGTACCGACAGGGATGGAACTGGTGCCTTTTGCGATGACCGCAACGGTTGTCGGATTAAACGTCGTGGAGTCCGCCCCACAGACTGGACGGATCGGAATGAGCAGGCAGAGGGTGAAGACCAAAAACACAAAGAATTTTTGCATTGGAGGCTCCATATGAGGGGGGCGGTGCCCCCCTCGGATTGAACTACGGCTGACCAAAAAGCTGTTTGGTAACGGCCACGACCTGGTCAAGCAGGTAGAGCTTTTCCAGCAGGCCAGCATCCGGGTTGTCATCTTCAGGCTCGGAACTGGACGAGGCCGGACACTTGATAGCAGAAATCCGCAGGCTGTCGCTTTCCAGGGAAAACGTCCATTCTGCCGCATCGTCTGCTTTCGTCATGCCGACTTTCAGCTTGGAGATGCCGAAACCTTTTTCCAGTCCGGCATCCACGGCAGCCCGGTCATTCTTGGCAGTAATCGTCACCTGCTCATTGTCGGCATCCAGGCCAGAGAGCGTGATGACTCCCGCTTCTGCCAGCTCATACCTGTCTCCATTCACATCGGCTGTCAGACCTTCAGCATAGAGCGTATGCAGGCACGCTCCCATGTTTTCCACGGGCTGTAATTCTGCCACCTCGATGCCAAAAGAAGATTTGAAGTAGTCCTTAAACTTTTCCAGTATCCCTTTGGACTTCGTCGCCACATACAAAGTGCCATTAGCCAGGTTCAGGGCGACATCCACCGTGGAGGGCACGGGTTCTGCCTTGGCCAGAAGTTTCAGACGGATCGCTTCCTTCAGCTCTTTTTTCCGTGTCCGGGGAACACCATCAATGCCCTGGGCGGAGTATTTTGCCAGCTCGTCTTTCAGTGCTTCAGCAAGATGCTTCTTCACGACCTGAGCAGGCACAGACCGTTTATCCATGCGGAACGCCCAGCAAAGCCATTCGCCTTTGTCTGGAGGGGAAACCTGCCAAGCCGTATCCATCGGATCATCAATGTTTACCCAGCCAAAGGCCAGTTCTTCCGTTTTGGCATCGTCAATGGAGCGGAAAGCAAATTGCTTGAGCTTGGCAGCGGTAACGGCCTTGGTGTCAGCAAGGTGGAAACAAGAAAGGTCTGTAGACGAGGATTTCAAGCCTGCCATACTTACTCCTTAATTCTTGGGAGGATTTTCAAAATCAGGGGTTCCATCATCTTTGGCCCAGAACCTGACTTTGCATTTCGGGAAACCAGAGCATCCGAACCAGACCCCCCGGACTTGGTAGGTCTGGCCACCAGGGGCTTGCTACACTTGGGGCACTTGAAGTCCGTTTCTTCAGAACGTGTCTTCTCCTTCTCCTGCTTCGCGCCGGGACGGCCATGCTCATCAGCAAACGTAGTCCCGCAGGCCTTGCACCCCCAGAAATTCCAGCCTTTTTCTTTGGAACGGATATGTCTGAAATGTTCGCGGTCGCCACATTCAGGGCATGGGATGGTGTGGTCACAAACGAATTTATCCAGCTCTTTCATGAGCTGGGCATGAAAGTCGCTGACGCAGTCCACATAGGTCAGCTTACCGCTGGCCACGTCATCCAGACGCTCTTCCATGTGCTTGGTAAAATCCAAGTCCAGGAAGCCGAATGCCCCGACCAGGGCGTCCACAAGTTTTTCACCGCGCGGCGTGGGTACGAGGAAACTTTTTTCCTCCCGGACATAGGATCGTGCAACGATGGTTTCCATGATGGCAGCATATGTTGCAGGACGGCCTATGCCGCGCTTTTCCATCTCCCGGATCAACGACGCCTCAGAGAACCTGGAGGCAGGCTTGGTCTTTTTGGTCTTAACGTCGCCTCGAACTGCTGTTGCCTGGCATCCGGGCTTGAGAGAGGGGACAGCGTTATCGGGTTCGGCCTCTTCGGCATCACTGAGCGACGCATCCTGTGCCATCACCATTTTCCAGCCCTGTTCTTTGAGTGTCCGTCCCTTGGCCTCAAATATGGCTGTTTTGCCTTCCACACTACCGGCCAGTCTGGCCACACGCACATCAAACACGGCATCGGCTAACTGGCTGGCCAGCGCACGAATGCGGATCAGGCGATATAACGCCTTTTCGTCCGGCGTTTCTCCGGCATCTTCCACCTCGATATGGGTAGGGCGTATGGCTTCATGGGCTTCCTGTGCTCCTGCTTTGCTTTTCCAGGTACGAGGCTTTTCCGGCAGTGGCCATCCTTGAGCGTCACAGTACGCCCGGATTTCAGCAATAGCGCTATCGCTCAGATTAGGGCTGTCTGTGCGCATGTAGGTGATCTGCCCGGCTTCATAGAGCTTTTGCGCCAAATCCATAGTCTTTTTGGGCTTGAACTTGAGCGCGTTGCTGGCCGCCTGCTGCAACGAGGAAGTCGTGAAAGGAGCCGGGGGAGCGGTGCGGCGTTCATTTTCGTCGCACGCAAGAATTTCCAACGTGCGCAGGGCAGCTATTTTTTCCGCAGTATTTTTGTCCAGGAAGTACTCCTGCCCATCTTCCAGCCACCCCTCTTTGGGCAGCCAAGAGGCTTTCCAACCGTCAGAAATATTCGCTACAGCCTCAAACACCAGTTCGACTCCATAGTGCGTGGTGGAGACGAATGAGCGGATGGATCGCTCACGTTCGACAACAAGTCGAACTGCCGGACTTTGCACGCGGCCTGCGGACATCTTTTCTTCAGCAACAGCCATACACAGCGGCCCAGACACTTTATAGCCGCACAGGCGATCGAGCGCACGACGAGCCTCTTGAGCATGGACGAGGTTCATATCTATCTCACGCGGGCTACTCAGTCCTGCCTGGACATCCTGCGGCGTGATGGCCGTGTAGGTCACACGTTTATAGGATTTGATCCCCAGCGCGTCTTTGAGGTGCCAGGAAATGGCTTCTCCCTCCCTGTCGGGGTCAGATGCCAGGAACACCTCGTCAGCATCCTGAATCAAGCCGGCGAGCTTCTTCAGGACGTCCGGCTTGGTTGGTGTATAGCGCAGTTCAAAGTTCGGCGGCTCCAAGCCATAGCCTTGATTCGGCAGGTCACGCACATGGCCGCAACTGGCGGCAACACGCCATTCAGCGCCAAGAATATTTTGCAATTTCTTAATCTTGCCAGGGCTTTCAACAATCAGAAGTCTCATCGAGTAAGCTCCTTTTCCTGCTCGATCTTTCGCCCTAATCCCAGCTGATGCCGGACAGCTTCAAGTCCGCGTGCTTTATGCAGGTCATTGAAATCCGTCAGGCCTTGCGATTTTTCTTTTTCGGTGAACAGGGGCGTTTTGACAGAGCCATTGACCTTCTGAGCAGCCATTTTGGCTTTTTCCAGGCCGACATTATACGGCTTGCCCTCTCTCTGTATGGAGTGGTCATTGTCTGCGCAGATGGTAATTGCCGCATTAGGGTATTTGGCGCGGATCGCTTCAGCTACAGGCAGCAGATTGCCGGAGTCAAAAGCGACAGCCACGGCTTTTCCCGTGGCCATATGCAGGGATGCCCCCGTGGCATACCCTTCGCACAGGAGGATTTCTCCCTGGGATAAGTCCTTCTCATCGGCACCGATCAGATGGAAATTCCCTTTTTTTTCCATACCTCTTGCAAATGTTTTCTGGCCATCCGGGGCAATGGCCTGGAAGCCGCGCAACTGGCCCTCTGCATTTTTGAGCGGCACAATGAGGTTGCCCTGGTCTTCCTTGAGGCCAAAGGCCGATACTCCCTTCCTTTCCAGGTAGGGAGAGGAGGACGCCCAGGAAAAACTGTCCCACATGGCTTGGCATCGCTGTGCGGCAGCCTCATGCGCCTTGGCACGCTCCTGCTCCTGAGCCTGAAGTCGTGCCGTTCGTTCCTGGCGCTGTTTTTCAATTTCAGCAGGAGACAGAATCACCCCAGACGCAACCAGCTTCACCCTGTCTCCCGTGACATGATTCTGTGCCCAGCCCGCAGGCCGTCCATCTCCATGCAAGCAGTAGCTCCCATCCAGACCATGCCCTTGCTTTGACAGAAGGGGAACTCGATGGATTTGTCCGTCCATCTCTGGGAGCTGTCCCTTCAAATCAAGGCCAAGGTCAGCCAGCTTCCGTGCAAACTCCTCTTGCGGCGAGAGGGTATCCATGTCCCGGAATCTTTCAGGATTCGGCAGGAACCGCTGTAGCGGCTCAAGATCAGTCCCCTCCGGGGCATACCACTGCTTTTGGCGGGCATCCCAGCGGGCACCCAGCGCCTTGGCCACGTTTTTATCCTTGTAGGGGACGTGAAGATATGTCTTCTCTTGGCTTGTTTTGGAGGCACACTCCATGCTTGGCTTGTTTTCAGGAGCGGACAGGTACTGCCGCAGCGGCGCGAGGTCAGTCCCCTCCGGGGCATACCACTGTTTTTGACGAGCATCCCAGCGGGCACCCAGCGCCTTAGCCTGTTCTTTGTCCTGGTACGGTATATGGATGTAGGTTCTTTCCTGCGCAGCTTGTACAGGCGGAGGGGCCATATCCATCGTTTCGGGAGCCTCATCCATAGCGTGCTCAACGGATTTTTCTTTTTGCATTTCCATACTCAGAACAAAGTCATGGATGCGTTCAGCGTCACGGCAGGCGCGCATTATTTCCAGAGGATCGTCCTTCAGTGCGGCGATCCATGATTTTACGTATGCGGCGTGCTGTCCGGGATCATGCCCGACACCAATGTCTTGCCCGACCATCCAGGAGGAAATCTCTGCACGCAGCTCTTCTTTGGCGTAGGTGGAGGAGCCGAAGGGACCGAACTCCCGATTCAGGCGATCAGGGTGCCCTGTCCAGTGCCCCAGCTCATGCAATGCCGTTGCATAATACTGGTCGGCTTGTGCGAAGCGGGTTTTGGGAGGCAGGTGGATTTCATCACTCGACGGGCGATAGAATGCCCGGTCACGCTGATCGTGCCTGATGATAGCGCCGGAATTGGCCAGAACAGCTTCAGCCTTCTCTTGGGGATTCCAGGCAAAGGCCTTCTCTTGCTCCGGGATCGGAGGGAAGTTTTCCACCTGTGCCGCGTTAAAAACGCGAGCCATGCGAAGAATGGGCCGTGCCAGTTCTACCGTCTCACGAACGGGTGTACCGTCATCTCCCAGGACAGGCTGTCCATTTTCGTCCATTTTGTCCTGCTCGCGGGTGAACTGGTAGTAGACGACAGGCGTGGAGCGACTGCCCTGTTTGATGCGGTAGCCAGCATCATTGGCCTGCTTCAGCGTCATCCAGCGTGGATCAGCATAGCCCTGCATGGCAAGATGCAAGCGGTTGACCCCACGATAAACTGTCCCGGACAGAGGATTGCGAGGAGCCATGTTTTGGGCGGGCGTCCAAGGCTTTTGCCACGGCGCGGTTCCCTCTTCCAACATCTTGATGATTTTCTCCGCGAACTCCTCATGGAAAGGAATCCGATCCTTTTTATTTGTGGCCATCATCCCCTCCCTGCGCCGCAAGCAGGGCGTCGTCCATCACTGCTTCCAGTGTCAGAGCATCTTCCGTAAACGCGCCCATCCCTTCAGCCAGATCAGGGTCAAGAGCCACGCCAAACCCCTGTTCAGCCTGGTTGAAAGCATCGGCAGCCGCTGCGACCTGTTCAGTTTTATCCATAGTTCACTCCTTTATGGTAAAAACGGGCTTGACTTTGACCACGTCGGCCAAGGGCACCAGCCCGAAGAATCGGCTGTCAAAGCTGCCGGGATGATCGGACAACGCCAAGCACATGCCGTCAGGAATCATCCCGGATTCCAGAGAGCTGCCAGGCAAGAGGCGGCCTGCGGAATCTTCATGCCGGGCAGCGGGCCAGCGGCTCGATCCAGAGATTGTGCTGAGATGTATGGCGTCAGACTCTATCGTTATGGCATCTCCGGGCATCCCCACCACTTGCTTCAGCAATGGGCGCAGACCGGAGGGACATGAGCCAGGAGCAAGGTAGCCACGTTCTTTGGCCAGCAGTGTCCAGACAGGCGATTTCAGACAGAAGGCGATGAAATCCCCACGTTCTGGAGTCCCAGAAACGATGCGGTAAATGCCTTTTGGCAACGATGGAGTCGGGTTGAGCCGAAAACCGGCACAATACAGGAACAACATCATTCCAACGAGGCATATCAAAATTGCCTTCATGGCCGATCTTCCAGGAAACTCTCGAACGTCACAGGTGCCGCTATGTCCTGCTCTTTCGGCTCGATAGGAAGGGGAACCTCACGAGGGAAATAGAGAGAGTCGGTCATCCCGGCAGGCGAGTTTTCCGAAATTCCCGGTGCAGGGATTTTAGCGCGCTGCGAAAAGACCAAATCCTTAAAGTACAGAATCTGCATTCCATATATTGGAAATTGGCCAGCGGTAAAAATGAGCATATGTCCGGGCTTGGTAATCTTTCCGCTGCTGTCCTTCTCCGCTCCAGGGAGGCGGGAACACTCGTCAGGTGTCAGCAAGGGCCTGGCTGTCTCTGCGATATTGATGGATCGGGAACGCCCGCTCTTGCTGATGGAGACAGAGTTCTTTTTTTCCACAACGGTTGTTTTGCCGGTCATTTTCGACAGAAGTTCCGCTGTCTCCGCGTCATTCGGCGCATAGGCTATGCGAACATGACAGTTAGCCATCAAGGCATTGTCTTTTCCGTAGACCCCATTGAGCTGCTTGGTGTCTTGCACGATCAGATAAAGCTTGCCGCCATAACCGGCGATGTACGCAATGGCTTTCTCCAAAATCGGCACCTTGCCCAAGCTTGTCAGCTCGTCCAGCATGAACAGGAGCCGGTGTTTGTATCCAGCGACGCTGGCACCATCCTTGAACTCCATGCTGGAACAGACACGGCGCACGATCATATCAAGCATAAGCCGCATCAGGGGACGCACCCGATCTATGCCGTCTGGAGGTGTCACAAGATACAAGTCCAGAGGCGTCTCGTGGTTCATGAGGTCATGGATATGAAAATCCGAGCGGGCTGTGTTGATATTGATGATGGGGTCCCGATAAATGGCCATATTGACCAGCGCCGACGACAGGACGCCGGAGGCTTCATTCTCCGCCTTTGCGGCCATTTCGCGGGCCGAGCTGGCTATGAAAATATGACAGGCCTCACCAACACGGGCGTCCGCGTCCGGAGCGAACTCCCGAAACAGCATCGCGTGATCCATGACCATCATCTCATCCAGCAGTTCCGCTGTTGTACGGTCAGGATCAGACATCATCAGCGTCAATTCCTGAAGAGACGGCATGCGCCCCTGCCGGGAGCGCACAACCACGCAGCAATGCAGGATCAAGCCTGAAAAAAAGGCGAAGGCTGCCTTTGTCCAGTGGTCTTCCAGGCCTTTACCGTCAGGATCGACCAGCATAAGGGCCAGATTCTGAACATCCTGGACAGCTTCCAGCGAAGTCAGACGGATTTCATCCAGCGGGTTGAAAGCGCAGCCGAAGCCGGACGAATCCGCCGGAGCAAAACGCAGAACTTTATGCCCCTGGGATTTGCGCCAGCCGGAAGTGAGCGCCCAATTCTCCCCCTTAATGTCCAAGGTCAGGGTGGAGCCTGGCCAGGACAGAAGCGTCGGCAGGATCAGGCCCACCCCCTTGCCTGAGCGTGTAGGGGCAAAACACAGGATATGCTCTGGGCCGTTATGTCGAAGATAGCGTAATATGTTCTTTTTTTTATCGAACCATCCACCGACATACACACCTTGTCCGCCGAGGTAGCCCATACGCTCGATTTCTGCTTTTCGTGCCCAGCGGGCTGATCCGTGCAGTTCCTGGTTTCCTTTGAGACGCCTGGCTGCGACGACACATAACAGGGCAAGGAACAGCGGCAGCAGGAAGAATGCCTGTCCAAGTACAAGGGCATTATCCATGACTGGTTGGGAGATGCCTTCCCATGTAAAAACACGCCACGGGGCATAGACTGGAACACCTAACACCGAAAACCAGGGCTGCCCCAGCATGGGATGGAAGCCGTAATCAGACGCGATTTTCAGCGTTGCCATCTCCATGCCCAGCAGGGCCAAGAGCGGTATTGCCGCCATAAATGCCCATAAGACAGTATGCTTGCGGTTGGCCTCGGTTGTCTGAAGGCCATATTCTTGCTGCTGCGCCATTTCCCTCTCCTCAGTGCCGCCAGCGCGTGTAGGGTTCCCTGAAGATTACGTCCTTCGTGACCACGATATTGAACTGGTAGCCTGGCCTGATCTCCAACGTGGGCTTGATGCTCAGGTTACGCTGAAGGAGCGTCGTCGTTGTCTGGCCAAGCTGCTGCGCCAGAGAGGCCGTCATCTCATCAGTCATGCGTGTCCCGTTGTCCGTCTCCGTGCTGTCATTGGCCCCGTCCAGAGCGTAGGCCATGCCCCCAGAGACCAGCGACATCATGAGAGCCGATCCGAAAATCCGGGCGTAATGGTTGTCCACATCGTCATTGAAGCCTGCCATACCGGCCATATCAGCACCTGGCATTGCGCCAAGTGAAATCGACGATCCATCGGGGAAAATGAGTCTGTTCCAGGCAATCAGGACACGCTGCTGGCCATATACGACACGGGAGTCATAAATGCCGTACAGACGAGCGCCCTGTGGAATAAGCAAGTTCAGGCCCGTCGCCGTGTCATAGACGTTCTGGGCTACCTGCGCGATCATGTTGCCAGGCAGATCGGAATTGATACCCGTCAGCATCACACCTGGGATTACGGCCCCGGTCTTCAGCTCCAGGGGCATCCCCTCAGTACGCTGCTCAGGAAGCTGCCAGGACGTATCCTTGCGGGCACGGTCGAAAAAGGCCTCTTTGTCACGATCAGCGGCAGGGTTGTAGTAGCCATCCGCACCGGCAGACGCCGCAGAAGAAACGACATCCGATCCCGTGGTGGAGGCTGTGCCCGGAGCCGTTGATGCCGTGACTACGGTGCTTCCTCCGCTGGATACCCGCTTGGCGACCAGAGGAGCAGTCAGAGCATTCATGTACGATTGTGCCCTGATCCGCCTGATATTTTCGATTTGCTGATCCGGCTTGGCCTCCCTTTGGACAACAACGATAGGCTCCGGCTTGGCGGGTTCCGGGGGCACCATTACGCCGCTTGTCCTGTCTTTTTTGGGATCAAGTGCAAGCCCGCTTCCTTCGACAAGCCAGACAGGCTTGTCCTCTTCGCTGACTGTCGCCGCTTTTTGTGGCCCTTCCTTTTTTTGAGGGTCATGGGCAAAATTGACGCTGTATATCAGTGCAGCCAGTAAGAGGATTAGCACGATCAGTAGTGCGTATAACGGCCAGCGCCCCATCCTGGCCACGACAGGTTCAGGGGACATGACAAGTCCGTTGGGGGATTCATCCTTCATGCTAGCTCTTCCTGATGATCCGAATCTCTTCTTTGCCTGATCCCACGCCCAGCAACAGCGTCAGTTCGTCAAAGATGCCGTCAACGACCAGCTTTTTCCCATCCGCACGGTAGTTGACCAGGACATTTTCTCCTTTTCTGCGCGCCAGCAGTACGGGCAGTTCCGTGCTTTTGCGCGGCAGATGAATGTAGATTTTTTCCCCGTCGTCAAAGACACGTTCCGGCTTCCAGGAGGCCTTCCCCCGGACTTCAAAGTTAAAGTTCAGCTTGGAAATATCGACGCTTTTCCCATCCAGCATGGCGGTATTGCGAGAGGTTTCCCGTTCCTGCGCAGCGTTCTTGGCTGCTATCTGCTGTTTCATGGAGTCTGCGTAGACAAAACCCACATAAGGCGTGTGCCCTGTGCGTTGAGAGACAAGGCGAAGATGGTAGACTCGGCGATCCGTCGTGACCACCGCCGTGGTTTCCAGACCAGCGTCCACCGGTTTGATGAACAAATGTGTCGTTTCTCCTGCGGAGCCTGTTTCAACCATCCAGCGGGCGGAGTCTCCTACGATGACTTCATTGACTTTTTCCCCCGGCTGTAACTCCACATCACAGACCTGCATGGGGCTGGCCAAAATCGTCGGCAAGGATGCGCCATGCACATAGACCAGCTTCCCGGAATGAGAGAGAACCGGTGCGGGGCCACGCCCGGCCCAGGCACGAGTCAGGTTGAGCGCTTTCTTCTCCCGTTGAGTAAGGGGCACGGTGTCATTGCTGAGAAAATCAGGCAGATTCAAAAAGTCAGGAGGCAATTGCGGGGCAGCTTCCTGGGAAGCCGCCATTACAGCCGTAGGGGCAAGAACCAAAAAAAGCACCAAGGCAAGATATTTCATGGGAGAACTCCTATTGGATGGCAGAAGACGGGGCAGGCCCAAAGTTTTTAAAGACGCGGCTTGCGGAGAGACCTGTGATATACATGCCGCCCGGATTCCGCAGCAGGACGGCCTCTGAGGTCGGCGGTGAAATCTGAATGCTGACCGTGGCTTCATAGGTGTGCTGCTCAAGCACTACACCTGCATGAGAACGGATGGTTTCTGTCCACTCCACACGGTAGGAGTCCGAGCTGACAGGCAGGGGCAGACTTTGAATTTCGACATGCACCAACTTCCCGGACTTGGCGATTTCATAGGGGTTATTCGTTGCAAACCATTCCTTCAGTACCCCTTTGGCACTGCCAGTCACAAAGTAGCTGAGCCTCTGGATCATGTGCTTTTGCAGCTCAATGTCTGCGGTAACAGTGCGCCAGTCGGAGATGCAGGCTGCGATTTCAGCCTGAATCAAGCGTAATGGTGTTGCGCTGGCCTGATCTGCACGCGCGACAACAGCCGATTTGCCGAGCTTATCCACTTCGACGATGTACGGAATCGCTTTGACCTGGCAGGCTTGGATTACGTTGCCGGTGATAGAGCCTGCCAGGATAACCAGGGCGATGATGGTTGTCAGTCGCCACTGCGCAGCGCGGCTGATGTACGAGCCATAGCGTTCCAGCCATTCTTGGCGGGCATTGAGATACGGATTTTTCCCATCCCCAGAAGGAGCTGTTTCTGCCTTTTCTTTTTTCTTAAAAAACATGTGAAATCCCCTAGTTAGTCATTACGCAATCTCTGGGCTTCAAGTCTCTGGCGAAGCGAAGAAGACACTGTATTGTTGCGCGAATCCTTGTTGTGCATAGACTCCCGCGTGGCATTCCACAGGTTACTGGCCGTCCCTTTCATGATTCCCCGGACGCCTTGAGCGCCTTCAGCCTTTGCGACTTGGGCGGCCCTGCCGATATTGGCCATGCCAGCACCGGCAGCAATGCCCAATCCGGCAAGTCCTGCTCCCATAGCCGTGACCGTTGACGTGAGAGCATTGCCGGTATTGACGTGCGATCCCTGGATGATACCTGCGACGACGTCAGGCAGCGTTTTGACGAGGCAGTAGAAGATGATGCAGAACGAGATCGTGACGCCAACTTGTCCCCATCCCATATTATCGGCAACTTGAAGTTGCTGAATGAAGTCAATACCAACTCCCATCACTAGTTGCATGACCATCAACTTAAAAGCTACAGCAAAAACATATCTTAATGTATTGATGGCATAATCACGAAAAAATGATGTTGCCCCAAGCCCAAGCAATATAGATGACGCACACATAGCGACAATACATTCACATTTTATTAAAATTATTTGCAATGTAATAAGTGTAAAGCAAAATAAAATTGACATTCCGGCAAGAAAATAAGCAATAAACTCTATTGGATCGTATCCTCCAAGCGCAAAAAGATCTTGAGCTAATTTAAGTCCAACGGAAAACGGCTTATCAGATGCGTCAACAATAGTTGTAGCTTCTCCTGCAATAGATTTTAGCCCATTGATAAGGTTCCACGTCCAAGTATGATAATTATTGATGACTGCCAAAAAAAATCCAGCAGCTAGAATGACGAGACAGAAGCTTTTGAGTGTTTCACGTAACTCCGAAGCTCCCAAGGCTACTCTGATGCCAAGCCATCCGATTTCAAAAACAGCGCACCAATAAAAAAGTAGTTTTGCATATTTAAGCATAACAGATTCATACTTTGCTAACCCATTATGAAAAGTTGACACGATGTCTGAAACGATGGTGTCACCTTGCATTGCGGCATATACAATGCTAGTATTATAAAAATAAATATAAAGGAGTATGAATATGAAAAAAATGATTTTTGTTCTAGGAGTAGTCATGATTATCCCTTTTAACGCTCTCGCCTTTGATATTTATGGGTGGTGGAAGTCAACAAATTCATCTGTTCTTGTCAAAATAACGAGTGATAGAATCCATTCCTTCCCATACAGGGTAGAAGAAAAAGACGATTCAGTAGTAAAAATTTATGTAAAAAATTCAGCTCATCCATGTTTTATCTATAAAAAAGATGACGATACGATTTTAATGAAAAAACCTATAGGACCTAAAGAAGAATACAGACTTGTTACGCGAAATATAAATCTATCTCGCGAGGAAGTGCGTAAACTTTGTAAAGAAAATTAAAAAGGGTCTGGACGGGATTGGACTCCTATCCTGTCGTAAAGCATACGTCTGCTGGCCTCTTCCCCCATCTGCCTTTCCTTCTCGGCTTTATCCTGGCTCGCCAAATCCGATTGAATCTTGGTTGCAAGAAGTTCGCGGAGCTGGCGAGCCTCTTGTATCTGAAGGGCTGCGAGCTGGTTTCCCGCCATGAGGGCCTTTTGCTGACCATCCGGGGTAGACAGGAGTTCATTGATATATGTTTCCAGCTCCCCTGATTATTCCAGGTCTTTGAGCTGTTTCCCTGAAAGCTGGAAGGTCGCCTTCGTGGAATCATCCACACGACGGCTCCAGTTATCCCAGCTCGTGTGATAGGTCGTCATACCGCCCTGGAGCATATTGCGCGGCATTCTGGCCAAGTCCTTCAACTCAGATTGTGCGCTGTACAGTTCATCAAAGACATTGCCCAGGCCGAGAACATCATTTCTCATGGTGCTCAGAGCTCCCGTGATCTTTCCAAACTTGGACATCTCGGCTGATATTTTTCGGATCATCTCTTTGGGGAGAGCCACGGTGTTTTGAACCATATTTGTATATTGCTCTATGTTTTGTTGCACCATTTGCAACTGTGCTGCTGTTTGCTGGATAGCTTCATCATATTCTTTAACAAGTGTTTTTAACTGCTCAAGGCTCGTTGCCTTTTCGATAGCTTGCATAAACTTGTCACTGCAATTTGTGCAGTACACAGTTCCTGACATCGTCTGAACGGGAACCAACAGCAAAGCGGTGATGATAATAAGAGAAGTCTTCATAAGTTACTCCAAACTATATAGCATGGCGTTCTTTCAGCCATACATTAGGCCAATCACGGCCATGAATTTCTTTTAGGGATTTGATACGAGCAATGCTCTCTTTGTCGGATGCGCCGACAAAGGCTAATGCGACCGGCCCCAGACCGAGCTGGAAAAGGCAACGGCCAGCAGGACTGACCATGTAGTAATCCTGCTTTGCGGTGGCATGGGCCAAGATGCTGATTTGTCGATCATTGAGTCCGCAGGCTTTGTAAAAGCCGTAGGTTTCATCGTTTCGGGCTTCCCGATTCGGCAAATAAATCTTGGTAGGACACGACTCTAGGAGGACATCCATGATACCCGACTGCCGGGCGTCGGAAAGGCTTTGTGTGGCCAAGATGACCCCACAGTTGGCCTTACGGAGAACTTTCAGCCACTCCCGTATCTTGGAGCGAAAAACAGGGTGCCCCAGCATGATCCAGGCTTCATCTAGAATGAGAAGGGCAGGCTTACCGCCCAACGCTTTCTCGATCCGGTGAAAAATGTAGAGCAGGACAGGGATCAGGTTGCGATCTCCCTTTTTCATCAGCTCTTCCATTTCAAAGACCGTGAACGTGGACTCACGCAGATTGTCCGTCCGGGCGTCCAGAAGCATCCCCATCGCCCCCCGCTGTGTGTAGTAGGCCAGCGCCTCGCGGAGAGATTGCTCCTGCACGGTATCCATGAAATGCGACAGGGTGCGCATGTGCTCCGGCTGTGTCGCCAGTCCCGTCATGGCGTCATGTATCGCTGCCCGATGGGAAGGCAGGACAGTCATCCCCTGGAGTTCCAGGAGTGTTTCTATCCAGTTTTCTGCCCAAGCCATCTCTGTCGGGCTTTCATCTATGCGCTGGAGAGGCGTGAAGCAGAGACTGTTTTCTGCTGCGATCTCATAGTGATCTCCTCCCGTAGCTTCGCAAAGCGGCAGGAGGGAATTGCCTTTGTCGAAGGCAAAAATGCGGCGATGCGCATAGCGCAGGAATTGCGCGGCAATCGTGGCCAGCAGCGTGGATTTGCCGGAACCTGTGGGGCCGAAAATCACAGTATGCGCCAGATCGCCGTCATGGAGATTGAACCAGAACGGCGTGGAACCGTCAGTCAGAAAGACGGCCAGCGGCGGCGAATCCGGCGGATAAAGCGGGCACGGGCACGTCGGCGTCCCCGTCCAAACCGATTGCAGTGGCAGCAAATCGGCCAGGTTGAGTGTGGTTATGAGGGGACGGCGGATATTTGCGTATCCGTTGCCCGGCAGACTGCCCAGCCAGGCTTCCAGGGCATTCATGGACTCTATGCGGCAGCCAAAGCCCTGCGTCTGGATCAGACGGCGCAACTCGCGCGCCTTGTCCTGAAGGCCATTCACATCTTCGTCCATAATGATGATCGTGGACGACAGGTAGCCCGCTCCCACATAGCCGGACTGTACCTCGGTTTTGGCCGTCTCCGCATCTTCGCGCATGAGCAGCGCATCACGATTTACTTTCGCGTTGGGATTGTTGAAAAATTGATCCATGAATCCCAGCACGCGCTGATTCCAGCCCTTGACGAAGCTGGTGATTTCCTTTTCCGCGTCATACTGGTCAAGACAGATAAACCGTGTGGAATAGCGCAGCTCGAACGGCAGACTGTCCAGAGCTGCGAACATGGCAGGCCAGGACTCTTGCGGAAGGCCATCAATGGAAAGGATAGCCAGATGTTTTTTCTCAAGCCCGTCTTCAAGGCGCGGGATCAGACCGCCGACAAGGTGCCGACTGCCCAGCAGGGCATCAAGGTACATGGGCACCGTGGGCACACGCATAGGCTGAAGCACGCCGGAGATGCAGAACTGCAAGTGAGCCAGCAAGTCTGAATGCAAAAAGGTGTCGTTTGAGGCATCATACAGCTCGTATTCCTGAAGCCGGTGCATCTCCAACACCGAAGCGCAGGCATCCTCAAATTCCATCAAGGAATCCTTGAATGTCTTGAATCCCTTCTCCAAGGCAGACATCGTTTCCACGCCAACCTTGGCCGCGCCAGCCATTTTGGCGACATTGTAGTTGGGCAGATAGGTGACGGTCAGAAATGTCGAAGTGCTGTAGCAAACATCCTGCCCAAAAAATGCACGGCGCTCATCCTCTATGGCCTGGGAGACAGGGTCAGGAAAGTGTGAGCGATCCGCATCCGGGTAAGCGCGCTGCGTTGTCCGGCAGGCATCGACATGGATCATCCAGCCTGTTCCCAGACGCAGGACGGCGTTACTGACCTGCTCGGACACATAGGACAGTTCGGCAGGGGTAGAGCTGGCAGTATCCTCTCCCCGGATTTCCCATGCTGCCAGGAACGAGCCATCTTTTTGGAGTATGATCCCAGGCTCTATGAGCGCGGCATAGGTCAGCAGATCGGGAAGCCCTTTGGCTTTTGAACGAAAGTCTTGTAAGTTGAGCATCATTTTACTCCAGATGGAGAAATATATGAAAAAAGAACCAGCATTGCAGGCTGCCAATCAACAGTTATCGGAACAAAACAAATTTACTTTGATTTTATCTATGTACACGATGATAAATTCACAGATTTTTTCTTCACTTAATACTATTTCTTCCATTGCAATTGCGGCAAACTCAGCTTTTGCATTTATGGCTCTCTCAAAGGGATGGGGAAATCTCTTTTCATGCAGTATAGCGTTTTTTGTGTTCTCTATTATATCTTATGGTTGTGCTATTTTTTCTCAACATCAAATGAAAAAATATATTATAAACATATCAGTAAATGATGCCCTGATATTTCATGACACTATAGTAAAAGTTGAAAAATTAGTAATGATATTTATAATACTATCTTGCATATCAATAGTATCTCCAATTATGCTCTTTATTTTTATTGATTTTGCAATATCTGGTTCAGCTCAACCGTTGAAAGGATTATTGCAATAATAAAACCGATCAAGAGTACACTTGAAAGTTTCAATGATTCTTGTTTTTCAAAGTATGTTTGATTTTTGAATTCTTTAATATTTTGAACTGGAATGAATATGAATAGTAAC
Source organism: Desulfovibrio piger (assembly GCF_951793255.1). NCBI lineage: Bacteria > Pseudomonadati > Thermodesulfobacteriota > Desulfovibrionia > Desulfovibrionales > Desulfovibrionaceae > Desulfovibrio > Desulfovibrio piger. The sequence continues at coordinate 119,859 of NZ_OX636706.1, forward strand.
ATTATTATGGTAGCAAGTATTGCGATGCTGATTATTTTATAATATAAAAAATCTACCAGTAAAAATATAATATAAAATATAACAGCGCATATGATATTTATTATATGTACACTGAATGCGATTTTTTCAATTTGTCGCTTTGTAAATTTCTTCATCATGTTCAGCTCCCGTAATCAGTTACCACGCATAATCTTTTTGACATGCCCTACAACAGAGCGGGCATAGGCACGTCCCCGCTCCGGGTTCTTGTGAAGCGGTGTGTGGTAATAGGCCACGGCCTTCCAGTTAAGACCATGACGCCGAATCTCCTGCGCAAGTATCCAGACACCGATCTTGATATTGTTGGCAGGTTCCAGCACCTGTTCCACCGGCCAGCCATACCGTTTGATCCAGTAGGCATTGATCTGCATGATTCCCACGTCAAACGAGCGTCCGGAGCGCATGGCCCACTGAGCGTACTGGATGGCTTCCTCCTTCGACCTGGGCCGTACATCCCGCCCCGAAATATTGATGATCCAAGGGTGGCAGCCGCTTTCCTGCCGGGCGATGGCCAGGGCCAGCACTTTGGGCACCTGATAACGGGCACAGGGCGCGTCAAAAAGCGGTTCCAGTTCTTGTTGACGATCCTGTAGCGTACCAGCGTGGGCCGAGCTGGCCAGCAACAGTGCCGTGAGAAAAAGCATAATGCTCAAGCCCTTGCAGAGTCGTGCATATGCGGGATAGTGTGGCTTCATAACATTACCTATCTGGAGGAACAGCTATGTTGTTCTTTGCTCTAAAGAAAAACTCTATTAATGATGCTATGATAAAAAGCCCCAAGTCCGTGAGCAGCCAAAGAAGTTTGACAGTGTTTCTTGAGGCTGAAAAAAATATGTTTGACCATCTCAAAGCATTCATTACTCTTTCATTTTTTCTTAATACTGGATGTCTTGCAGCACTATTTCAATTCAGGCCAGATATAAAGTGTTGTATTATCTTGTTATCAATAGGGACAGAGATATCACTGATTCTTTATTTAATATCTTTTTTTATTTCTTAACATATCTATGTCAAATTTACTTGAATATAATTTTGATAAATTTAAAACATCAAGGAGAATTTCTTACATATTCTCATATTTTGGAGTTGCTTCATCTATCGTATCGTTTGGGATTGCTCTTCTGCTATTCATAGAAAAATTTTTAAATATATGGTGACATTTGCTGCAATCATAAAATACAAATTCGACATAATAAATATAAAAAATATTCTATCAACAATTCCACATTCAATATATATCATTTTTATGAGGTCTGAATTTTTAAATATTGCACATCTCGTTAAAACCATATGAAGAAAAATAAAATATGGAATTACACCAAGAAAAATAAAAAGCATGTTAAATCTCCATAGTTAGAAATTTTGCACTAACTCTTTTATGGAGTTGGTGTCTCCGTCTGTTTGACGCACATGGCCAGAACCATGATCCGCCCGTAATCGTCAGCCGGGTAAACCCAGCCTTGTTCATCTCCAAGGGAAGAGTCGCCAGTCTGTACACGAAGGTGGACTTGCCATTCTGTATCCGAGACCGAGGTAGCCCAGGTCTGAATAGCCGTCATTGGCGGTGCGTCCGGCCCTGCTTCCGAGATTGCAGGAGCGGTAAAAATCGCTGGCGTCAGCCCGGTGCCTGGCGCACAGGACGGCTTTGTGATGCGGTCGCCGTTTTTGGCCACGGTCGCGTTTTTCATCAGTGCGGTGTTCCCAGAGTCCCCAATGATTTCCAGCGAATTGTTCCGGCAGAGGTAAAGCCCTTGAAGGCTGTCCAGGAAGATGCGGCCCTGCTCGTCCGTGCTGGTGCAGGATTCTGAGGTGATCTCCCGTGGTTCAAACTGGAGGTCAGAGACATTGCGAATGGCGTGATCCGTCATATCCAGTTCCGTTTGCATGGCATTCAGTTCAGGTTGTCCCGGAACGGCCACGCGATAGAGGAAGTCCTGTCCCAAGGCGGAAGAGTCATAGGTGGAAACGGCTCCCAGATGCCCGGCGCCGGGCGACGCAATTCCCACAGTCCCCAAGTTCAGCACCCAGCCATTACCTGCTCCCTGAAGCATGTTTTCCGTTTGGCCGGGCAGGACGCCGGACGGGATATGTCCACCAGCCCCGCCAATGAGGGCAGCAGCGCCCGGAACCACGGCATTCAGGAAATGATCCGTTGCATTTTCTCTACCCCCGGTAGTCAGCACGATGGCCTGTAAAGCACCATTTTGCGGCTGCCGGATGTAAATTTGATAGCCTTGAAGCCAGGCGTTCTGAGGCTGAAAGCCATCAGGCAAAAGCCCATCCGAAATAAGGTCAGCAATGCTGATCGTCGGGCCTGTCGTAGCTGTCGCTTGAGAAAGAAGCGTATCTTGGTGCTGATTGACGTACTGGTTGGCTGCCCTCATCACCATAGTCATGTGATTTGCAATAATGCGTTGTTGTACAGCAGAGTTTCCCGTTTCCCACCATCCAATCATATATGGAATCATGATGATAACGACGATGATTGCGCCGATTGTGCTCAGTAGGTTCATCTGTCGATCTCCGTAACGCTGACAAGGGAACCATTAGGGATAAAGGCAGGCACGGTAATCACATTCCCCATCACAGGGATAAGGCGGCCATTGCTGGCCATTCCCAAAGCAAAACTTCCCCTGAAGAGCTGACGCACAGCCATGATTTCTTGCATCGACGCATCACCGTAAACGTAGCATCGACCCGCATCCACGCGCGCACGCCAATTACGCAAGGCGCGCCAGCTCTCAGGGAGATCAAGTACAGCAAGCGGTATGTCTCCAGAAAGCCCATTGTTTTCATAAACATATCGGAAGACTTCATTACGATAGATTGCGTAATTGACTGCTATCGCACTGAATGAAGACTCTTCAGAAGAAAAGTCCACAGTGCGTTGAATCATGGCTCCTACCCCAATGAGGAAGATAAGAAAGACAACAGGCTTCATTTTATAACCTAGCGTGCTGTGAAGATAAGGCTACTGGCAGCCGTGCAGGCCCCAGCAATAGCCCCCACGTCCGTAGGATCGACGACGGAACCGTTGACGGAGATGGATTCCCAAGAATCCGGCTGGAATCGGGCGAGCTGCATGCAGGCATCCTGCGGGACATTGTCCAGCGTGATCGAGAACTGGCCGTTATCGGCGTCATTGGCCAGCGTGATATCACCACCCCAGGCGTTCTTCATGCTGTCGCCCTTGATAAAGGACTTCGGCACAATTCCGGCATTCATGGCGACGTCATTGTCAAGGTTGTCATAGTTCGTGCCGAAGAAGAGCTGCTGGGTCTGCATTCGCAGCAGGACAAGGTTCTGTTCCGTCGTCGCCACATTGGATTTGCCGAAAGCCGAATACAGACCAAATGCGGCGGCAGCGATCAGGAGCAGACCGACGATCAATGCGCCAACGGTTTCAAGAATACTCATCACATTCCTCCCTGTAGTGTTGCTTGAAGCCCGCCAACAGCCAGAGCAACCATGCTCAACTGGCCGATGACGAGGGCAAACATGAAAACCTTGATTTTCCCAGCGAGACGCTGGATGCCTTCAATACCTTCAATAAGCCATTCGTCTGCCAGCTCTATGAGATGATTCTGGAAGCCCGGCATTCGCGAGTAGACGGCCAGGGTATCGACAAGCTCAGGGCTGGGGAAACGCATTCCTGACTTTTTAAGTGCCTGTCCAAAATCAATGCCCTGCCCAGAACTTGCCAAAATATTACTGACTACCTCCCGTAAATACGGGCTAGTCGAAATATCTCCAGCCATACTTTTCAATATGTTTGAAATTTGGTGACCAGCCCGCATTCGTGTTGCGACTGCGTACAACCATAGTGTTCCTATTGTTAATCTATATATTGACCACGGCACAAATCTGTCCGCTATTCTCCTTCCTGATCCTGTCCAATTAGCAAAAGAAAAAAATACAACACATATCAAAATGAGTATGACTATGCCTAATGCTGTTCCACGCCATGAAGAAATAAACGAGCTTTGCAGATACAGAACATAGGCAGCTCCTTGCCATGTTTCTGGATCAGAAAGCATAGCGAGCTGTGGCATCACACGCTCGGCCACAATAAGAGAATGTCCGGCATACATCTTGCTATACCAGTTTTCTCCAAAGGATACAGGCCAAAGCAAGGTAAAGTAGCCCCATAAAATTGACGAGGTAACAACAGTAGCGAGTGCGCAAGCTCCGAAAACCCTTCAACCAGGCGAATGTCCGCTCTACTACCCAACGGCGGGCAGGAGTCCTCCAGCGGTCCCGAACTTCTTCCCCCCGGCTGCGGATATGCTCCTCAAATCCGTTTACGTAGACTTCTTCGCTGACTCGCGGGTAGTCATAGCCCTTGTCCAGACAGAGATGGCGTACGGCAGACCCCAGAAACCAGCCGCCCATTTCCCGGGAGTTCTTCAGCGTCGCTTCTATCAGGCGGCTGTCATGAACATTGGCACCTGTGACTGTCACTCCCAGAGGAATACCCTGACCATCCACATGGAGATGTATCTTGCCGCCGCTTCGGCCCCTGTCCGTCGGGTTGCGTCCAAGGCCCTCAGTCGCTGATTTTTTGAGAGCGCGTCGGGGCTTGCAGCAAGGTGCCGTCCATAGCCTGCCATTGGGCGTCGACGCCGACCTTTTCCCCATATTCAGCAAGAAGGATGCGAAAAATCTCCGCCATGATGCCAGCTTTGTTCCATCGCTGGAAGTGCTCGTGGACAGTGCTTTTTGATCCATAGCAGGCGGGAAGCATGGCCCATTGGCATCCAGTCCGGCATTTGTAGAGGATTCCTGCCAGAACCGTGCGCTGCGCAAGCGGTTTGCTGCCGCCGCTTCTTTTTCGTTTGAACGGGGCAAGGAGAGGCTCGATACGTTCCCACAGCTCATCAGGCACATCACGAAAATCTGTTTGTTTCATGGGACGAGATTACCACACCTTTTAAAATCAAAAAACATGCCGGACATCCTCTAAGCATCATAATGACGATCAACAGCAGCAACATCAGCGGATAGGCCAATGCGCCGATCAGGCTCTTTCTGATACTGCTTTTCGCATCCAAGACTTTGCTGGCCAGCAGCAGACCTCCCGCCAAGCGACTGCTGTCTTGAGCCGAGCTAATGAGCAGTGTTTCTTCGCGGCTGGCCAGTCCATCCAGTGCCGCGCCCAAGGTGCGCCCGCGTCCCAGCTTGTGCAGGATATGTGCATAGACTTTGACCAGAGGGGACTTCCGCTCTTCTGCCTGGAACTTGAGCAGGCGAAGCGCCTCATGCAGATGCATCCGGTTCTGAAGGAGTTTGGCTAGCTGTTTCCAGATGCGAGACCTCACCCTTGTGTTAAATGCCAGACGTGCAATCAAATCAGGCATGTTGGCCTCTTTTGCCGGATTCCACGTCGGCATTTATGGGCATGGCCAGCATTTCTTCAGTAATGGCAGGATCAAGGTCACCCGACATGATGAGGTGGCGAGCATGCTCCAAGTAGGTCATGCCTCCCAGATCGGAGAGCCAATACTTTTTTGCCTCCTCATGCTGCCGCTGGCGCAACAGAGCTAGAAGCTGGCGATCTACCGCAATCACTTCCGCTACAACCGTTTGCCTATGCAGCCCCGGATGGCCGGATTCCATGCAGTGTTTGCAGCCGCTTCCCCGGATGCAGACTTCATCGAGACAGTCGTCCGGCATGGAGTTCCGCAACCTGCCCAGCAGATCGGGAGCAATGGCATCCGGGTGATCCTTCAGACGTATCTTGCAGTACGGGCAGAGCTTGGGGACAAGCCGCTGAAACACCAGGCCAGACAACACGATGGGGTCACAGACGATGTTAAGGGGATCAGCGACACGGGAACGGAGTTGAACATCCAGACGCTGGATGATGCCCAGAGCGTCGGCGGCGTGGATGGTGGCCCAGACCGCATTACCGGACAATGCGACCTCAATGGTGGCCAGCGCGGCTTCGGCATAGCGGATTTCACCGATCATCACGGTGTCAGTATCATCTCGGTTGGTGCCCGCGATTGCATTGGTATAGGCGTCGCCTCGCTCATCTCCCTCTTTGGAGTTGACGGGGATTTGGTACATCCCCCGGATCGGCTTCTCTGGGGGGTCTTCGATGGACAGAAAGTTGTCCCCCGGACGTTCTTCGATCAACGCTTCCATGCAGTGTGCCAGCGCCGTCGATTTACCGGAGCCGGTAGGCCCGGAGATAAAGACGATACCAGTTCTGGCCGCAAGCGTCCGAAAAAGCCTGGTCTGGGCTTGGGCAAGTCGTTTGGTTCCCGCCTGGTCAACAACCTCTATCGTCTCGTTCGTATATCCCAGCTTGGCCAATCTCTCTTCCAGACTGCCGGAAGCACCCGACGTGTCATGCAACAGGCGTAGCGGCATAAACGTTCCCTTGCCGTCAGGTGCCCCATCGCATTCAATAGGTTCGGAATGGATACGAACAGAGTACAGGCCTTGCGGCAGGTAGTCCCGATTGATGATACGACCATCAAGCCGAGATATGGGATCAAAAGCAGGAGCATCCTGTGCAGCACCAAGATGCTCATAAATTGTTCGGATCATATGTCGTCCTGTTTCGGCATCGAACTCCATATCATCACGCAACAGGCCAAGCACACGAAAGCGTGTGCGTACATGCGTTCCCATATCCGCTATATGTATATCCGTTGCGCCAGCCTTGAAGCCACGTGCAATCAAGTCAATCGCCAACTGCTGGACTTCGTTGTCACCTATGCCACTACGGGAGGCATAGCGAGAAAATTCAGCATCAAAACGGCTAGGCGGGACAAAAGAAAATGCTTTTATGCCCATAACTGCCAAATTTGATGCAAAATTTATGAATGCCATATTCCCCTGAATCTCATCAGACACAATCAATGAGTCATCCATCAGGGCGATACGAGCACGGATTTGATCGGGAAGATCGCTGATAAGCTGCGTTATGCGGGTATGCACTTTCCCTATCCTCTATTCAAACGGTATCGTTGAAGACTTCCCCGATTTGTGAATGGTCACTCCTTTGCGCGTCACATGCAGCCGTCCGCCATTAAACAGCGATCCATTATTGATCGTGACCGTGTGTCCATCCGCCATTCGCAGTGTCGCAGACAGCCTCCCCTCAATGCCCTGGACAGAAACAACAGCAAGACGTCTGGATGGAGCCGAAGCCGCAGAATCGGGCGTTGATGAACTTTTGGGGGCCGCAGGTGGAGGTGTCAGGCTGGGCAATACCAACTCCTGCTTGGAGGGCTGGCTAAGGTCTTGCAGACGCTTTTCCAGCTCACGGATGCGCACTTCCTGCTTCAGCAGCTGCTCATGGCCACGTTTGCGCGTCAGTTCCCCCAGCGTGCTGGGCGAGTTCAAGTCTTGGGCGATGGGGGCCAAGCCGGTTTCTCCCTTTGGAGTCTGCGTCGGCAGCTTAGGAGGCTTTACCTGTGCCTGCGGAATCTGCTTCGGGGTTGTCTTGGATGGAATTACCGGTGCAGGAGACGAGGACAATATCTGCCATGCCACAGCTCCCAGCACGATTATTGAGGCCAAGCCAAGGCCTCCCCAAACAAGAAGGCGTTTCTTTTTAATGTCTTGCATAAATTTTCCCCTTGACTGCCCATTTTCCATCAAACTTTATGGATTCAACACACAATCCTGGGATTGCGGTCAGAAATTCAAACAGCCCTACTTTCTCTCCAGCCCTGTAATCCATCAAAATATCGGGTAGTTCGGAGATCTCCCATGTACCTTCGTGCCACGGTGCTATGATTTTCGTTTTTTTGTCGATATTGCGTGTTTTCTGCGCTTTGAACTGAGGCAAGGACAGTCGTGCCCCAGATGCCTGTGTCACGTCCGAAAGCAACGCAGTTGCTTGCTTGCGATCCACCAACGCATGGTGATCTGTTCCTGGCCCGTCCATAAGGCGAGCGGAACTACGCAGCGTTACAGGGATAGACGACCGGGCTGTAAGCATGTCTTTACCGTCCAGCATCGCCCCGCTTGGTAGCGTCGTAAACGTCGCTCCTTCAGCGTATTGCCATTCAATGTTGATCTTTTGTCCAATGCATGAGGCAGACTTCAACTCCCAGCCATTCGACGCCAGGGGGAGAGCCAGCAGGCCAGGTAGACACGCTGCGGCAGCATCAGAGGCTAAGGGCTGTTGTTGCCACTCCATAGGGAAAAATCGTTCAGGATGACGTTGCATGTCTTCCATGCGTGCGGCGTGTTCCTGCTTGCGCAGCACCGCAGATTCCAGGGCAGCCTTTTCCGTAAAATGGTCATAGATAAAGAAGGTTCCCAGCATGATAGCCAGCAGTATCCCCAGGATCGTCAAACGCAGGATCGTGCTTCGGGAGGCCATGCTGCGCAAATTTGACAGATGACCTTTGGCTATGAGCTTGTCCAAAGTAGAGAACTGGATATGTTCTTCAAGCCAGAGTTCACTTTCGCGAATCGACTCGTAGTGTTCGACTGGAAGGCCAGAGAATTTTTCCAACAGTGAGGCGAACGACGCTGCTTCTTCGGAGCTGAAGAAGACCTGATCCCCATACTCGCTGACCACGCCATCTATCCGAAGATGAAGCCACCAAAACTCTTTGGCAGGGCCCAAAGCAGGATCAGGGGCACACAGCTTGAATATCCCCAGAAAAGAGTCTGGACAGCGCAGACAAGAGCACAAGGCCGTTGCCGAGGAATAGTTAGACCACGTCTCTACAGTTCCAAGGCCATACTGTATGCCCTGCGTTGTCGTGCGCCTTGCCGCAGCGTTAAACTCCTCATCCTGGAGTTCGGACAGCGCCTTATGCCCCATGTGCCCCAATCGCTGCCGGACAGGAGCCATCCAGCGCAAGCCAAGCACCCACGTCGTTTTTTTGAGGGTGATAAGCTCCATAGCCTAATCCTCTGTCCCGCCACCGGCGGCTTCGACTTCAATCGTGATAACCAGTAATGTCTTGGCGTACTCCCCGGAGCCACCGAAATTTAATAACCCCAGAGACTTGGAAAGCTGTTGGGCCTGATCTTGGAATCCGGCCAGCACAAGAGTCTGCCCAAGTTGCATAGTGCTTCTCTGGCTGAACGCCCGCGTGCTTGTTTTGGGAAGCTGGACGGTCAAATCACTGGTAGTAAATTCGGTCAACTCGTCCAGGTTGGAGAGGTTGATGCTGTACTGGAGGAGTACCCGCCGCCGATCCAGAATGTGAGGGATCACAGTCATGGCAAAGCCCGTCGTCACTTCCCCTGGAGTGATTTCCGTCGTCTGACCATAGTCCGATTGCGATGAAGATGACCCTGCCAGATAGGCAATGCGTTTGATGGCCTGGATCGGAACAGGCTGGTTGGAGAGAACAAGACCGCCCCCGGACGTAACCTGTGTGGCATTGCCCCATGCCTTCAAAGCACGCAGAACGCCGGTGGAGTTCTTCAGCTTGCCGTTGACGATGGTAGCCGAGGCGGACGAGCTACTGCCGAGAGAGGCCAGACTGCCTGCGACCACGGAAACATCGTCGTTGGCGAACAGTACCTGCATGTCGATACCGGCCTCATTGGTGTCCGTGACTTCCAGAGCCCAGACATGCACGGTCAACGCGACCTGGCGGGACAAGCGTTTGTTTATGTCCGCGATGTACTTCTCCACCTGCCGGACGTTATCCGCATAGTCCCGGACAGTGATGGTTCCAGCAGCCTGATTGCCGACGACACTCCCTTCGGAAGACAACAGCTCTTTGACAGCCTTTTCGGTATCCGCCCAAATGTCGAACTTGTAATTCGTCGTGTTGGACTGTGCCGTCTGGCTCGACGTGTCGGAAGTCGCTACCGTCTGGTTGATATTGCTGCCCCCGATGCTGGAGCGCGACGTTTCCCTGGATTTGTTGGTAATCTGATCTTTGTATTCCCGCTTGCCTGGAGCGCCCAGAATCGTAAATGTCCGCACGACAAGGCGTGAGAATACAACAGTTTTTGTCTTGGAGTCGAAATCCCACCCGTACCCACTAGCGACTGCCACATGATCCAGAAGGCCACGCAGCGGCCCCTCATAGGATACATTGAGTAAACGCGAACCGCCGCTGGCTCCGGGATCAAGCAAGTCAGGCAATTCAAGGGCGGGAGGCGTGCCAGCTTTTGCGGGCTTTCCCCCCTTACTGATGGGAGCGGGATCAGCGCCGACCTGGACAGTCAACGCGGTCAAATCGGTTATAGTTGCAGCAATATCACTCAATGTGCCGCGCTTGCGCAGCATGACCCTGGTATTCAGTTCCGCCTGTGAGGCCTCATCAGCACGAATGGGCACGGCCTTAACCCCAACGTAAGGTTCCGCGACGACATCAACGGCTTTCGACCGTGAGAGTGTCGTGAAATCCTTCCCCTTACCCTCGATCAGTTCCTGGTCAGGAGCGTTCTTATGAGAACAACCAACCAGAGCCACGCCGAGGAGCAGAAGCATGATGCTGCAAATGATGCGGCTTGTTTTCATGGTATTTTTTCCAATGTTTATTTTTTTACATAAAAAAATAGTTATATCTTTACAGCTTTAATGCTCAGATACTTCCATCACCTTGTTTCCTTGGTAGATCGTTACGCGCAGAGCCAGGCCGTTGGCCTGAAGAGCGGCAAAGAAGTGCTTGACGGCATCCAGGAACTCACCCCTGAATGTCGCGTCGCTCCGCATTTCATAGTCATGCTGGGCATTCCAGATCAGGCTGTACCCGGCAACAGCAGCCCAGCCTTCCATTGTCGAACGGAGCATTTCCCGTTTATGAATTTCCCATACGGGCACCTCTACAGGTGTCTCCAGCGTCGTGCTCACTGCGGGCATGACGACCGCGGGAGTCGCTGCGGGAACTTCCGCGGGCTTCTCCGGAGCAGGGGGATTGCTCCCTGGAACGGGAGGTGTCGCGGAAATTGGTGTATAGGGGACAGGCTTACCCGGCTGTGTTTTTTCCAGGGTCAGGGAAGGAGAGGTCTGGGTTTTCGTAGGCAGTACCGCTGGAGCCGGTACAGGTGTTGGTGCGGATACCGGTTCAGTATGCTCAGGCACAGGTACAGGGGCAGCTACCGGAATTGTTCCCGCTGGAGGCTCAGACAAATAGACCTGATAGCCCTTCATCAAGGTCGCATTGGCTCCAACGCAGTTCCATCGGCAGAAATCCTTCACCGGTACGCGGTTCCGCCGAGCTATGGCTGCCGCAGTCCCGGTCTTTCTCACCGGATAGGTTTTTACTTGCGGGGCCTGAGCCGCAACCGGCGTCGGGTCTGGCGTTTTCACGGCAGGTTCCTTGGAGGGAAGAGCTTGTGTGTCCGCCGACGGGTAGCCAGGCAAAGGGCGTGAAGAAACGGGTTGTTTGTCTTCAACAGGCGCATCCAGCCCTTTCACGACTTCGCGAGTCATGCTGAACAGCTCACCATCGGAACAGCGAATCTGGGCATATCCCAGAGCAGGCGTTCCATTGCCGTCCATCACATCAAGACTGTAGCTCACCTCAAGACCAGATGGGTTCAAGGCAAAACCATCCTCCCGAAGTCGCTGTTCCAACGTCTCCCCAAACGTCCCAGGGGCACGATGCAGCGCGATTGCAGTGTGAGCGGGAGCATGACGACGGCTCAATTCCTCAGCCGCTTGTTCCGCAAGGATGCGGGCGTCATTGCCGTAATCGTTACTCAGCCCATCAAAAGAGCCTGACGCACTGCGCTGATGAAGGCAGCCTGAGCCTGATGCAATCGCAAGGCAAAGGAGCAAAAGGATATATTTTTTCATAGCAATCACTTGTTGCCGAAGGCTTTTTGACTTCGCCAGCGGCTTGACTTTGACTGGTAAAGAATCTGTTGCTTGATGTGGCGCATCCAAACCTTACTCATCAAAGGATCAATCCTGGCCATACGGCGTAAGATAAAGATTGAGGAGATCCAGAACAGCAGCGCTGCCAGCCCAGAAATAGCCGTCATTCCTCCCACTCCAACCAGCAAGGCGATCAATGCGCTCGTCATCGCCAATTCGCGTTCCGCCCCTAGTACAAGATTGTGTCTGTGCAGAGATTGATGGACAGGAATGTGACGTTGCTCCATTACAAAACAGCCCCGGAAAAGCTGAAGATCGAATTTACCATGCTACCAGCAAACGCGATGAACGAGATGCCGAAGACAACCGACAACAACAGCTTGAAACCGCCTGAAATATCATCTTTATTCATGATGAAGATGAGGCCGCAGATCGCCATCGCCACGATGCTGATGTATTTACCGGCGGGTCCTGTGATAGTATTGACAACCTTTTCGAGAGGGCTGGAAAATTCTGTGATCCCGCCACTGGCCAGAGCCATTTCAGGGAAAGCCACGACTACGGCCGCCAAGGCGATAAAGAACAAGGAATATTTCTTTCTGAGCATTTTATTCTCCTCATTGAAACTTGTTTTTCTTAATGTTTTCTGTCTATAAAGATAAAGAATATCCCCACAATACAAAATACAAAATATGTTATATATTTGAATATGGGATGTGATATTATTTTAATAACCGCTTCAGGATTTGCGTAGCACAGCAGTACTATAAAAACTGCAAGCAATGTAAAGAGATTATTTTTATATCGACGTATATATGATTTGAGTTTCATAACGGTTTTCTTTTGAATCAAAATGATCCACGCTGATTATGGAAGAAACTCTACGTGTATTTTGTCTTGTCTTCTCCATGAAGATGACAAGATCAACCGCACGGCCTATGAGCTTTTGCTTGGAGCCGACGCCAGCTTCTTCCACCAGCTCTTCCAGGCGCTCAAGGGCTTCTTCAGCACTGTCCGCGTGGAACGTGCCGATGCCGCCGGGATGACCAGTATTCCAGAGCTTCAGCAGCTCCAAGGCAGCACTGTCCCGGACTTCTCCAACCAAAATTCGCCGGGGGGCGTAGCGCATACAGACTTTGGTAAGCTGCCGCATACCGATGCCTGCCAGTTCAGACGTCAGAAAAAACACAGAGTTAGGAGCTTTGGACTGAAGCTCTGCCGTATCTTCCAGGATCAGAAGACGATCATGGGGACAGAGCTGATCCAGCTCGTGGATGATGGCATTCACGAAAGTCGTCTTGCCGCTGGAGGTGCCCCCGACAACGACGATGTTTTTTCGCTCCAGGATGGCCGTGCGGATAATGTCCGGGACTTCCGGGCCGATGACACCCTGGTTGAGATATTCGGAGAGCTGTATGACTCGCGATGCTTTCTTGCGCAGGGAGAAGGATGCACCTGGCCCTACAATGGGCGGAAATGTCCCCTCAAAACGAGAGCCATCCAGTGGAAAGCTGCCTTCAATCACCGGATGGCGGGCATCCACTGTTTGGTTCAAGGCACTGGCCACAAGGGACAGGATCAGTTTGCCTTGGGGCAGGGAGAGCGTGCCGACACACTCCTGATCCTGGCCGTACCGCTCGATCCAAAGAGCGCCATCAGGATTGAGCATGATTTCAATGACACTATCATCCCGCAGGGCATCCATAATCAGTGGCCCGCAGTTGTATTCAAGGCTTTCCAGCAGACGCTCATCCATGACGCACCATCCCCAGGATAAAGACGGCGACATTGAGCAAGGCGGAAAGGGCTATGATGGCCGTACACAAATACATGGCTGACCGGTGCGTGGCCAAATTGGCGACAAAATCCGCCACGGCCTTGCGTATGCCCTCCATCGTGAGGCCTGACAGAGTCTCTGTGAGGCTCGTCAGGCTTTTCTCCATATCTTTGACGTAGGCTGTCGTCTGTTGTCCCATGAAGGCGGCCAGGGCTGTTTCATGCTTTTTTTGGAGCCTCGCCTGAGCTTCGAGGAAAACTTGAAGAATCGTTACCTGCATCAGTATGGGGTCATCCTGCGGAACAGATACGTCATGTTTTTTTGCCAGAAGCGCACGCACGTCTTCCACAGACATACCGAAGCCGTCAGGGAATCGTTCTTCAGGCATGGGGGACTTGTCTTCATCGCCGGGAAAATCATCACTCATTGCAATCCTCCGACGAGCCTGCCTTGCTTTCATTGAATCGACGAATCAGCGCTTCCTGCTGTTGGGAGAAATCTTCATTAGTAAGCATCAGGCTGGCTATTTTTAGTAGCTGCATTCCAAGTATTGCGACTGCTGGACAAGTATTATTCAATGCTCCAAGACTGGGAACAAAGTTTATTTTGCAAACTATTTGACAAGGATTTTCTTTGTCTTCCAAAAACTCAAGACTACACTTTCTTGTTTTTGAGCTTTTCATGCCATTACCTACATGATTCCAGCCTGTTCAATACAGGCGAGGATTTGATTCCAGTAACGGCGTAGGCGGGCTTTGACAGCGATATGAGTAGAGCTGCCATTGATGCCAGCCTCAAAACTTTGGCGTCGGGCAAACAGCTCTTCCAGGTCTTTGCCAATCAGGGCTTTGTTGCCTTGGGGCAACGAAATCAGGGCATGGAACTGATGGGCATACTCTTTGTAGATTTTAAAGTGCTCAAATCCGGCCCCATCAATGGCGATGTCCCCGAAGTAAGGATTCAACCAGACAACCAAAGGAGATCGGGGGAAGTTAATGGCCATCCGGGCCAGACCCTGGAGCGTGTCTCCCATAGCCTGGCCACCGGTCACGATAGTATGGAGGAAAACCCGGTGCCCTTGATCTTCAAGCAGATCAATGAAGTCGTTATCGGACAGATAGGATGCCAGAGCGATGAATGACGATGCTCCATTGTCTACGATGACATGGGCGTTGTCGGGAGCCTGCGAAAGAGCTTCCAGAAGTTCATCAAACTTACGCGGCTCGATATTCCCGTCCTTCATCACATCCAGTTTGGTCACATCAAATTCCGGGAAAGACGCCAGAGTGGCGTTAACTGGATCAGTATCAAACGCAATGACTTCTTTCTCGGCATGGCGCAGCGCCTGGTAAAGCATGACCGCAATCATGGATTTGCCGACACCGCCCTTGCCTTGCAGGATCAAGTGGATAGTCGCCATTATTCTTCCTCCTTACTCACTTGCAGGAGATCGGCCACGTCTGGAACGGAGCTGTCCTGAAAGGATTTGTTTTGTGGCACGATCATGCGGGGGCCGTCGGAAGTCGTGCGTGGGCTTTTTGCCGGTGCAGCCGGGGACGGGGGAAGCTCCGCCCCCAGAGGGTGTTTTGACCGAGTGTCAGTTCTCTTCAGCTTCCCTGTTTGTTCATTTTTCCCGCCGGGGAAATATTTTCGGGCGTATCGACGGAACGTGTCGTAGGTCATGCTGATCCGTTTTTCTTTCGTCAGCTGCGCATAAGCCGGTTTCAGCAGGTAGCCTCTGGCCAGCAGGTTTTCCACCTCGTCTTTGACCGCCAGGAACTCGACCCGCGCCATACCGGGGGTTAATCGCAATCTCTTGCTTTCCATCGTTCGCCTCAAAATGAAAATCCGTACCGCACAGAATGCAGGAACTCCAAGACTCCAGTATTGACCGCCGGTACATCCGCAGCCGAAGGGGCTTTTCCCTTCCGCCAGAGCAGAGTCCATAGACCCCAAGCGGGACCGCGTTTTTGTTGACCATCGTCGAAACGAGACAGAAACGACTCAAATACGGGCCGCATTGCCTCCAGTTCAGGCTCGGTACGTTGCCAGCGTTTTTCCAACGCATCCGTCTGCTGCTTGATACGTCTGTCCCGCTCTGAATCCGGTGCAGCAGGTAGAGACGCTTGCCCCCCGGACTGAAGGTCATCCAGCCAACGCTGGCCGCGCAGCCAATTCACCAGTAGCGGGATAAACCGCCCATGTTCGCGCTGCCAGCTCAGGCTTTTTCGGAAACGGATCAGCGATTGAAACAGGACATCAAGGCCGGGCAATGAGCCACGCCGCCAAAGACGATGCCAGACGGCACGCGCAAGCTCCTTGGCTTCTTTGCGTGGATAGCGCTGACAGAACTGCTCGAATGAAGAATCGGCAAGAGAAAAATCCCCCCCATCGCCCCGGCAGGGGCGTGGACGTGGAAAGGTTAGAGCCAAGGAGGAGGAACCAGCCGCCTGCGTGGGGGGAGTGGGGGGTAATATGGAGTCTTTCTTAAAGTTCTTTCTGTAGGCAAACTTTGTCTGGCAAGAGGTAAAGTTTGCCTCTTGGGCCTTGCCGATGAAGGCAGCACCAGAAGCCTGAAGCATAGAAGGCTTGAGCATATAATATGTGGAAGTCCGGGCCGCATTCCGGCGGATCGCAATGAGCTTGTGCGTGACAAGTTCCCGCAGCCAGTTTTTGACGCTGGAGACGCTGCAATGCAGGAGTTCGGCAAGCCGCGCGTGAGACGGCCAGCAATGGTCTTTGTCAGCAGCAATGTCACACAGGATTGCGTAGATGGTTTTTGCGCCCGGAGACATATCCATAGTCAAAACAAAACGAGGTAAAATCGGGCCGCGAATGCAGCCGCGTGGTGCAAACGTATTTTCCATGTCCGATCACTCCAGACAGGCCTTGGAAAAAGCGTAAAACAGAGCTGCGGAGCTTGACGCCGCTAAGCCTTTCGGCTAGAGTTAATCCAACAAATTTGCGGATCACTCCCGCAGATAGCTCCTGTGTTCCAGCACAGGAGCTTTTTTCTTTTGGCCTACAGTTTTCTCAGGTTCGCTCCAGCGATTGAGTTGTTTGTTGTTTGAGCGGGCTGGCTCGTCAGACCGTGGGCACCTATCCCCCGGTGACGCTGGTCGTAAAAACGCCAGCGTTTCGCCTTTCTTTTTCTGATCCCCAGGAACCGTCTCCGGGGGAGTTTTCATTGCCGCCATTTCCGGCGGGAAATTTATGTAAGCGTTTACAAGCAGGGCTTGCTCGACCACGGGCGGGCATTCCCTCTCCGTGGACTTTCGGGTAAGACAATCCCTGTTCGTGCTCGTGCAAAGTGGGGGGTGCGGAAAAGACAAAAAGCCCCTTCCAGGCTGGATCACCAGCGCTGAAAAGGGCTTTTGAAAAGGAAGAAGGGCTGAAAAAAGAAAAAAAGCGTAGAAACATGCTCAGAAAAGCACGTTGCTACGCTTGATTTCTTGTTGGCGTCCCCAAGGGGATTTGAACCCCTGTCGACGGCGTGAAAGGCCGTTGTCCTGGGCCGGCTAGACGATGGGGACGCATCGAACTCGTTCTATGTATGGGAAATGCTGCCGGAGGTCAAGCAAAAATTTTGGAATCTGCAAAATTTTTTTTGAAGGGGCCGGAAAACATCCGTCGCAGCCTGCCCGATCCCCCGGCCTGTCCTTCCCCGCTGTCCGCCACCTACCAGATGGAGCGCACCAGGCAGACCACGCCGCAGATGGCGATGATGGCCAGCAGGACACGGCGGAACAAAAGCACGTTGATGCGCTTGACCACAGGGAAGGCCGCCAGGCTGCCCAGCATCACGCCGGGCGTCCCGTACATGGCCATGCCCAGCACCTCGGGCGTGAAAAAGCCGTGCCACCACTGCAGCACCAGAGTGATGATGCCGCGCAGCATGAAGAAGACGCTCACCGTGCCCAGAAAGACACGCGGCTCCCAGCCCACGGCCAGGCCAAAGGCGGCCATGGGCGGCCCGTCCAGGGCGATGCCCGTGCCCAGCAGACCGGCGCCGAAGCCGCAGGCCACGCCCACCGGCTGCAAGCGGGCCCCGCCGCCGCGCCCCCCATGCACATAGAGCTGCCAGTACACGAAGAACAGCAGCAGGATGCCCACGATGCCCTGCAGGACGGCGCCGGAACAGATCTGCAGCAGATAGACGCCCGCAAAGGAGCCGGGCACCGCGCCCAGCAGCAGCCAGGGCATGGCATCGAAGCGGCAGAAGCGCACATGCATGGCGATCATGCAGGCATCCTTGAAAAAGCAGACCAGGCAGCTCAGAGGGATGAGCGCGTGCATGGGGATGGCCAGCGCCAGGAAGGGAAAGGCGAACATGGTGCCGCCGATGCCGCTGACACCGGAGACGAAACCACCGGCGAACCAGCAGACAAAAACAAAGATATCAAGTGCATCGGGCATGGCATCCTCCTTTCTCGCCCCGGCATGGGGCCGTGCCCCCGCCGCCGTCATGGCTCTTACAGGGCTTTGCCTCCGGCGGCAAGACAAGAATGGCTTTCTCCTGCCATCCCGGAGGGATGATGTCCATTCCGCCCTCCCCGCCCTGCTCCATGGCAAAGCCCCAATAGCTGACGGGACGCCACGCCCGCCGCCCCGCAGACCTCCCCGACGCGGGCGAAGGAGACGGGCTGTCCCCTGCCGGAAAGAAGGGACAGCCGTTGTCCCCAAAGGGGGCGCGCGTGCTGCGGTGCCCGGCGAGTTCCCGCAGTCCGCCTGTGGCCACGGCTGCGGAGACCCGTCCCATGGCATTTGCCCTCTCCCTGCCCGCCGCATGTGCCAAAAGGAACAACATCCGCGTCCCGGAGCGTGCCGCATCGACCTTTTGCCCGGACTGTGCTATGTCGGAAGGACCGTCGCCCAACCGGCGCCCGCCTTCCCGGCCCGCGCACAGCAGGAGAAGTCCATGCCGTCCGATGACTGTCTGAAAAAGCTCTACATAGAACCCACAGCGCGCTGCAATCTGCGCTGCAAGATGTGTTTCCGCAACAGCTGGAAGAACGAGATCATCGGCGACATGCGGCCGGAGACCTTCCGCAAGGCCATGACGACCATGCCCGACAGCGTGGAGACCGTCTTTTTCGGCGGCATGGGCGAGCCCCTGGCCCACCCGGACATCGTGGAGATGGTGCGCACGGCCTCCTCGCTGGGCAAACGCGTGGAGCTGCTGAGCAACGGGACCCTGCTGGATGCCCGGCGCACGGCCGAGCTGCTGGATGCCGGTCTGGACATGCTCTGGCTGTCCATCGACGCACTGGACGACGGCCGCTATGCGCAGATCCGCCGCAACAGCCAGCTGGCGCTGGTCAAGGAACATATCGTGGAGTTCAACCGCCAGCGCGCCCGTCTGGACAGGACCGTGCGTCTGGGCGTGGCCTTCGTGGTCATGAAGAGCAATGCCCACGAGCTGGCCCTGCTGCCCTATTTCTCCACCTACTACAAGGTGAACGAGGTCAACATCTCCAACGTCATCCCCACGGACGAGCATACGGCCTCGGAAGTGCTCTACAACAACGTGGTGGACTGGGGCCTGGGCGATCCCGCGCCCATGGAAAGTTCGCCGCGCATCCACCTGCCGCTCATGGACTGGCAGGACCCGGCGGCCCAGGAAGGCCTGCGCAGCCTGCTCTCCACCTCCATGTGCAGCGTCTACCTTTCCGGCCAGCGCGTCAGCCGGGCGGCCCGGCACTGCCGCTTCATCGACGAGGGCATGGCCTTCGTCAAGTTCGACGGCCATGTCAGCCCCTGCATGTCCCTGCTGCGCAATGCCACCCTTTACTGGCGCCAGAAGCAGCGCGAGACCCGCAGCCACTTTTTCGGCGATCTGGCGGAACAGGGCCTGGACGAGATCTGGAACGCCCCGGACTATGCCGACTTTCGCCGCCGGGTGCGCAATTTCGAGTTCTCGCCCTGCTACCGGTGCAGCCTGTGCGAGAACTGGGAACAGGGCCTTACCGACTGTTACGGCAACGATGCCCCCACCTGTGGCGGCTGCCTCTGGTCCGAGGGCGTCATCAGCTGCCCGTAGGCCGGCATCCTGTGACGGGAGCGGGAAGGGGGCTTCCTGCTCCCCAGCCCCGGCCCGCGGCTTGCCCTGCTCCGCGCCCGCCTGTAGCATGGGGCCATGCAGAAACCCGATCCTTCTTCCATCCCCCTCTCGCCCGGTGTCTACCTGTACCGGGACGGCAAAGGCCAGGTCATCTATGTGGGCAAGGCGCGCATCCTGCGCCGCCGCGTGCTCTCCTATTTTCGCCCCGAAGGCCTGCCCGCCAAGACCAAAGCCATGCTGGCCCACGCGCAGAGCATCGAATTCCTGACCACCACCACGGAAAAGGAAGCCCTGCTGCTGGAAGCCAGCCTCATCAAGAAATACCGGCCGCATTACAATATCGTGCTGCGCGACGACAAGCAGTACGTGCTCTTCCGCGTGAACATCAAGCACCCCTTCCCCCGGCTGGAGGTGGTGCGCAAGGCCCGGCGCGACGGGGCCCGCTATTTCGGGCCCTTCACGTCCTCGCTGGCCGCCCGCGAGACCTGGAAGCTGCTGCACCGGGCCTTTCCCCTGCGCCGCTGCTCCGACCGGGCCATGAAGAACCGCGTGCGCCCCTGCCTTTACCATCATATGGGCCAGTGCCCGGCCCCCTGCATGGGCCTGGTCACGGCCGAGGACTATTTCGAAGGCGTGCGCCGCGTCTGTGACCTTTTGCAGGGCAAGGCCGACCCCCTGCTCAAGGAATTGCACAGCCGCATGGAAGCCGCTGCGGAAGCCCTGGAATTCGAACAGGCCGCCGTGCTGCGCGACCAGATCCGCGCCGTGGAAAAGACCGTGGAACGGCAGGCCACGGTCCTGCCCGGCGGCGGCGACATGGACGTGCTGGGACTGTTCCAGGCGGAGCGGGGCCTGGCCCTGGGGCTGGTCTTCGTACGCGGCGGCGCCATGACCGACGGCCGGGCCTTCTACTGGCCGGGCCTGACCTTCGACGACGCGCCGGAGCTGCTCTTTTCCTTCGTGGGCCAGTATTACGAACAGCTCACCCCGCCGCCGCGCATCCTGCTGCCCTGGCTGCCCGCAGCCGTGCAGGAGGCTGACGGGGAAGACGGCGGCACGGACGGGGCCCCCGACGAGCGCAGCCTGCTGGAACAGGCCCTTTCCGAACGGCGCGGCGGCCCGGTGCGGCTGGTGGCGCCGCAGAACCCGGCCGACAACCGTCTGGTGGACGTGGCCCAGTCCAATGCCCGCGAAGAGGCCCGGCGGCGCGAAAAGCTGGAGGAAACGCCCCTGCCGGAACGGCTGGCGCGGGCCCTGCACCTGCCGGGCGCGCCCCGGCGCATCGAATGCGTGGACGTGTCCCATACCGGCGGCCGCCAGACCCGCGTGGGCATGGTTGTCTATGAGGACGGCCGCCCCAGCCCCGACCAGTACCGGGCCTATGCCATGCCCGACGGCGGCGACGATTACGGCACGCTCTATGCCTGGGTGGCCCGGCGTCTGGAAAGCGGCCCGCCCTGGCCCGACCTGATGCTCATCGACGGGGGCCGCAGCCAGCTGGCCGTGGTGGAACGCGCCCTGGCCGATGCGGGCAAGGCCGATTTCTTCCCGCTGGCGGCCATCGCCAAGGCCCGGGACGAGGCTGGCCATGCCGACCGGCGCGCGGGCAATGTGGCCGACCGCATCTTCCTGCCCGGCCGCAGCAATCCCCTGCCCCTGCGCGAAGGCTGCGCGGAGCTGCTCTTTTTGCAGAACGTGCGTGACGCCACGCACCGTTTCGCCATCGGCCGTCACCGCAAGGCGCGCGGTCAGGCCGCCCTTTCCGGCGAGCTCATGCGCCTGCCCGGCATCGGCCCGGCCACGGCACGCCTGCTCTGGGAGACCTTCGGCAGTCTGGAGGCCATGCGGGCCGCCAGTGTGGACGATCTGCGCCGCCTGCCCGGCATCGGGGCTTCCAGGGCCGCCCTGCTGCACGAAAAGCTGAAAGGGCTGGAGGGCTGAGGAAACGGGAGCACGTCTCCCCTGCCCTTCCCCCGTCTTCCCGCTCTGCCGCGGCTTGCAGGATGGCGGGAAGGAAAAGGGGCTCTTCACGCCTTCGCCGCTCCCCCCGGGGAACAGGGGGACAGGCCGTCCCGCACGAGAGCGCCATGGCGGCAAAGAACGATAGAAAGCCCGCCGGAGAAGACTCCGGCGGGCTTTTTTGTACGTCCGGCAGGCCTTTCCCCTGTCCCCATGCAAGGATGGGGATACCGGACGCACGGGGGCGCTCTCCTGCCACAAGGAGGGATCGCCCCGGTCCGTCCTTCGGGGAACCGGCGTGCGCTATGCGGCCTCCGTCTGCTTTGAGGACAACAGGGCCAGCAGCAGCCCCAGGATCGCTCCCAGGACAGCCGCGAACAGGACACGGAAGGACGGGGGCAACAGGAACGTCACGGTATGGACCGGGATCCAGAACCAGAGCAGGGAGCGGCACAGCACGTTTTTCCAGAAGCTGTTCCAGTCCACGGACTGCAGGAGCCTGCCGGTCTGCGGAGCATTCCAGAGGCAGGCCAGACGCCCCTGATACTGGGCGATGTGCAGGTCAGCCACCTTGTGCGCGATCATCATGATGGGAGCGAACATGGTGTTCATCGTCAGGCTGACGGAAAACGCCGTCAGGATCTTCGTCGTGCCCAGCGGGCCGGAAAGGGCCTGTTCCGCCGCTTCCATGCCGAGCAGGTGCAGGATGACCGGCGCTCCCGCAGAAAAGATCATGAAGGCTGCCGAGATGGCGACCCCCAGGCAGCCCCACACCACGGCGCGGGGGATGAGGCCGAAGCCGGCCGTCATATAGACCCCTTTGGTCAACCGCAGTGCCAGGCATTCGCCCAGGGTCGCCAGCAAGGCGAACTTGCAAAAGCCCATGAAGAAAGGATGCCCCGCCGTCATGGAGGTGTAGGCCTCCATGACGCTCTCGGAACACAAAAGGACCAGGGCGCAGAACGCGATGCCCCCCATGCAGACGAGGTCTGCCGTACGACTGCCGAATCTTGCCTGCATACGACTACCCCCGCTGTCCCGCGCTGAAATCGAGCGTCGATGCCAGCTGTTCCCGCGGGATGTCGAACACGCTGTCATGCGGCGGCAGGGCTTCTTCCCGCATGAAGGCCGGGACATCGTCCTCGGAGGCGTCTATATGCGCGCCGGCATTGAAGCGCTTTTCGTTCTCCAGCGTCTGCCGTCCCAGCGCCAGCACGTCGTCCGGCGTCCAGCTGCCGCCGTAGACCCCGGCCAGCATCTCGCCCACAAGGCCGAAGACAGCCGCATCCTCCGAGGGCATGGCCGAAAAGATGCACATCCCGAGGCTGTCGAAGACGGCCATCAGCGTCTGGGCGGCCCGCGAAGCCTCCACTTGTCCGGCAGTCCCCAGGGGATCCAGCCCCGGCATGCCGATGGTATTGCCCGCGGTATGGTCACCGCCCATGGGCGACGTGGCGCACGTGACGCCCGTGCCCTTCAGCGCCCGCGGATCATAGCCCGCCAGCGCCTGACGCTTGACGACAGGGATGCGCCGCACCCCGTATCGCTTGCCGAAGCGTTCCGTCCCCTCGGCCAGCTCCCGGCCCAGCACCGTCCCGTCCCGCATCTGGCGGATCATGTCGAGGATGCCGGCCGAGTCACCGTAGGGAAGGAGCCCGGCTTCCATGGCCATGGCGATGGTGGCCCCGGTCTCCATGGTATCGAGCCCGGTATCGTCGCACAGCCGGTCCACCGCCGCGACCGTATCCAGGTCCGCCACATCAAGGTTGGAGCCGTTGAGCGCGATGGTCTCGTATTCCATCCCCGAAGTCAGGTACTCACCATCAGGGCCATGATAAACATTGGAGCAGGCGATGGGGCACCCCACCTGGCAGGCATGGGTCATCTGGCCGCCGCGGGCCTGCTGCAGGGCCTGCATGCGCTCCCCGGACAGGCCGTCCGCGCCTTCGAACCTGCCGGTCCGGTAATTGCGTGTGGGCATGGCCCCCATCTCGTTGATGACCGTCACCAGGGATGCCGTGCCGAAACGGGGCAGGACGGACCCCGTCATGGGGTGCTCGCGCAAAGCTTTCATATAGGCCTTGCTGGCTGCGCGGAAGCGGGCGGCGTCTTTCATGGCGGGACGCTGGTTCCCCTCCAGGAAAACGACGGCCTTGAGCCCCCGGCGGCCCATGACGGCCCCCAGACCGCCCCGGGCCGCAGCCCGTGAAGGATGCCCCTCCCTGTCCGTGACCTGCACCGAGGAGTTGAGGTACCGCCGCTCTCCGGCAGGACCGATACAGACGATGGAGATGCCCTCCCCGTAGCGGCTGCGCAACAGCTCGCAGGTCCTGTATGTCCCCTGCATGGCCAGCCCGTCGGCATCATCCAGGCGGACATGATCCTGGCCGACGACCAGGACCCGCATACCGTCGGCACTGCCGGAGACCACAAGGGCACGCAGCCCCAGCTTGGCCATGGCAAGACCGGCGATCCCCCGGCGTTCGCCTCCTTGATGGTGCCTGTGAGCGGACTTTTGCCGCCAAGGGAAAGGCGCCCGGACGTGGCCGCCAGGGTCCCCGCCATCAGGCCGTTGCAGATCACCAGTTTGTTGTCGTCCCCCAGCGGGTCGCATGCGGGATCGATCTCCTTCAGCAAAAGAGCCGCTATCAGGCCCCTGCCGCCGAGCATGGGATACGTTTCGTCTGCATCCTCATAGCTGCTGTTTCCTGTGCGCATATCGAGTCGCAGTATCTTCATTGCATTGCTCCATCTGCCATATCTGGGTTCCATCCGGGAACAGTCTCTTTGTATTGGCAGATTTTTAATGCAAGCTGCGTGCCACACTCGTGATGCTTTTACCTGCTGCCGGCCGCTCTGTCCTGCCCATGCATCGGACGAAAAGCGGCTGTTGCCGGAAGCCGGCAAAGGCGCTGCAACAGCCGGCAGGATGCATACAGGCCGCACCGCAGCCCCCGGCCGCGACCTTGCACAGGATTTGCATTTCCCCTCGCGGTATCCGGCCGCCATACGGGCGGCGCCCCTGCGCCCACTGCGATACGGCGGCAGGGAAACTTCCATGCCATGAGGAGACGCCATGTACACCTGTGCCGTACGCCCGGAGATAGCCAGCCTGAGCGCCTATGTTCCCGGCATGTCCATTGCCGAGGTCAGGGAGCGCTACGGGCTTTCCCGTGTCATCAAGATGGCCAGCAACGAAAACCCGCTGGGGGTATCGCCGCTGGTACGAAAGGTG
Source organism: Desulfovibrio piger (assembly GCF_951793255.1). NCBI lineage: Bacteria > Pseudomonadati > Thermodesulfobacteriota > Desulfovibrionia > Desulfovibrionales > Desulfovibrionaceae > Desulfovibrio > Desulfovibrio piger. The sequence goes on from NZ_OX636706.1 coordinate 144,688, forward strand.
CTCGCCACCAGTCTGGAAGAGGCCTTCCGCTATCCGCAGGGCGGCAATCCCGCGCTGCGGGAAGCCCTGGCCCGTGCGCACCATGTCTCCCCGGAGCGCATCGTCGTCGGCAACGGCTCTGACGAGATCATCGACATGCTGATCCGCATGCTGGCCGTACCGGGCAAACATTCCGTGGTCTGCTTCGAGCCCTGCTTCAGCCTGTATCCCATACAGGCCAGGATCTGCGGGGTGGAGACGCGTCGCTGCCCCCTTTCCCCTGACTACAGTTTCGACCTCGATGCCCTGTTTTCCCTGGTGGATGCCAGGACCCGTCTCGTCTTCGTGACGACGCCGGACAATCCCTCCGGCTACTGCCCGCCCCTGACGGCCATGCGCCGTCTGGCAGAACAGCTGGAAAGACATTTTCCCCGCTGCCTGCTGGTGGTGGACGAGGCCTACATGGACTTTGCGGGCGCTTCCTGCGGGGATACCTCCCGCTTTTCCCTGCTGGCTTCGGGAGATTTGCCCGCCAATGTGGCCATCCTCAGGACTTTCTCCAAAAGTTACGGACTGGCCGGGCTGCGTCTGGGATACGGGGTGCTGCCTGCCGAACTGGCCGGGTTCTACTGGAGGGCCCGGCTGCCGTTCTCGGTCAACTCTCTTGCGGAAAAAGCCGGGCTGGCCGTGCTCCGGGACAGCGAATTTCGCAGGGCCACCCTGGAGTGCATACGCTCCGGACGGTGTCGGCTGACAGAAGGATTGCGACTTTTGGGATGTGATGTCTGGCCGAGTGAAGCAAACTTCCTCATGATACGTCTGCCTGAAGGATACGATGCTTCCTCATGTTTTGAGCATCTTTTGCAGTGCGGTATCATCATCAGTCCGCTTTCAAGCTACGGGATGCCTGACAAACTCAGGATAAGTATAGGGACAAAAGAAGATAATGAAGCTTTTTTGGAGGCATTAAGATCTTTTTTGGAAAAATCCTTTTAAAGATATAACCTTTTTTATACCAAGACTCCCTCTTCACAAGCTTGTTCCTGCGCATGCCTGGGACAGGACAAATGTCCTCAAAGAGAACATGTTTGTTCTTTTTGAGGACATTTCTTGTACATGCTCAGGACATATTTTCCACTTAAAAAATTATCTTATTGAAATAATTTATTTTTTTCGATGGTACGCAACTTGCTATTTTATGAACAAGCGAGCCGGGAGTTTTTCTCTTCCATGTATCCGCTGCATGCGGAGGGGCATGGAAGAAGATTTTCTCCGTTACCGTCTCTTTTGCGAATATGTCATGGATGCGTCAGCATTTGTTTGTGTACGCAAAAAACTCTGTTGATGCATCATGATGGGGGAAAATCGCAAAAGAAGTTGTCTATCAAAGATATTGTAATGTTCGGGAGGAAGTATGAAGAAATTTGCAAGAATAGCGCTGACGGCCTGTCTGCTTCTTGGCATAGCTGCGCAGGCCAATGCTGTCGACTTCAAAATAAAAGGCAGATGGATCAGCCTTTTCGACTACGGACAGAACGGGAACATGACGGGGGGCAACGGATCGACAGGCTATGCCAAGGGCTTTGACAACTTCGAAGCCCTGCAGCGCTGGCGCATCCAGCTGGATGCCGTTGCTTCCGATAACCTTTCCGGCACGGTGCACTTCGAGATCGGCAAGCACCGCTGGGGCCAGGCCTCCACAGGCGGTCAGCTGGGATCTGACTCCAACATGGTCCGCCTCAAGCATGCCTATATCGACTGGCGTGTTCCGGAGACCGATCTGAAGTTGCGCATGGGCATCCAGGCCATCAACCTGCCCGGATTTGCCACGGACTCCCAGGTCATGGGTTCCGACGTGGCCGGCATCACGGCCAGCTACACCTTCAATGACAATGTGGGCCTCACCGCCTTCTGGGCCCGTGCCTACAACGACAATTTTCTCGGCAGCGACGACGATGCGCCCAACAACAAGCAGAATTTCATGGATAACGTGGACTTTTTCGGGCTTGTGCTGCCGCTCACCTTTGAAGGTGCCCGCATCACGCCCTGGGTCATGGGCGGCATGATCGGCCCCAATGCCTTCCGCACGCAGGACGGCTACCTGACCAACATCGCCAACTGCTATTTCGTGCCCAACCTGACGGCGCTCAATTACGGTTTCCACAGCAACAAGCTCACCGGCTACGGCACGGCCTTCTGGGCCGGCCTGACCGGCGAGGTCACGGCCTTCGATCCCTTCCGCCTGGCCTGGGACTTCAACTACGGCTCCGTCACCTACGACGACGGCGCCGCCAGCCGCCGCGGCTGGCTGGCCTCGGTACTGCTGGAATACAAGCTGGACTGGGGCATCCCCGGCATCGTCGGCTGGTACGCATCCGGCGATGACGACGACCTGGGGAACGGCTCGGAACGCCTTCCCTACACATCCGTTGACGAAATGGGCAATTCCTTTGCCACCTACGCCTTTTACGGCAGCCGTCCCGGCAGCGACCGAGACTGCCTCATCGGCCGCTCCATGGCGGGCACCTGGGGCGTCGGCCTGCGCATCCGCGACCTGAGCTTCATGGACAAGCTGAAGCACCACCTGCGCGTCAACCTCATCGGCGGCAGCAACGACCCGGGCATCCTCAAGTCCATCCATGAAAAGACGGGCGTCTGGATGTCCCCCAACAACTACGACGGCCAGACCATCATGGGCATGGACACCATGTATCTGACCCGCAATGACACCATCCTGGAATGCGGCATCAAGAACGACTACCAGATCTACGAAAACCTCAAGTTCAGCCTGGACTTCTCCTACATGGCCCTGTGGCTCGACAAGAGCGATGACGTCTGGGGACAGAGCCGCATCAACGGACGCAATGACGACGTCCGCGATGCCTGGAACATCACCGCCGGCTTCACATATACCTTCTAAGCAGGCCCTCCTCCGGTCTGTTCAGGCGGCCAGCCCACTGGCCGCCTTTTTTGTTCCGGGATGCGGCACGCGTCCCGGCCTGCCCACCCTGCCGGGAAGGGAGGCATGCCCGAAGGCAGGCCTCCTTTCCCGGATCATCTGCCCGATCTCAGGGCCGCGATGTCGATACCCATCCGGTGCAGCTTGGCATACAGGGCGCTCCGGGCGATGCCCAGCTCCTGGGCCGTCTTGCGCATATTGCCCCCGTTGGCCTTCAGGACATCCAGCAGGATCTCCACTTCGCGGGATTGCAGGGTCCCTCCCCGGCCCGTGTCCCTGCCGGGAAGGACCGCGGCCGGGACATTGCCGGGAGCGGGCGCGGCCTGCCACCTGTTCCTGCCGCCCAGATCCTCGTCTTCCCGTTCCAGAAGGGAAAGCGGCAGGTCTTCCCGCTCTATGGTATCCCCGCGGGCGATGTTGAGGGAACGCTCCACGATATTCTCCAGTTCCCGCACGTTCCCCGGCCAGGGATAACGGCTGAAGATCTCGGCGACTTCTGCCGAGAACCCCCGGCATGGCTTGTGGATGGCCTGCACGCCGGCCCGGAGGAAAGATTCCGCCAGCAGCATGACGTCCTGCTGCCTTTCCCGCAGGGGCGGGACGTCGATGGTCAGCACGCTCAGGCGGTAGAACAGATCCTCCCGGAACGAGCCGTCGCGCACGCTCTGCTGCAGGCGCTTGTTGGTCGCGGCGATGATGCGGACGTCGATCGGCCGGGAGAACTTGCCGCCGATACGGCTCACTTCCTTGTTCTGGATGACGCGCAACAGGTTGATCTGGGCCTCCAGCGGCATGTCGCCGATCTCGTCCAGGAAGATGGTCCCCCCTTCCGCCAGTTCGAACTTGCCCGGCTTGCCCTGCTTCTGCGCGCCGGTGAACGCCCCGGGGTCATAGCCGAACAGCTCGCTCTGGATGAGGTCTCGGGGCAGGGCGCCGCAATTGACGACCACAAAAGGCGCATTCTTGCGGGCGCTGGCATTGTGGATGGCATGGGCGAACAGTTCCTTGCCGGTGCCGCTCTCCCCGAGGATGAGGGTCGTGATGTTGCTGTGCGAGGCGACCTTGCTGAGTTCGATGGCCTTCTGCAGGCTGGGGGACTCGCCGATGATGCTGGAGAACGTATAGATCGCCTTGGCCCCCACGCTGTGGGCGGCAAGCCGCTGCGCCTTGCTGGCCTCATGGAGGAAGAGGACCATGCCCTTGTCGTTGGGGATGGGCGCTGCGGACAGCATGCATTGCAGCGATCCGCCGTCCGTCAGATTGAAAAAGCACTCCCTGTCCCGGATGTTCTTGCGGGACTGGATCATCATCAGCAGGGACTCGGCGCTCCCCAGCACATCATTGATGTTGCCCAGGGGCGCAGGCGGCGGCGAGATGTGGAGCATGCTCCGGCCGGTGCAGTTGGCGGCCTTGATCCCCCCGTTCTTGTCCAGGACGACGATCCCGGTGTCCACCTGTTCCAGGATGGCCTCCTGGTCGCTCAGCAGGTCATGCAGATGGTGCTGGTCACTGATGTCCTTGGCAGCCATCAGGACCATGCCCGAGGTATGCAGATGATAGAGCTCCAGCGGCAGGGCGATGGTCAGCACCCCCAGCATGCGCCGCTTGCCGCCAAAGATGGGCGCCGAGATGCAGCACAGGTCTTCTTCCTCCCGGATGAGATGCTCTGCTCCGAACAGCTCCACCACACTCTGTTCGCGCAGGCACAAGGCCGTGCTGGTGGTCCCCTCGTATTCTTCCCCCATCAGCATCCCCAGGGAAAGCAGGGCCGCCGCCGCGCGGCTCTTCGTCCCCACATGCTTGTGCAGCAGCACCCCGTCGCCGCTGGTGAGCAGGACGACGGTGGAGGAACTGCCCAGGATGGTGTTCAGGTATTCGATGACGGGGATGGCACAGGCCAGCAGTTCCCTGTTCTGCTGCATGACATGGGTCAGGGCGCTCTGCTCGAGGCATGTCCTTTTTTTGGCCAGTTTCGTCCCCAGGAAAGGAAGACAGCGTTTCCACGACTCCAGGACAAGAGGACGCACCCGTCCTTCCGCCGCAGCCTGATCCCCTGCCAGGAATGCCTGCTTTGCCTTGACGATATCCTTCCAGTACGCCGCATCACGATAATCGATAGTTTTCCCCACAAAGACCTCGCTCAAGGTTGACGACCGGTTTATATGACCTGAAACAGGACACCACAAACACCGGACATTGTCCACAAAGAAAGCACATGTCCTGTATTTGGACATATCAGCATGTCCTCACGGCCTTTCCGCGCCGCCCGCATGTGCTCCTTTCTTCACAAGCAACAAGCAGACCAAAATATAACAGGCTAAAAACTCTCGTTTTTTTATATTTGGCATGTCCTGTGCATTAAGTGGGACAAATTTCACTTCTATGCAAGGAGATGTGTCATGATGAATTGCTGCTGCTGTGAAAGTCAGCAAGAAGCGTGGATCCGCGAAGCTGCCGAAGGCAAGCCCAACCGGTTCCGCAAGGACAACCCCCGCGTCATCGACATGCTGGAGTCCTTTGACTGCACTCCGCCCTATGTCGACATCGAGCGCGCCCGCTATTTCACCGAATCCATGAAGCAGACGGAAGGCCAGCACCTGACCCTGCGCTGGGCCAAGGCCCTGATGAACGTGGCCCAGAAGATGCCCGTCTATATCGAAGATACCCAGCTCATCGTGGGCCGTCTGGGCACCGACAAGGGGCGCTACGGCATCGTCTATCCCGAACTGGACGGCGACTTCTATGAAGGTGTCCTGGCTGACTTCGCCACGCGCGAGAACCCGCCGATCCGCATCGACAAGGAAAACATCCCCGTCCTCCTCGGCGAGATCGGCTCCTACTGGAAGGGCAAGACCTACCATCACGCCCTGTTCCAGAACATGCCGGAATTCTGCCGCCACAATGCCTATTCCGATGCCGAGGGCCTCTCGCCCCGCTACATCGTTTCCGAGTCTTCCTCGCTGCGTTCCAGCCTGCAGTGGGTGCTGGACTTCGACAAAGTGCTGAAGCTGGGCTTTGCGGGCGTGAAGGCCGACGCCATGCGCCGCCTGGAGGCCCTGGACCCCGAGAACCCCGCTGACCAGCTGTACAAGCGCCCCTTCCTGGAAGCCGTGGCCCTGGTCTGCGACGCGGTGGTGGTCTTTGCCCACCGCCATGCTGCCCTGGCCCGTGAAAAGGCCGTGGCGGAAAAAGATCCTGTCCGCAAGCAGGAACTGCTGGAGATCGCCGAACGCTGCGAATGGGTGCCCGAACATCCCGCCCGCACCTTCCATGAAGCCGTGCAGTCCCACTGGTTCGCCCAGGCCTTCTCCCGCCTGGAACAGCGCACGGGCTGCATCATCTCCAACGGCCGCATGGACCAGCAGCTCATCTCCTACTACCGTCAGGACATCAAGGCCGGCATCCTGGACGAGAAGAAGGCCCTGGAGATCCTGGGCTGCATGTGGTGCCAGATGGCCCAGTTCATCGAACTGCCCCTGTCCCCCGGCGTCATGGACACCCAGGCCGGTTTTGCCCACTGGGAGGCCGTGACCATCGGCGGCCAGACCACCGAAGGCCTGGATGCCACCAATGAGCTGACCTACCTGCTGCTCAAGTCCAAGCGCGAGTTCCCCACCCACTATCCCGACCTGGCCGTGCGCGTCCACGCGCGTACGCCGCAGCGCCTCCTGTGGGACGTGGCCGAGACCATCAAGCAGGGGCAGGGCTATCCCAAGCTGCTCAATGACGAGGAGCTGATCCCCCGCATGCTGGCCAAGGGCGCCCCGGCCAGCGAAGTGTTCGACTACGTGGTCAGCGGCTGCAACGAGACCCGCCTGATCAACCGCGAATCCTACATGAGCCCCGGCACGCAGGTGAACCTGGGCGCGGCCCTGGAACTCGTGCTGCGCAACGGCCGCCTGAAGAAGTTCGGCGACGAGCTCTTCACCTTTGAAACGGGCGCCCCCTGCAGCTTCAAGACCTGGGAAGAGTTCTGGGATGCCTACGTGAAGCAGCAGAACAACCTGATCAAGTCCTCCTTCATGCTGCAGGACACCATCCACCACACGCGCGCCAAGTTCTTCGCCAGCCCCCTGGCCTCCGGCCTGCACTCGCTCTGCATGGATTCCTGCGTGGACCTCAACAGCGACGTGGCCCCCGAAGGCGCCCTCGACATCGCCTTCTTCGACGCCATCGGCTTCGGCACCGTGGTGGACTCCCTGTCCGCCATCAAGACCCTGGTCTTCGAACAGAAGCGCCTGAGCATGAAGGAACTGCTGGAAGCCCTGGACTGCAACTTCGAAGGCAAGGAAGACATCCAGGCCCTGCTGCAGGGCGCGCCGAGCTTCGGCAACGGCGACCTCGAAGTGGACACCCTGGGCCGCATGCTGGAAAAGTCCGCCCTGGACTTCACCGCCCGCTATGCCGGCAAGAACGGTGTGCAGCCCCTGGAGATCCGCACCACCTCCGTTACGGCCAACGTGCCCCACGGCAAGTTCGTCGGCGCTACCCCCAACGGCCGCAAAGCCTGGATGCCGCTCTCTGACGGCAGCTCCCCCTCGCATGGCAGCGACCGCAACGGCCCCACCGCCGTGCTGCTCTCCCAGTACCAGAGCACCAACTGGAACGCCGCCAACCGCGCCTGCCGCCTGCTGAACATGAAGATGGCCCCCAAGACCGTGGAAGGCGAAGAAGGGACCAAGAAGCTGGTCGACCTGATCCGGGCCTTCATCAACCTGCGCGTCTGGCACCTGCAGATGAACATCATCAACCGCGAGACCCTCGTGGCCGCCCAGAAGGATCCGCAGAAGTACAAGAACCTCGTGGTCCGCATCGCGGGCTACAGCGCCTACTTCGTCGACCTTTCCCCTGACCTGCAGAATGACCTGATCGACCGTACCGAACAGGAAAACTGCGATTAACCCCACTCCGGGCAGGGATCCAGCCCCCTGCCCGGGCCTCAACCCTTTATCCAGAGAACATCATGAAATTCATCGATTTTCGTTTCCGTCCCTGCGTCAAGGCCGTTGTCGATTCCATCCTGAACAATCCCGTGTTCGGCGGCTTTGTGGCCGAGACCGGCTTTGGCAGCGGCCCCGCCCCGACCCTGGCCGAAGAAGTGGAGCTGTTCAAGAGCCTGGGCGGCGTCAAGTTCGTCATGAACGGCCGTGACTGCGAATCCGTCTCCAAGGCCGCTTCTTCCAACGACGGCGTCCTGGAGACCATGAAGGCCTACCCCAATGAAGTCATCGGCTTCTACGGCATCGATCCCTACAAGGGCATGGACGCCATCTATGCCTTCAAGAAGGCCGTGCTGGAAGACGGTTTTGCCGGCGCCTCCATCGATGGCGACATCTGCCACCTGGACGTGTGCTCGGCCAAGTTCTATCCGCTGTACACCGTCTGCTGCGAGCTCAACGTGCCGGTCATCATGACCACCGGCCCCGCTCCCATGCGCGGCGTCTCCATGGCCCACACCTCCCCCGTGAACGTGGACCGCGTCGCGGCCGATTTCCCGGATCTGCGCATCGTCATGAGCCACGCCGCCTGGAACTACCCCCACGAGGCCCTGGCCACCGTGTTCCGGAACGAGAACGTGTACATGGACATCTCGGACATGACCATGAACATGTGGATGGACCTGTACGTCCCCCACATCAACGACCGCATCGCCGACAAGGTCTTCTTCGGCAGTGCCCATCCCTTCACGCACATCGCTGAAGCGGTCGAGGTCATGCAGGGCTTCGGCCTGACCGAAGAGGCCCGCCGCAAGGTGATGTACGAAAACGCCGCTGCCTTCCTGAACATCGCCTAACCATGACCGGTCCCCGGGGGAAGGCGGCTTCCCCCGGGATTTTTTTTGGATCGCATCCCGTTCCCGTCTCCAGGAGGGCCTGCCTTCTCAAGCATATCATCCCAAAGGACAACCTATGACGCCAACCTATGACAACATGTCCCGTGAAGAACGCAGAACGCTGCATGGCGTCGTCATCTCCGTCATCGCGGGGCAGCTCCTAGCTCCGTTCATGCACTCCGGCGTTGCCGTGATGCTGCCTTCCATAGGGCGGGAACTGCATGCCAGCGGCGCCCAGCTCGGTCTTGTGGGGACCGTTTACTGCCTGGCTCTGGCCATTTTTCATCTCGTCATGGGCAGGGCCGGCGACAAGTGGGGCCGCAAGCGCGTCTGCCTGTGCGGCATGCTGCTGCTCACGTCCGCCGTCACGGCCACTGTTTTTTGCCCCGGCATCGAGACCGTCATCGGCCTGCGCTTTCTGCAGGGCATGGGGACGGCCACGGTCAATACCTGCGCGCTGACCATGATGGTCGCCTGTTCCCCGCCCAACCTGCGGGGGCGCATCTTCGGCCTCACCATGACCAGCGTTTATCTGGGCCTGGCTGTGGGCCCCGTGGTGGGCGGCTATATGGACACGACCTTTGGCTGGAGGAGCCTTTTCGGCGTCCTTGGGGGCGTCGGGGCGTTCTCCTGCATCGTCATGAGCGTCTTTGTCCGCCGCGAATGGAAGGAAAAGCCCGAGGCGCCCTATGACTGGGCGGGCCTCTGCCTTTTTGCCGGCGGCATGACGGCCTTCGTCATGGGGACCGTGGGACCCGTGCCTCCCGCCGTCGCCCCCTTCTGTGCGGGAGCCGGGCTGCTCGGCATCGTGCTGTTCGGCATGCACCAGACGCGGCTCACCTCGACGGAGCCCCTTCTCGACGTCAAACACCTGCTCCACAACAGGGTGTTCGTCCTGAGCAACATCGCCTCCCTGGCCATGTTCAGTTCCCTTTTCGCCATCACCTTCTTTTTCAGCCTGTATCTGCAATACGTCAAAGGCTACAGCGCCCGGGATGCGGGCTTCGTGCTGTTTGCCGAACCGCTGGCCCAGCTGGCGTTCACGGCCATCGCCGGTGTCATGGCCGACAAGCACGGCGCCGAGCGCATCGCCCTGATCGGCGCCGGGGTCGGTGCCGTCAGCCTGGGGCTGGGCACTTTTCTGGATGCCGGATCGGCCCTGTGGCAGCTGTACCTGATCCTCTGCCTCAACGGGCTGAGCATCGCCCTGTTCAGCGCCCCGAACACGGTCGTCATCATGGGATCGGTGGCGCCGCAGCACATGAGCCAGGCATCCGGGCTCGTCGGGACCGTCAGGACCATGGGCATGCTGTGCAGCATGATGATCGCCACGGGCCTCGTCCGCTGGCATATCGGCGACGCCCCCATCAGCAGCGGCAATATCCCCGACCTCCTCGCGGCCATGCATCAGGCTTTCTTCATGTTTGCCGCCATGTGCACGATCAGCATCCTTTGCTCTGTCGGACGAATGAAACGCTAACCGCAACTGGAGAACCAATGATGTTTTCTGAAGATACCCAAGTGACCGGCATCGTTTTCAACATCCAGCACTATTCCGTGCATGACGGCCCCGGCATCCGTTCCAATATCTTCCTGAAAGGCTGTCCCCTGGCCTGCCGCTGGTGCAGCAACCCCGAATCCCGGTCCCCCAGGCCGGAGCTGGCCTTCAAGGAGGGGCGCTGCCTCGGTCTGGGCAAATGCACCCGCTGCCTTGGGGCCTGCCCGCACCAGGCCATCCGCCCCAGCAGTGACAGGAAGCCCGTCATCGACCGGACGCTGTGCCGCGACTGTGCGTTCCAGTGTGCCGCGGCCTGTCCGCCGCATGCCGCCATCGTGTATGGTGAGCACCGCACCGTGGATTCCGTGCTCCAGGAAGTGGAAAAGCAGGAGATCTTCTTCAGCACCTCCGGCGGCGGCATCACCCTTTCTGGCGGCGAGCCCCTGTTCCAGGAAAAATTCGCTCTGGCCCTCCTGAGGGAAGCACGCCGCCGTCGTCTGGCCACAGCCGTGGAGACCACGGGCTTCATGCCGTGGGAGCGCCTGGAACAGGCCGTGGAGCTGCTGGATACGGTCATTTTCGACATCAAGCACATCGATCCCTCGGAACACCGGAAAGGCACCGGAGTGGACAACGGCCTCATCCTGGAGAATTTCCAGCGTCTGGTCACGCGCTTCCCCCACAAGGACATCCTGGTGCGGACGCCGGTCATCCCCGGGTTCAATGACACGCAGGAGGTGCTGACCGCCATAGCGGAACTGGTGCGTCCCTTCCCCCAGGTCCGCTATGAGCCCCTTCCGTACCATCGCCTCGGGACACAAAAGTACACCTTCATCGGCAAGACCTGTCCCATGGGGGATGTTCGTCTGGATAATGAATTTTCAAACAGGCCCTGCATAAGCTGCATGACATCCTTGGTGAGCGCCTGATACAGCCAAAAGGAAAGTCTATATAAGTAGCATTCCTTATCGTATGCCGTACCGGCGCCTTTCTTCGAAAGGTAAAGAAAAGAGGTATTGATTTTTCAATACCTCTTTTTTCTTCTCCTGATGCAAATAAATCGCTTTAATAGGTTATGCAGATCCTGCTAGGCTCTTTGGGGACCCTGCAGACCGGCATCCACAAAAGCAACATGTCCTCGACATGTACACATCATGTACATCTCATGTATTCAAAAAGGACACTTGTATAATACTATTTAATAATATTTTGAAATAATTTATAAATATTTTTGGCACAATCTTTGCTGCTTCTCTTGCCAATGGCGCACTCCGCTCTCCCCCAGCGGTCATACGCACGACGTTCTTTCGGCAAGGTCCTGACAGACAAAAAAGACGCGTACACGTCAGCTATTTTGGTCTGCAAATTTTCAAGAGGATAGTTCCTAGACAAAAAGGAAAACAGAAAATGGCAGAGAAGCGTCCCAACAACTATTTTGACGACATTCCCACGTCCCACAGACAGATAAAAGTCTTCATGATCATTGTCCTGGCCTATATCTTTGACCAGATGGACAATATGGTACTTGGCTATGTGGCGCCTTCCGTCATGCGTTCCTTTGGCATCGGCATGCAGGAATTTGCCCCTGCGCAGTCACTGTACTTCTTTGGCATGATGCTTGGTGGCATCGTTGCCGGCGTCATCTCCGACAAGTTCGGTCGCCGCAAGGCCTTCATGCTGGGGTGTTTCACCTTCTCCACCGCCACGATCCTGACCGGCATGACGGACAACATCTATACCTTCACCCTGTGGCGGGTGATCACGGGCTTTGCCGTCCTTGGTACCGGTGCCATCTCCTTCACCTATCTGGCCGAGACCATTTCCTCGCAGGACCGTTCCAAGTGGTCAGGCATCGTCGTGGGCGTCGGCCATATCTCCATCCCCTTCATCGGCTTCATCGCCATGGAAGTCGTCCCCATGGGGCCGGAAGCCTGGCGCTGGCTCTTCTACCAGGGCTCATCGGCTACATCCCGCTGGTGCTTGCCTACTTCTTCATGAAGGAATCCCCCCGCTGGCTCATCGCCAATGGTCGCCAGGCCGAAGCTGAGGCCGTCGTGGAAGCCTACACGGGTGTGCCTGTCGATCTGACCGCGGTCGCCGAACAGTACCGCAAGACCGTTGCCCAGAAGCTGACCGTTGCCCAGACCTTCAAGAAGATCTTCGGCGACAAGAAGTATCTGTACCGCACCCTCGTGCTGTTCTGCGTGGCCGCCGGCCAGAACATCCCCTCCTTCGTCTTCCTGGGCTGGAACACCACGCTGCTGCAGCAGATCGGCATCTCCCAGGCCGACTCCCTGCTCATCTCCACGGTGGGCGCCCTGGGCATCCCGCTGGGCGTCATCGCTTCCGGTTACGTCGGCCCCCTGGGTGGCCGCAAGATCTCCATCGGTGTCCAGATCCTGCTGGTGGGCGCCCTGATCTCGGCCTACATGAACGTGGGCACCAACGTGACCATGCTCATGATCCTCTACTTCCTCTTCCAGTTCGTCTCCATGTGCTGCGCCATGTGCCTCAACCTGTACATGTCGGAGTCCTATTCCACCGAGATCCGCAATACCGGCACGGGTGTCGTCATCGCCGGCGGCCGCTGCTCCGTGGCCATTTCCCAGCAGATCGTCCCCTACCTCTTCGCCGCCTGGTCCTTCTCCGGTGTGTGCGGCTATATCGTGGCCCTGTGTATCTTCGGCGGCCTGGCCACCCTGCTGCTGGGCTGGCGTACCGGTAACGCGTCCCTGGAATCCGTCTCTTAACCGTACATCCCGGCAGGCGGGCCCGGAGGCCCGCCTGCCCGTCCAGTGCAACCACCTTTCGACAACGAGCCTACCATGAACAAGATCATCGACATCCACGCCCACCTCGGCGACATTTTCTGCGGACAGAACATCACCTTCCGGACCCGCCTGCAGCGCCCCGACCATATCGACGACAGCTTCGCCCAGAACGCACGCGACGGCTTCGTCTTCAAGGCGGAAGGCAGGACGGCGGAACAGCTCCAGGACCGCATGCGCGAAGGCCAGAACCGCCTGGTCCACGCCACCTGCGAAAACCTCGGCAAGAGCATGGATGACGTCCAGGCCGCATACAGCGTGGCCCTGCCCATCCTTCCCTATACGAGCTTCGACGAATACCTTGCGGCCTCCCGCCTGGATCCGCGCATCCTGCCCTTCTCCTGCCCCGATTATTCCCTGCCCCAGGACGAGACCCTGGAAAAGCTCCGTCAGGACATCGCCAACGGCGCACGCGGCCTGAAGATCCACAGTGTGCTTTCCAACCTGCCCATGACCGATCCCCGCACGCTGGCCTGCATCGAGCTCTTCGGCAATGCGGGCCTGCCCGTGCTCTTCCATGTGGGGGTCAGCCACTATTACACCTTTGGCCAGCCCTACAAGGAGACCCCGGAATACGGCGGCCTGGACGATTTCATCACCGTGGCCCACATGTTCCCGGACTATGACCTGATCGCCGCCCACTGCGTCAACAACTACGTCTGGGAACTGGCGGAAAAGACTGCCGGCCTGAACAGGATCTATACGGATACGACCTTCTGTTCCGCCGCCAAGATCGCCGATGCCGTCGAGGTCATGGGCGACGACAAGATCCTCCTTGGTACGGACTATCCCTTCACCACCATCGCCGATGCCTATGCCCAGGTGGAGATCGCCCTGCGGGACAAGCCCGAAAGCCTGTACAAAGTCGCTTACGGCAATGCGGCCCGCCTGCTGCGCATCGAGGACTAGTCCGCTCCTTGCGGGAGGGCAGGCGCCTTCCAGCAAGCCCTCCAGACTGGAAAGGAGGTCACATGATCAGCAGAGAATTCCTTGATTCCGTCCAATGCACGGAAGACATCGTCTACAAGACGAGCGGAGGGCACCGTCTGCTCCTGGACCTGTACGGCCCCGCCAGGCCCTCCGGTCTGCCGGGGCCTTTGCTCCTGCTGCTGCACGGGGGCGGATGGTTCAGGCAGAGCAAAAAAACGGAGATCGTCCCCCGTTTCCTCAATACGGTCGGGGCCGACCTTATCAACGGTCATGGCTGGCAGATCGCTGCCGTGGAGTACCGCATGCTGCGGGAACATGCCGTGTTCCCGGACCAGCTCACGGACTGCTGCGACGCCGCACGCTTTTTCATCAAACATGCGGACCAGTATCATGTCGATCCCCGGAACATCTTCGCGGCGGGCTCTTCTGCGGGCGGCTATGCGGCCATCATGATGGCCAGCGAGACAGAACGCTGGAAGGATGCGCCCAAGCTGGCCTCGCTGCATGTCGATCTTGCGGCCGCCGTATCGTTTTCCGGTGTCCTGGACACCGCCTGGATCGTGGAGTCCGGGGACCGCAAAGTCGATGAGACCGGAGACGGCCGCATACGCTACTGCATGCAGTGCCTGCTTTCCCCCCAGCGCCTCCATGACAGGGAGCTCTGGAAAGAAAGCAGCCCCCGCAGCTATCTCCATGCCGGATCGGCCCCGGCCCTGCTCGTCTACGGTACGGCAGATTCCCTGGTCACGCCCGATCACGCTGCCGACTTTTTCCGCTACGCCAGATCGCTGGGCCTGGACTGGGAAGAGCTGCCCGTCATCAACGGGGAACACAATTTTGCCCCTGCGACGGCCGAGACACCGACGAGCCCCGACAGGCTCACCATCTATCGCACGGCACGGGACTTCCTGCTCAGGCATGTCCGCCGGTGACAAAAGGGATACGACTATGGCTGAAATCGCCTTCTTTGGACTGGGCACCATGGGCGTCCCCATGGCCATCAATCTGCTCAAGGCCGGGCATCATCTCCATGTCCTGCCCCATAACGGCCACATGGACGGCCCGCTGGCCGTCCAGGAATACGGAGCCTGCATCCATGAGACGCTGCAAGAGACCGTGGGGGATGCAGAGTTCGTCATCAGTGTCGTCCCTGACGATGCCGCCGTCAGAGATCTTTATCTGAATCAGGCCATGCTCGAGGCCATCAGGCCCGGGACCATCATCATCGAGATGACGTCCTGCTCGCCCGAGATCGTCCGTGAAGTGGCCCGCTTCTTTGCCGAAAAACAGGTCCGACTTATCGACGCGCCCATCACGGGGGCCCTTCCCAAGGCCATCGACGGCACCCTGACCATCATGGGCGCGGGGGATCCCGCCGCCTTTGCCGCAGCTGAGGGCGTGTTCTCCGCCATCAGCGAGCGTGTCTTCCAGCTGGGAGAGATTGGCAACGGCAAGCTCATCAAGGCCATGACCAACCTGCTGGGAGCCATCAACCTTGCCGCTGTGGGAGAGTTCTACCGCTTTGCCCAGTCGGCCGGGCTCGACATGGAGACCCTGCAGCAGGTCGTGGCCGTCAGCGCCGGTGGGTCGACGCAATTCGAAAGGAACTTCAACAAAATGGTCGCAGACGACTACCGTCCGACCTTTGCTCTTGCCCTGCTTCGGAAAGATATGTCCATCGCTCTTGCCAGCGCCCAAAGCCAGGGGCTTTCCCTTCCCTTGTCGGAAGAAGCCTTTCGCCTTTTCAAGCTTGCGGCAGCATTCGATAAAGAAGACTGCAGCGCCATTGCCAAAGTCCCTGCCGGAGCCTAAGAGCCGGGGCAGCCTGCTGCAAAGCCGGCTGCCCTTTCTTTTTGCCTGAAGGCGCAGCGTACTGACGCTGCATCCCTGCGGGACTTACCCCCAAACGCCTTCCGGCGGATACAGGCATCCCCCCGTCCTTCCCCCGCGGCAGCCGCCGGGCAGATGCGGCACTGTCCTGCCTGCCCCGATGCGGAGCAGGTCTGCTCCTGTGCCCTCAAACAGATCTTCGCAGCAGAAAAAACAAAAAGCGGCCAGCCTGTTACAGCTGACCGCTTGTTTTTATGTATGGTCGGAGCGACTGGATTCGAACCAGCGACCCCCTGCTCCCAAAGCTGGGCATCAGGCTACACGCGCTTGCATATACAGCGATGACGTTGCATATCTTGTTAGAAATATATCTATAATTATTTCCAGACTGCATACATACACATAGCTGAAGGGTCGCAAAATGGTCGAAAAGGATGAAAATCGGTCGCAGGATGGTCGCAAAAGGCTGGCGCGCAGGTCCACCCGATATCAGGGCGTACAGGTCAGGGAGAGTCCAGAGCGCCGCCATCGAGGCAAGCCTGATCTCTGCTTTACGATTGATTACCGCGATGCTCAAGGTAAAAGGATTCGACGCGATATCGGCTGGGCCAGTGAAGGGATCACGGCAGCCTTTGCGCACCAGGAACGCCTGCGGTTGATCTCCGAAGCCAAAGCTATCCGCAGAGGCGAAAGCTCTCCCCTCACCGTGCAGCAGGCCAGCCTTATACTGGACAGAGCCTGGGAAACGTATAGAGACGACTGGATGAAAGCGAAGGGCAAACGATACGACTCCGACCAGTGGATGTATGACGCCCATGTCCGCCCCGTCTTTGGACGCTCCTTGCTGCAGGAAATCTCCCCATACGCCCTGGACAGATTCATGGCCAGCCTGACGGCTCAGGGCTTGTCTGCCCAGACCATCCGCCACTTGGTAGGCCTGATCCGCAGGATCATGCGCAGGATGGTTGCCTGGGGCCTGTATGACGGACCTCTGCCATTCGACGCTATCTCCATGCCGAGACTGGATAACAGACGAGAACGCTTCCTCCAGCCGGAGGAAGCACGTGCCCTTCTGGCGGAGCTGCACCGCCGCAGCCATCAAACCTGGCTGATGGCCCTGATCAGCTTGCAATGTGGATTGCGGTTCAGTGAGATCGCCGGTATCCGGCATATGGACATCAATCTCCAACAGGGACTCCTTTACATCGCCGAAAGCAAAAATGGACGTGCCCGCCATGCTTATCTCACTCCAGAGCTCATCGATGCACTGCGTGATCTGCCTGCCAGACCTGCCAATGCTCTGGTATTTCCGGCTCGGGATGGAAAAAAGATGACGAACGTCTCCGACAGTTTCTCACGTGCCGTAGACTATCTCGGCCTCAATGACACCGGCGATACCTTTCGCGATGCGAACGGCATCGAGCATCCTGTAAAAATAACCGACAGACGCCAGCGCATCGTTTTCCACAGTCTCAGACACACCTATGCCAGCTGGCTGGCTTGCTCAGGCGCAGGTCAGGCCATGATTGCGGAATTGCTCGGGCACAGTTCCCTTGAAATGAGCCGCCGCTACACCCATCTGATGGATGACGAAAAAAAATCCACGATGGAGCGCATCAGCAAGATTTTCAACCGCGCAGATGATGAGAAGCGGTAACTGTCTGCCCAGCGGCCAGCCATGCATCCAGGGACTCCTTCAGGTAACGAACGGCCGTACCGGCAGGCTTGGAGTATCTCGGTCCGATCCCTTCCACACGCCACTGGCGCAACGTGTTTTGGGCAAAACCGAGGTAGTCCGCAGCTTCTGCTTCTGTCATGACCGTTTTGGTGCTTGTTCCCTGGAGAGCTGCAGAAACTGCTCGGTGGACGGTCGTGCTGACAAGTTTTTCCAGCTCATCAGGGGAGATCAGTACCAGTCTGGTTCCGGCTTCCTGCGACATTACGGAGCTCCTTGCTTATGGCACACGCTGGGCAGTAGTGCGTATCATCGCCCGCTACAATCCACCCCAAGCGGTACAGGTCACGTCTGCGTGGCCAGTGCCGGTGGCCACGCAGACGCTTGCCGCACCCATTACATTGAATGACGGTGATACGGCTCATGGGGGAATACTCCTAGAAGCCCTCCGGGGGAAAATCTTCCCAGCCACCGGAGGGAGGCTGATTCTGCGACTGGTATGCCTCGCGTCTTTCGGGGAGCTCATGGCCGATGAAGAACTGCCTGCGCATGATGGCGGCATAGCGGGGATGCCCCTGGCAGATCACACGCCGGACGTTGTTGCGATACCAGGTGCGTCCAGAGCGATCCCGCTGATAGTGGTCCTCATAAATCCCCAGCTCTGCAGCAAACAGCAGGCCATCAAAATCTTTCCACGATTGGATTTGCCGTCTCTTCTCGGCTCCGGGAGACGTATCGGAAGGTGTGACGCGCCGGGCGGACTCCAGGATGGCCCGCAGCAGGCGTCCACCGATCCGGCAGGCTTTTTGCCAGTTCGGATCCTGGCTCACATCATTGGTCTGGCTGGAAGTGGGCAACGTGATGTTCTCCCACCAGGTCACCCCCTCATACGGCCCGCACTGGACCTCCATCTGGCAAGCCAGGAAGAGCAGGCCTGAATTGCCCCCGACACCGATGTAGGGCGTGTCTGGACAATCAGGTGTCTTGGCTTCCGACAACGTGATTTTCACCAAAGCCATACTGCCGCCGGGGACAGGGCCAGCCATTCGCTGTTTTTCTTCCTGACCGAGATTGATCGTCATATTTTTCTCCTTTAATGCGTGGTGGCATTGGCCGGCGCGGTATCTTCCTTTTGCATTTTGGCCGCCTGGGCCATCAACGCTGCGATGCCATTGGCCCCGTAGTTTATGATGTCCCCGGCCGGTACCCCGCCGGTCACTGAGGACAGGATGCGTGTCGCCCCACCGGGGTACCGGCCTATCATGACGCACAGGAAGGCAGAGCAGTCGCCATCCAGCAATGAATCCAGATCAGAAGCTATGCTCGCCTTGATCTGCGCTTTTTTTTCTGAATCGATCTTTTCCGACATACCGACCTCTTATCGTGAAATGTCCAGATAGATTTCCGTCCCGAGCTCATCGCAGCCAGGGAATTCGGCCATCATCGCTGTAACCAGGGTATCCGTTGTCTGACAGACGTAGCGCCAGGCTGCCGTGCGAGCATAAAGCGGGCAGGTGGCTCTGGCCCCGTCCATCAGGGCCAAAGCCGCGGTCAGCAGAGCTCCTGCATGGAAAGCCCGACGCTCCGGAGACAGGCCGGCCGTTTTTTTGAGGTAGGGGCGAAGACGCCCCTCCATCTTCTGCAGGGCATACTCGACCTCGCGCCGCCGCGTGATGGCATGGCGGGCGAATGCCGTGGCCACGACGGCCAGCCATTTGCAGATCTTGGTGTATTGCTCCGGAGCGGCATGTTCCCAGACAGGTTTCCAGACACGCAGGACGTGGAACAGCACCGAGATGGCCACTTTGCACTTCTGGGCCTGGCGCAGTTCCGGCAGGTCTGGGATCATATCCGCTACGGCCCGCAATTTGGCCCGCTCTTCAGGAGAAAGCCTGGCCATCACTGCACCTGCGCCAGCAGGCTTTCCAGCCTGGCCACTTTAGCCCTTGCCTGACTGGTGACATCCTCTGCCACGCCCTGGCAGGCGCAGACCTGTTCCGCCACCACCAGCACATCGGCCAGCTCCTCCATGACCTCCTGCCATGCGCCGCAGCGGCCGCGTCTGAAATGGGAGATGGCCACACCGAGCTCACCGGCCTCTTCCTGCAGGAGGAGCAGACGATCTTCGAGCCCGAAGGTCTCGAGGGACCGCGCAGCCAGCTCCGGGGGGACGAATTGCTGTCTCATGGAGCCTCCTAATGCGCTTTGCGACGACCCCCCAGATAGGGGAACGTGCGCAGACGGTCGAGGATGTCTTGCAGAGCCTCCTGCCCGGCCTCCTGCACGGTGCCGTCACTCATGCATCCAGACATGTAAGTGACCTTCTGATGCTTGCCGTCATCGCGCAGCGTGACGATCAGACCAAAAACGCCGCAGGTCCTGTCATCGGCAAACTGGCTGTCCAGGAATTTCACAACACCTGCGCGGATCTCGGCTTTTCTGTCGTCAGAAAAATATCGGTGCGACATCACCACTCCTTCTTTCTCTGCTCCCAGAGGGCGTTGATCTTATGCAGGTGGATGAGATGGGCAGACAGGGTAGGCGGCAGATGCTCGATCTCCGCCTCAAGCTGTTTCAGCCTGCGGATATAGCGCCTGTGCCGGTACAGGAAGAAAAGCTGCCTGGCTGCCCAAAGCAACAATACCGCCCCGGTGATTATCATGACGTCTATCATATGGCGGGTACCTCCTCCTTTCTCTCTTCCCTGGGGCTCATCATCAGACGCAGCCAGGCGATCAGGTCCTGATGGGTGCAACGGATGCGCCGCGCCTCACCTCCGAGACGGACGAGGTAGGTGTTGACAGCCCGAGGGGCTCTGGCATAGGGTCGTTCCATCATCGCGTAACTCCTTTGGGAGTTGGGGCCTTCGATCCGCTGCATCGGATCGGAGGCCTTTATTTTTGGCCCCCTGTTCCGCCGCGTCCTCCACGACGCGCAGCAGGGCCAGGATAGCTGTTTGGGCCTCATAGCCGCAGCGCACGATCTCGCGCCGCTCATCTTCATCTATAGTGCCATCCTCAAGGGCTCCGGCGACCCGCTGCATCAGGTCGCCGAATTTCTTGACGGATGCCATGCACTGCCGTTGGACCGTATGCCCGGGATGCATCACATCGGGCATCAGGACAAAAAATCCTCCCATCGCCTCCGCCAGCAGGTGCAGCGGCGCATGGCTGTCTGTGATCTCCATCAACGGCAGCAGCAGATCCGCATCCAGTTTGTGATTGCTGCGCCGCCCAAGCTGCGCCATGAGCGTCCCGTATTCCAGGCCCAGGATGTGGGCCACCGCCTTTGGGGGGACGCCGTTGCGCGCCTCCTTGACCACCCGCTGCATCAGGGCGGTCACGCTTGGATAGTCGCTCATGATGCTACATTTTCCGCCAGAATGGCGTGACTCGCTCTTTCTGCGCCGTTAGGTTGGTCACAGGGAAAAATGGCCTTCCTGACCTTTTTCTCCGTCACGGGGGGCAAAAGGTCCTCCGGAACTCCCAGGGCCAGCAAGGCGGCATGGCGTTCCCTGGGGATGGATTCCCGGTTCAGCAGATGGAAAGCCCCGGAAACAGAGACACCCAGGCGCTTGGCGAAATCGCTGTAGGTCAGATTCCATTCGTGCATCCAGCGCCGGAGCATTTCTTTCCTGGACATTGCCATTGAAAAATCCTCCTGCTAAAGACAATGAAAAATAATTTGGGAAGTCGTTTGTAAAATCGTTCTGGAAAAAGTGTTATCGAGTTTTGGGATAGCAGTCAATCCCATTTCTCGTTTTTATAAGCGAGGAAAGCATGGAACTCTACGAGCGCGTCAAAAAATGCGCCGCCCTCATGCATCTTTCAGAAACGGCCTTCGCCCGGGCCATCGGCCTGAAACAAAGCACCTGGGCCGGATATCTCAATGCAGAAAGGCAGCACAAGCTGTGGCCGCTGCTGCCTGCCATCCTGAAGGAATTTCCGCGTATTTCGCGTCAATGGCTCTATTTTGAGGAGGGGCCGGCCGTCATCGGCTTGGGAACGCCTGCGGACCAGCCTGTGCCGCCCGCCAGGGTCATCGAGGCAGCGGAACAGATGGTCCGGGACTGCGACGGCAGCTGGGCGACGCTCCTGGAACACATCACGGGCATGGCCAGGCAGGAACTGGCCGCCAGCCGGGAGGAGCCGGCAAACGAGGAACTCGTCCAGCGCTTGCTGGTCCTGCAAGAAGAAAACCGGCGTTTACAGCAGGAGCTGCACCAGGCCAAGGACAAGATCATCGCCCTGCTGGAACAGCAGGCCGCCGCGCAAGCGGAAAAAGAAGCCCCGGCTGCATCCATGCCGGGGACTGCCCGTGGTTCCAGGCCGAATATGATCTGATGGTGATGCAGTAGATGTTATAATATTTATTCAATAATATATATGTGATAAAGAAACCTAATAAAAGGAAGATGGCACCATGAAATACCTTTATACTTTTTGTCGTGCAGGCGGGCAGCCCAGTCCCTTTTCCTATGAACGAAAAGCGGGAGGGGTCATTATTCAGCAACAAGATGGAACGGTTAGAAAGATTTCGCATAAGGAATGGAAAAAAATTGTCGCCGAAATTGATGGAATTGGCGTCTGTACTATAACAGGTGCTGAACCTACAAATAAAAGTTTGTCTGATGCTATTAGAGAAGCTTTACCTGATGTTACGTTAAATGGTTCCGAATTAGCATGTATAGTCAAAATATTAGAGCATGAAGGAACGCTAGAACTGTATCATGGTGCTGCAGGCCAAGGCGTTGGAATTGCAATCCACTTTAGGGGATAACCGTCCCTAACAGCAATTTCTTAAATAAAAGAGCCCCCTTCCTGTATGTCAGGGAGGGGGCTCTTGCATCACATCTTCCAGCGGGGCGTTTCCAGGGCCACGTCCGGGGCCTGCTGCCGCACCTGCTCCAGCAGGGCCGTGAGCTTGCGGTAGTGGTCTTCCAGCAGGGCCCAGACCAGCTTGCTCTGGCTGGCGTTGCCCGCTTTTTCCAGCAAGGCCGCATAGGCCATGAGCGGCTGCATCAGGTCGGCGACCAGATCAGCAAGGGGGCCTTCTTCGGGCTGGGTATTCATGGCGGCCTCCTATTGCGACAGGCTCAGGCCCAGATACCAGGTCTTGCCGCCGCGTTTGACCTTGGCGAAACGCGCGGGCATGACCCGGCCGAAGACATGGATGGCGGGCACGGTGTCCGCGAAGTGGGCGCACCACCAGAGGGCAAAGGCTTCATACAGGCGGCTGGCGTTGACGCGCCCGCCCGCGTCCCGGCGGCATTCCTCATCGGCAAAGCGCAGGATGCGGGCGGCGCATTCCCGGCCGGGTTCACGCACATCCACGGGCCGGGCCGTGACCATGCGGCACAGGCGGGCGAACCAGCGCACCGCCGCTGCGGAACCGCCGTTGTCCAGACGGGCCGTCTGCAGGGCATCCTGCCACAGGCGCTGCCGCATGGCCGGGCGCAGGGCGTACATCTCGGGGATGGCGGGCAGGTCCGGGGCCTCCTCTCCGGCTTCCGGCAGGGAATAGCGCCCCGTGCGCCGCAGGCTGGGCAGGACCTCACCGGCCAGCCACTTCTGGAAAGGCAAGGCCCTGGGCTTGTCGCTGCGGGCCACGAAAAAATAAAGGCCCTGCTCGGACAAGGTGAGCATTGTCTGTGTCCCGGAAGGGGTGGAAACAGATTCCACCCCTCTCCATTCTTCCGGGATATGCTGGATGTTTTTTAGACCGTTCCATTGGTAGCCCAGGGCCAGGGCCACATCCTTGGCCACGAACCAGGGCTCGCCGCGTTCATCCAGGCGGCAGCGCACCAGCTGTTCCTCAAAGGCAAAGGGCATCAGGCGTTCAGGCATGGTGCACCCCGCGCTCGGCCTGGGCAGGCAGCAAATGGCAAAGGGCGCGCAACTGCTCCAGCTGGCTCTCGATGCGGGCCGCGCTTTCCAGCAGCAGCCCGGACACGGCATCGATGTAGGGCGTGCGCTCATCTTCTACACATTCGGCCAGCAGGCGCAAACGGTCGGGCAAGGGGGAGAGATTGCTTTCGATGTCCAGCAGGGGGGACAGAGAAATGTCAGACATACGGGCCTCGTAGTTGTTAAGGGAATTGGGGAATAAAAAAGGCAAGGCGACGCTCCCCGGCCAACTACAGCCGCCGGTCCTCACGGATACCGGACGTCGCCTTGCCAATATATACCCGCACCCCTCAGAGGCGCTCTGGTGGCAAGAACAAAAAAGACCGCACTTCTTGCCGTGTGGGGCACAGCAAAGGCGACGGTGACGCCTGTAGTTGTTTGGGACTTCAGGTTGCTAAAAAGCCGGGGGCGTGTCAAGAAAAAGGAAAAAAAGGAGCACAGCACATGAAGGGCGAACACTTTCATGAATGCAGCCAGCGCATCGAAGATCGCGGAATTTCCGAGCTGATCGGCATCGCGCGCGGCCTCGTGGCCGACGGCGTCGTCAATGAACTGGAAGCGGATTTTCTCATCCGCTGGCTCAAGGAGAACGAGCACCTCACCTGCTGGCCGTTCGACGTGCTCAACAAGCGCGTCCGTGCCATGCTGGCGGACGGCGTGATCGATGCGGAAGAACGGCAGGAACTGCTTGAACTCCTGCGGGATCTGATCGGCGGGAAACCCGCGGCCGGAAAGGCCGTCAACTTTGCCAGTGCCCTGCCCCTGACGCAGCCTGCTCCCGACATCATTTTTGCGGGCAAGACCTTTTGCTTTACCGGAACCTTCGCTTTTGGCCAGCGCAAGGACTGCCAGGCAGCCGTGGCCCGCCTGGGCGGCACACCGCAGGACAAAGTCACCACCCGCCTGGATTACCTGGTCATCGGTTCGCTGGGCAATGAGGACTGGATGCATTCCACCTTCGGCCGCAAGATCCAGCAGGCCCTGGACTTCAACGCCAAGGGACGCGGCATCGCCATCGTTTCAGAGGACGCCTGGACGCAGGCCCTGTGCGCGGCGGAGTAGGAGCAAGCAGCGTAATAGACATCTTGCCTGAATGAGTAACCATAGGCACTTACTGTAAGAGGAAACGATATGGGAAGACGAAACCCTGCACAAGTCCAAAGCCAACATCTTTCTATGTTTGAAAAAATAACAATTGGCGCAGGCTTTGCCATATCTATTTCGACATTCGTTATGGGGTTGATGGCAGTTTTTGCAGGATATACTGTAGTCAATGATAAGCTAAAAAATGCGGAAGAAAAAGCTGAATTATTACTAAAAAAAATTGAGGAACATGAAAAAACATCAGCTAAAAAGGTAGAAGAAGTAAGCAAAAACTCACAACAAATCATCGTTAGTAAGGACTTTTCAAAGATTATGTCGATGGGCATGTCCGATGAACTCATTGAAAAGGCAAAAACTGTTGCTGAAGATAAATCAAGCAACAATACCAGACGGGCGGATGCGCTTTTAGAGTTGTATAATAAAAACTATGAAACAGCATTGACCTTATGGAAAAAAGTACTTGAACATGATGCGAATGCTGCTGATGCCATATTTTATTGCTGCCTTTTGCATTTAATATTTGCCGATGATACCCACAATGTTAAGAAACTTTTTGAAAGCAAAAAATATCTAAAAAACATTCCAAAAGAAGCCATTAACATCATTTTTACTTTTATTGACCTTACATTGGGGACAATTAATATAAATAGCCTTGATGAAAATGAGAGAGACGCATTTTTTTCTTATATTGAATGGATATATACAAAAATAAAAAACACAAAAGAAAGTTTTGAATTATATCACCGGTGGGGATGCATTGTTATGCAGGAATTTAACCAGCCTAAAAGATCCAATCTAAATTCAATACAGCGTTCAAAAGAATTATTTGCTGAAGCTGAAAAACTTATAAAAAGTGACACAACGATTCCTCAAAGAGACCGTATTACTTTTTACAAACAATACGCAGATGTATTTGTAACTCTTGCATATCATGATATAAATAATGCTGCTACCTACTGGAAAAAAGGACATGATATCCTTGATAGCATAAGGCATATCAATGATGAAGCCAAATATGAGTATGCGGTATTTATTTATAAAGAAAATCAATTTTATAATAGATTGTCAGAAAAAGACCTTAATGAATGCATTACTATTCTCGAAGAATTAAAAGAGACAAAAATGAGATCAAATGCCTTAAGTCTACTTGGAGGCATATATCACTTTATATATAATAATGAAAAGAAAGATTTAGATCTTTTAGTTAAGTCTAGCGAATACATGCGGGCAACTATTTCTCTGCAAAATCCTAACAACGAAAAATGTAAAATTTTGCTCGATGCTCTTTATACTCTTGCATCAAAAACAACTGACAATAATCAATATATACGACAAGCTAATTACTTGTTCCATAACTTCAATTTACTCAGGTATATAACGCCCGATATTTTTGAATATCAAATCAAATTCAAGCTTCTTACAGGTGCCCCAGAAAAGGAGATCCTCTCCGCTTTTTCTGGCTATCAAGGCCCCATTCCACGTACCCTGCTTGTTGACCCCCAGATAAAAAAAGTTATCGACACCGCCTACGGCCTTGACCGCATGGACAGCTCGACACAACAGCAACACTTGCCTGATGAGAAAGCTGTCAATCCTCGGGTAGTTGAGTAAGATCTCTCATATTGTCTGGGGATGTCTCATTTTCTGCAGGCATCCCGGCCAGCAGGGATGCCTGCAGTCTGCCGGTCTCCACGCCCCAGGCAAAAACAGTGCGCAGTAGTCGCGCCCGGTGCGTGGCGGTGGTCAACATAACTCCCTGCTCGCGCTGGGCGGCCAGAAACTCCTGAATCTGCCTTGCTCCCACGCGTCGGGCCTGCCAGCCGCCGAACATGGCCAGTATCGTGGCCAGATGATGCCGGGTACTGATCTGTGTTACCGGCCTGGTCAGCTGGTGCGTCACATAGTCCTCTGCCAACTGCCGCACGGTCAGGGCCGCACGGCGTCGTTTGCTTGCAGCCATAAAAGCCTCCTTGCAGGAGGCCTATAGCAGTCTGCCCTCCAGATCCGCCATGAGGGCAAGGGCCTCTTTTTTGCCCATGCGCGGTCCCTCGTGTCCGGAGAGACGTATCCACCAGCGGTTTTTATAGCAGCGGGCGGCACTGACCGTTCCGCCCTGGCTGGCGGTCAGGCCGCGGCAGACGCCGGGCAGGAGCCAGTGCAGGGGATTCCGGTCCCGTCGGTTCCAGGACCATCCGATCCAGTTTGCCAGATCGACAACAAAGCCCCACAGACCGGCCTGCAGAAAACGATCTTGCCAGAAAACACAGTCCTCGGCCAAGATGCTGGCCCCGTCATGCGCCCATGCCGCAAAGGCGCGCACTGAGAACCTGCTGCGGATGCCCCAGTTGCGGATCACACAACGCCTCATGGTCACACGCACGCCATCCTGTGCCTCCGGGGCACGGCGTCCGATGTCGCGCACGATACAGTCCTCCAGCACCAGCTCCGCGCCTGGGTCCGTCTCTGGGTAATCGCCGTTGCCCCACAGGACCCCTTTGCCTACCCTGGCCAAGCGGGTCTCGCGCACCACGGCCCGGGCGCCGTCCACCCCGGAGAGGCCCTCGTCGAGCCTCTTCAGCGGCCAGCTGCCCAGATCCACCACACAGCGGCGGATGACCACAAGCCCATCGCTGCCATAGACGGTGATGCCGTCACCCCCGGCGCCTGTGGGCGCCGTGATGTACTGGTCCTCGATGATACGGATGGAGCTGCCAGTCCCTGCGGTACGGGAAAGTTGTCTATCCATCTCTCCCCTCTACAGCATTGCGGGCTTCCCAGCGCCACCCACGAGCGCAGCCGTCCCTATCATCATCGTAGGGACACCACGTCTCCGCCTCTTCGGGTTCTTCCACGAGCTCATCCCTGTACTCGCACTCATCGCAGTAGGGAGCTTTTATATCAAGGACTCCGACAAGGTAATCGATCTGAGCCTCAAGACTTGCCACCTGCTGCTCCAGAGATTGCATTTTTTTGCTTTCAGCCTCGGTCATCCAGATCCCCTCCCGTTACATGTTTTACCCGATCTCGTTCCTCAGCACGCTTGGCATTGTTGAAACGATCAAGCGTGCCCACCAGATAGCCGGTGATGCGTCGCACGCGCTCGAAAAGGACGCCCTCACCGCGTTCCTTGGCCGATGCTTCGTGTGGTTCCATCTTGTGCTCCTAGAACGACAAAACGTCCGCCAGCGAGGCCGGGAAGACTGGTGGGTAGAGGGCATCCCTGATACCCCAGAGCATGGCCGCGGCGGCCTCCCGGGGGGCGAGACCGCCCGTCCCCGTCCCCATGCCCGGGATGGCCACGCTTTCCAGACCGGCATCCAGCGCACAGCGCACCGCAGCGCGTGTGGCCAGATAGGCCGGGAGAGGCGTATCCAGCAGGGTGGGCACGCGCATGGTCGGTGCGCTGATGCACCAACGGATGTGCGGATGCCCGGTCTCCACCAGCAATGCCTGCCCCACCAGCAGCTCACCGCCAGCCTGCTCCCGGATCATACGCTGGAGACGCTGCTGGAGCTGCGGGCCGAAACAGCG
The DNA here is from genome assembly GCF_951793255.1 of Desulfovibrio piger. NCBI lineage: Bacteria > Pseudomonadati > Thermodesulfobacteriota > Desulfovibrionia > Desulfovibrionales > Desulfovibrionaceae > Desulfovibrio > Desulfovibrio piger. The sequence goes on from NZ_OX636706.1 coordinate 172,761, forward strand.
CGTGTACACACCATCCAACCCGCCATCCATAAAACCAAAACTGTTGGCCGGGCTGACCACAGCAGCCACGTCCAGGGAAAGGATGTCCCCCTCCACCACCCGCACTGTGGCCGCCAGCCTGGAGCCGATGCGATCTCGCCATGCCGTGGCCAGATGGGATTGCGTCGCGCAGAGGATGATCTCCATGCCGCCTCCTTACGCCTTCACCCAGTTGGGGATCTCCGGCCACGGGGTATCTTCCGCGCCGCCATCCCAGGGCGCGCCCTCCTGCGAAGGAAGATCGCGCAGGGCCTGGCGGTAAACCTGCAAGATGATGCGCTGGTCATCGGAGAGGGGATAGTCCGGCATCAGCAGGTAATCCGTGGCGGCAAGACGCTGGTCACGCTCGGAGCGCAGGCGCTCGAAGCGGGCCTCCTCGCTGTTGTATTCGGCCAGACGGGCCGCCTCGGCCTCGGCGGCAGCCTGCTCCAGACGGGCCTTTTCTTCCTCCCACAGCTCCACATACGGCGCGACCTGGCCTGCGTAGCTGTCGGCGGCCAGGGGATCATTGTAGGGCGGCTCATCGCCGCTACCCAGCCATTCGATGTGGCCCTGCTTCCCATCCCATTGCAGGGCGTGCATGCGCTCCGGAGCGTTGAAATCAAAGGTCAGGGCCAGACCGTCCACGATTACGAGCCTGTCCGCAGGAACAACGGTTACTCTGGGCATGTCTTTTCTCCTTATTTTTTGCCGTATTACGGCGGGTTAAAAAATCTTTCCGGCACTGTCGGCGCCACGACGTTGAGCGTGGAGCAGATGCCTGGGCATACGCATACTTTTGGCGTCTCTGGATCTGGAACAGGAACTTCCAACTCCTGGGTTCCTGCGTCAGCGACATCGGGCGCTGGTTCCTATCCCAAAACCTCACAAACTGGCGGCAGCCAGTCGCACACGCACAGCCTTTCCGGGGCCAATTCCGGTGCTGCCAGCAGCCTGCCGCCGTACTATTCCGGGCATTATGTGATCCGCGTCTGAGCAGCGGTAGACGAGGGGTTGAGGGTGGTGGCCGGGTATTTCCGGCACTGTCGGCGCCACGACGTTGAGCGTGGAGCAGATGCCTGGGCATAATCATACTGCGAATGTTGGTAAGTTCCATACGGGCGGAAATAATCGAGGTACATATGCATCAGGTGATAATGTCGTTGCATCTACTAGCCAGACAGGGGGGTCTCAGTCGCACACGCACAGCCTGTCCGGGGTCAGCTCCGAGGCCGCAGACAGCCTTCCGCCGTACTACGCCGGACATTATGTGATCCGCGTCTGAGCCCCGGTAGACGTGGGGTTGAGGGTGACGGCCGGGTGTTTCCGGCACTGTCGGCGCCACGACCTTGAGCGTGGCGCAGATGCCAAGCCATACTCATACGTTCGACAAGGGCACTTATGGCAATATTGCAGAAGCCAAAGGCAGTGCGAACTCCGGAAAACAAACGACTGATGCAACAGGCGGCTCCCAAGCCCATACGCATAGTCTGTCCGGGGCCGAGTCTGGCAGCGCCTCAAACCTGCCTCCCTATTACGCCCTGTCCTACATCATGCGATGCGCATGATGTAGGTGAGTGCATAGTATGGCGGGAGCGTGCTGGCCGACCCGGATTTGGCTCCCGACAACGCATGAGTATGCGCCTGGGAACCGCCCGAGGCATCAGTGGGCTGTCCGTCTCTCGGCGGTTTGCAGTCATTGCCGTCATTTTTGCCGTGCCAGCCGCTCCACGATGTGACCTTGCGATAACCATGTGTATGGCTTGGCATCTGCTTAGTGGACAACGTGGTCTCACCCACAGTGCCGGAAATACTGTGGCTATGGGTCTCAGAGCCGCCGGTGGAGCCAGCCGTATGCTCATCGGAGGCGCCCAAAATCATGCGCCCGCGCAGATCCGGCACGGTGCCGCCTTTGCCGTCGCTGCCACCGTCACAGAGTATCCAGTCCTCACGGGCCTCTGTCTCCCCGGGCATGATGGCCCGACGGCCATCGCTCCCGCCGAAGGTCACGCCGTCGATGGCAACAGGGAGGCGCGGCGGGAATATTGTCCAAGGATCGATATTTCCGATGGCCTCGATCAAGCCCGCGACCTTCTCCTGCAGTGCCGAAAAATCATCGGAGCTCACACCACCCAAGGTTTCAAGATCAAGAGGATCACTCCCCCCCGGGGCATGAGTATCGGCATGGGAGGGCAAGATGTCCTTACGCAGCTTGGGGCCTGCCCCGTTGTTGGCGAACAGGCGGCGGATGATTCCGGGAAACGACATGGCTGACCTCCTACTTGCAGCGGACCAGGATGTCCCTGTCCGTGGCGACTTCGATGTTCCAAACGATTTTCGTACTGGTCTGGCCCTTGCTGCCGACCTCGGCGTACTGCTCTCCGATCATGCAGGCGACGCCGTCCAAAAAGACCTCCAGCGCCACGCTGCCCACCTCATACTGCGGCACCGTGAACTGCGTGCCGGCCGCGATGGCCGCCGAGCGGCTCCCGGCAAGGGAGCGCAGCTCGGCAGCCTGGGCCACGCGGAGGGAGTCCGGCAGCATACCGATTTTGTTACCTTTGGCATCCTTGATGATATACGACACAGGACTCCCTCCCTGCCCCCTAGACGGCGGCCTTTTCGAACACGATGCCGTTGGGGTTCATGTCCGCCGGGATCTGGCCACCGTTTTCGATGATGGCCACCATACGGCCGGAGTAGTAGGTCTTGCCGTTGATGATCGCGGTATCACCGGTGGCGGAGATGCCGTTGAGGACGTCGGCATTGGCGTGCTCGTGGGCCTTGGCCATAGCGGCTTCAACGCCTTCCTTGCCCTGGATGTCGGTCCACTTGACGACCAGATCCATGCTTTCGGCTTCGGCGATCTTCACCCACTGTGCGCCGTCGTAGATGTACTGGGCCGCGCCGGTGCTGACGGTCGCATCAGCCGTGGCATCCTTGACCCAGCACAGGTCCCCCTGCTTCGGGCTCTCCAGACCGTCACGGGCAGCGATGTCGTTGACGATATGGCAGGGGACCTTGCCGCTGATAGCGGTTTGCAGCGAGGCGAGCTTGGTTTCGACATTGCTGCCATCGTTCGTCTTGACCTGTTCAGCGGTGGTTTCGGGCAGGATGGTGTTCTTCTGCGCGTCAAGCAGTTTAACCTTAATGAGTTCAGCCATGAGTTTTCTCCTTACTCATGAGAGGGTTTGTCGATATAGGCCACGTTCGCGGCCACGTCCTCGAGGCGTGTCTCCAGCGCGTCCACGCGCTCGGCGATGCCCTCCGGCACCTCCACGCCCTCCAGCCTCGGCTGGATGCTGTGGGCCCGCACCAGCACCCGCATCTCGCTCCCGGCCGGAGCAGCGAAAAGCAGGCGGATCGCGGTCGATTCCAGCGCGTCAGCCGAAGAAATTTCTTCATATTGCTGGCCCGGATAGCAGGCCACGCCATCCCAAAACACATCCAGCAGATGCTCTCCGGGGAGGTAGGCCACCCCCTCCGGCAGAGTGAGCGTGCTGCCGTCCTCAACGGCCTCATCCAGCGTCCAGACGGCCTCCCGGGGATGACGCAGATCCTCCACCACGCCCGCGATCTGGAGCAGCTCCAGCCGCGAGGCATAGCCGCTCTCGCTGACGATGATCTGCACCTCGGCCGTGCCGGACATGATGACCGGCACGGAAAGCTCGTGCGTAGTGGCCTGACCCAGCACGCTTTTGGCCTTGTAGAACGGGGCGTGGTTGCCGTAGGCGAACAGCACAGGCTTGCCGCCCTCTTCCAGCGGCTCGGCCCAGACGCCGAACTCGCGTATCCAGAAGCCGCCCTCCGTGGCCGGGATGACGATATGCGCCCAACAGACGTTGGGGTCCTCCGCATCCTGGCTCAGGCTGTCGATGGGGCGGCGGTAGACCTCATGCACGAGATCCACGGCATCGTCGGCGGGCACGGGGACCTCGCCGTTGCCGTCGCCCACCGCGATGACGCTGAGGCGGATGGGCTTGCCGGCAGCGTGGGCCGCGGCCTCCAGCACGGCCCCGGCTTTGGTGAGCAGGCAGTAATACTCAGGGGTGTCGGTGGCGACACCGGGGACGGTCTGGGTATCCTCCAGACCGCCGGGAACTGTAGCTAGGGCTTGGGGCATACGATACTCCGGCTTTGTGAGATGATGGCAAAAGCGATGCGGCCGCGCAGAGCAGGGACAGGCCGGGGCGGCGTCCAGGGCCGGATGACGCTCCGGGAGTAGCGCGTGCTGCCCAGCCCCACATGGACGCGTCCGGACGGCACCGGCTTGGGGGGAAACCAGAGGCGCACCCGGTTCATGGTCCGCATGATCCCGGCCACAGCGATGCTGACAGGCAGGGGCCGGGTGGTGACGGTCTCCAGACAGTCCAGCCAGCTGCGGACGTTTTTGTAGTCAAAGATCAGCCGCATGGCGTCGGTCACACCGGTCTCATCCAGACCGGCATCGCTGACATCGAGGCGCACGCGAAAAAAGTACGGACGCCCCTCATACTCCCACCACTGGCGGATGACCGTGGGCAGGCGCAGGGCCGTCTCCAAGGCCGTGCGCACGGCCCAGGGCGTGCCCCGGCGCCGGTGCAGCAGCAGGCTGCCCGCGATGAGCTGGCGTTTGGCCGCCACGTCCACGGCGGTCTCGTAGCCCTCCACATGGAGCTGCCACGCCAGATGATCCAGCACAGCCTCCGGGAGGCTGGTCAGCCCACCGGACAATGCGGCCAGCCGCGACAAAGGGGAGAGCATGGGCACGGAGACGGCGGACCCTGTGTCATGCGCGAGGCGGGCGTACAGCAGCACACCCGGGATGGCGCGCGTCGTCGCATCCAGCACGGTGTCCAGCGCGGCAGCGGCGGCGCGGATGGAGGGATCGCCGCTCAGGGAATCGGGCAGCAGCTCGCGGAAGGGCGTCGATCCAAGTCGGCGGGCCATCACTCATCCTCCAGCCCGCCGAACAGCAGGGAAATCTCGGTCTCGCGGGCCACCTGCGTGGCCTCCAGTGCACGAAAGGCCGGGGAATCCAGCTCCACGCGCTTGGCTCCGGCGGCCTGCACGGCGGCGATGAGCCGCGTGGGGTTGATGTCGCGACCGGGCTGGGAGCGCTGCCACAGCCGCCAGTCCTCAACAGCCTGGGCCACGGCGGCCGTCACCCCGGAGAGCAGCACGGCATCGCTGCGGCGCAGATACCAGCGCCCGGACACGGCATAGTCCACGGTCTCAGGCGCGGCCACATCCACCCTGTCGGTAAGGGGCCGCACGGTCTCGTCGGACAGGGCCTCGCGCACCATCGAGATCATGGCCTCGTCAGGCAGCTCGCCACCGGCCAGCACAAAGCGCACGTCCACCACGCCCGGCTCCGGGGAGGTGACGGACACGGCCCCGATGTCGGCGCTCACGGCCAGCACGCGGGCCTCGTAGGCGCCGGTGCTGCCCGCCACGGTGTACGTCTCCGGAGCGAGACGGATGCGCTCGCGCAGGCGCTCATCATCCTCAATGTCGGCTCCTTCCACCGACGTAGTGGTGTTGCTGACGCTCACCACATAGGGGATGGGGTCCACCAGCTGCGTCACCTGCCCGGGCACAAGACCCGTGGCCTGCGCGCCGGAGGTGGTACACAGGGCCGCCACATCCACCTGCAGCTCACCGGCGGCGATCTCGCTGTCCGACACGGTAGCGAAAGCGATCTGGCCGTCCATCGTAGCCACGCGCGTGCCCTCCGGGATGGGCACGGCAAAGCCCAGGGGCTCGCCCAGCACAAAGCGCAGGCTCAGACGGGCGGACTGCGCCGGGATGCGGGCCACGCCCATGAGCGCGCCCAGATGGTCGAGGTGCGCGCCCTGGGCATAGGCCAGCAGGCCCTGCTGCCCGGCCAAGTTGAGCAGCCGGTTCTGGACGGACAGCACATAGGCCAGGGCCTCCAGAAAAAGGCGTACCGGATCGCCGGGCTGGAGGCTCACGCCGGTCAGCCCTTCGTAGGTGGTCAGGATGGATGCCTCGATGTCGGCCGCGGACAGGGGCGCGAAGCTCACGGAAGGCAGGGCGCGCAGATCGACGCTACTGGAAATCGCCACGGTACTCCTCCCTGATCTCGACGGTCACGCGGGGGATGAGCTGGCCCTCCACCGCATCATTGCTGGAAAACGAGATGTCCCGCACCCGGATGCGCGGCACATAGCGCTCCAGCTGCTGGCCGATCTCGGCCACCATGTACTGCATGGCCTCGCCCATCGGCCTGTCCACATGATCCCAGCTGAGGCCAAAATCACGATCCAGCGGCACGGAGCCCTTGCGCGTGGCCAGCACCATGCGGATCTCCTGCGCCAGACCGGCCAGACCGGTGGCGCCGATCTGGATGCTCTGGCGCTGCGCCATGTCCACGGTGAGCGTGATGGGGGGCATCAGTTGTACTCCTGCAGGGCCAGCTGGACCTCGGCGGAAAGCGTCACGCCGTAGTGCAGCTGGCGGTGGGTGATTTCGTAGGACTTCAACACATACAGGCCGTAATATTTGAGGCCGATGACCAGGGCCATCTCATCGCCGCCGGCCGCCACGCTCTCCAGCAGGCGCAGGCGCAGGCCCACGGTGGAGACGGGCGTCAGGGGCACGATCTGCACGGTCAGCGATACCGGGTCGAGGTTACGGCCCATGTGCTGCAAACAGGGGATGCCGGCCAGCACCCGATGCTCGGCATAGACCTGCTCGCGCGAAAATTTGAGGTCGCGGAAGGTACTGACCTCCAGTTCTGTCACGGTGAACGGGAAAGCGCCCAAAAGCCCCTGGTACATCAGTGCGGCTCCCCTGTCTGACCGCCGTGCGGGCAGTCGTGGACGTGATGCAGGAAGGAAACGCCCTCCACGATGATGTCGCCATGCTCCAGCCGGAACGTGCCCTGCATGGTCGCCTGGGTCGTGCCGCCACCGGTGCCGCCCAGTTGCATGGCCGGAGCCATGAGCGTCAGGCTGGCCGCGCTGGAGACGCTGACATCGCCGGTGGCCTCGGCCTGCACGCTGCCGGTGGCCTTTACGGCCACGTCGCCCTGCACCTGGGCCGTGAGTTTGTGCGCGGCCCGGTCGTACTCCAGCACCGTGCCGTCCGAAAATTTCCGGTGCCACTTGTCCCCGCTGGAAACCGGCGGGCTGGCCTTGCCGTACATGGCGCCCAGCACGAAGCCCTGCTCCAGCCCGTAGGGCAAGAACAGGCACAACACCTGATCTCCCACGTCGGGCAGGTCATAGGCCAGATCGCCGGAGGCCCGCGGACAGAGTACCGGCAGCCATGTGGAGGACAGGGGCTGCGTCACCGTGTCCCGCAGCTCCACCTGCACGCGCATTTTTTCCGGCTGGCGGGCCGTCACAAAGCCCACGCGGATGGTCTGGGCCAGCACGTCCTGCACATCACTCATGGCAGTACCCCCACAATTCCAGCACCAGCCAGCAGCCACCGGCGGCCATGAACAGCAAGCCCGCTGCCAGCAGCAGGAAAATGGACCGCATCTCCCGTCTGATCTGTCGCAGATCCTGATCCATGTCCGCCCCCTAGTAGTCCAGCGCCTTGACCAGCTCCACGCTGGTACGGTAGCCGCTGTCGCGGCCCAGGTTGTGCGTGGCCTGCTGGATCATGTAGTCCGTGTCAAAATTGCCCCAGCCCGTGAGGCGCAGCACCGTGCCCGCCCGCAGGCGCGTATCGCCCATACACTCGAAAGAGCCGGTCATCTCCCGGCAGTTTTTGGCCCGCAGCTCGGCAATGGCCACGCGCTCGGCCTGCGCCGGATGCTCGATGCGTTTGTTGATGGTCAGCACCCGGCCCGTGGTGGGCGGCAGCTCCGGCTGATAGCTCTTCTCCATGGTCTCGGAGCTGGCAGCATCGGTGTAGCCCACCACGCACTGCGTGTAGACGCCATCCAGAGTGCGCTTGAAACCGGCCCGCTCCACGGCCAGCTCGCCGCGCTTGAGCTCCAGGGGCTCCAGCTGGTCGGCCGCCTGCCCGGAGTAGATGACGCAGAGTTTTTTCTTCAGGGCCACGCGCAGGCCCTGCTCTTTACAGATGCGCTGGAGAAAGGCCAGGTCGGCCTCCTGCCGCTGCTCCACGCGCCCGTAAACGATCTCCGGGGCCTTGTAGAGCAGATCGAGCCCGGCAGGCCCCACCACGTCCGCCGCCACGGTGGACAGAGGCACGTCGGCCCAGGCCCGCGTCTTTTTCTGCAGCATCAGGCTCGATTTTACCGCCGCCGGCACGCCTTTGATGGTCACCACGTCGCCGCCGTCGCGGCTGGATTCCAGGGTCAATTCGTCTATTTCGAACTCGCCGCAATCCAGTTCTTCCTCTCCGGGGGCGCGGAAATTGCTGGCCACGATAGTCACGCTGATGATGTCGCCGTGTTTGGGCAGCCAGTCGCCCTGCCAGAGCCCCTCGCGGTCTTCCAGCGTGAGCTGGAGGTCGTCCAGCTCATCGTCAGCTTTGTCCACATAGGAGAGGGACAAGAGGTGCGGCCAAAGATCCATGCTCACGTCCTTGCCCTGGATGCTGATCTCTACCCGTGCGCGGCGCATCACATACGCTCCCACGGCGGCAGGCTGCGCACCCGCTCGGCAGCGGCCTGCTCCGGCACGCTGATGTGCGTCTCCCCGGAGAGCAGCAGCGCGTCCAGCTCATCAACGTTGAGGGCCAGCACATCGCCCATTTGGGATTCCCCGGAGAGGCGGGACAGAGCGATCTGATCCCATGCCTCGCCCTGTCGGCTGCGGTAGCCGTTAGCCCGCTTGCCGGGCTTACGGATAGCGACAGCGGTTTTGCCGGCTGTTTTTCCGTGTGACGCATTGCTGTCTTCAGCCGTAGCTTCCTGCGTCGCAACGGCTGAAGCGACATATTCGCTAGGCATAGGCCGTCCTCCTGCGGTCGGAGGCGATTTTGTCCAGCGCCCGGCGGATGAGCGCCTCCATGTCCGGCTTGATGCTCTCCAGCACCCGGCGCACCGCACGCGGGTCGGACGACATGAGCGAAAAATTCTGGGTCAGATCCACCATGATCTGGCCGTTGCTCCCCGAAGCCTGGGCTGTAGTGCCGCCACGACGGGCCAGACGGGCGGGCGTCTGCGGCAGGGCCGTGGGGGTGCCCGCGCGACCGGATGCCTGGGTGGCCGTGCCCGTGGTCACGGGTATGGGGGTTCGGCTGCCTGCCGGGATGAACAGGCTCTGCGGACGGGAATTGTCCCCGGCCAGCGTGACCACGGTGGTGCCGCCAGCAGCGCGTGAGCCGCTGCCACCACCACTCCCTTTGCTGCTCTTCTTTTGGGCTGCCATAAAATCATTGAAGCTCTGCCGCTGCTGATATTTGGGGGGATCGGCGACCTTGGCTGCGGAACCCTGCGCGGCTGTCTTGGCTGCTGACGATGTCGCGGCTTTCTCGGCTGTTTTCGCCGCGTTGTCCGCAGCCTTTTTGTCTCCATCTCCGAAGGCCTTGTTCCAGGCATCAGAGACAGCACCCGTCACGGCGCCCACGGCATCGCCCACCGTTTCGATGGCCGAAAAGATCCACTGGAAATTCTCGCGTAGCCAGTTGAAAAATCCAGCGAATATCCCCGTGATCCCATCAACGATGGATGCAAAAAAGGCCGCGGCCCCAGACCAGATGCCGGCGATACCATTGTAGGCCCAGGACCCGAGCTCCATGACATAGCTCCAGGCCGTCAGTGCACTTTCAGTCACACCTTGCCAGATTACGGAAAAAACAGTGCTGACCGTGCCCCAGATAGACAGGACGGAATCATACGCCCAGTTAAAGGCCCCGATCACACGATCAAGAGCCGGCTGGGCCACCGCTGCCAGGTTGTCGAACAGTGCGGCAAAAAAAATCCGCAGGCGGTCCCAGTTATCCATGACCCAATTGGCCGCGAACCCCAGGCCCACCAAAGCTATCCCAGCGCCACTGGCCACCAGCAGGCTGCGCAAGCCGCCGGCCAGGATACGTGCCCCCATCCCGGCCGCCTTGCTGGCCGCCCCGAAGGCCAGGCTGGATGCTGTGAGCCCGGTCGTACTGGCTGTTGCTGCCACCTGGGATGCGACCAGACGCAGCAGTAATCCACGCCAGGAATTGGTCGTGGTACGCAGCACATTGAGCACAAGCCCCAGCGCAACACTGCCAACAGCAAAGGATGCCACTGCCGCCACGGCCGTCATCACGACAGCCGTCAGCCGCGGGAAGCTGCTTGCAAATTCTCTGGCGCCATTGACCACGACGGTCAGACCACGAGCGACAGCTCCCACAACAGGCAGCATGGTCGCACCGACGGTCGCACCCAGGTTGCGAGTGCTCTGAGTCAGCTGGGATATGGCCGTGGCCGTGGTCTTCATCCGGTTCTCGTACTCCTGCAGGACGGAGCCGGAGACATCACTGTTGGCGATATCGAACGCTTTGCGCAGCGTGTCGATCTGGGTCAGCAGAGGGGCGATGGCCGCGATGGATTCCTCGCCGAACAGCCGGCTCATGATGGAATTTCGCTCTTCAGGATTGACCTTTTCCATGGCTTCCAGGACCCGCATCACGGCGCCCTTGGCATCCTGTTGCAGCTCCTTCTGCAACTTGTTCGGATCGATCTTCAGGTATTTATAGATGGCGGATTTTTCCGGTGTGAGCCCGGCTTCACCGGCGGCCATGACCTTGACGAAATTTTTCATGGCCGTGCCGCTGACTTCGACTTCAGCACCGGCAGCCTTGAAGGCCGTGGCCAGGGCCGCGATATCCTGCGTGGCGAAACCGGTCCCCTTCATAAGGGGGCCCATGCGGGTGAATATCTGGTCGATCTCGCCGGCTTCCGCATTCATGGCGTTGGACAGCGCATTGATCACGTCCGCTGTGTGCATGGACTGCTCGGACGTCAGGCCCATAGCGGCCTGCCAGGTGGCCAGAGACTTGCCTGCCTGTTCGGCGCTGACGCCCCAGGCTATGGACATCTTGACCGCCTGATCCGCCACCCCCAAAAGTTGCTCCCGGGTGGTGCCCAGGCCGGCTTGGGCCGCGGCCGTCATGATGGTCACCACATCCTCAAAGCTTTTCCCGGTACGGTTGGACATCTCCTGCGCATCGGAAAAAACTTGCTGCATGACGGATTCCGGCGCGTCCATGACTTTGCGCAGATCTGCGAACGTGTCTTCGGCGCTGATGGCCAGTTTGACCGGAAGAGCCACCGAGGCTCCCACGGCCGCAGTACCCAGCAGACGCCCCTGCAGATCGGCACGCTGCGCCTGCAGGGCGCCGGCCTGGCTCCGGTTGGCGGCCATCGCCGTCTGGACTGCCCGGGCACGCTCAAGCTGGGCGGACAGCTGGGCGTAATCCCTGGTCAAGGCACGGACGCTGCCGCTCGTACTGGCAGCCTGAGCCACGGTCTCCCGATAGGTCGCCGTCTGACGGGACAGGGCCCCAGACAGACGGCGCACCCGGGCTTCGGCCTGTTCTATCTGCCTGGCCATGACCGTGGTCATGGTCCCGGCCTGTGAAGCTCGTTGCCACAGACCATCCAGCTCGCCGCGGGCATCCTTGAGGCTGCCGGAAAGGCCGCGGATCTTTTCCTGCTGGGCGGACATGGCCGCCCCGATCTTGCCCACAGGCGTCCGCTCCATATCGCGGATAGCCTGCGATACGGCTTTCGCCTGGCTGGACGCAGACTGAAAAGCGGCAGTGAACCCGCTTTGCAGTCTGGCCCCCAGGGCAAAGGAAAGGGCGATCTCACGCGCCATGCGACATTTTCTCCACGGCCTCTGCGGCCTCGATATAGGCCCCGAATTCTTCCGGGGTCATGGCCCTCAATTCACTGCGTGACCACTGGCTGATCTTCCCCAGGGCCACCATCCCCCGCCGCAGTTCAGCTAGGCCGGCTGCGACGTCCCAGCTTCCGTCTCCGGAGGCGTAGGGTTTTCCACGCCACCGTCACCGGCACCGTTGAGCTCGTTGAGCGCGTCGCGCAGCTTGCCGTAATCAGCCCCGCGCATACCCCTGATCGCGTCATAGGGCAGGCGGGTAACGATGGAGAGCAGGGAGACCTCGACGGTCACCGGATTGGTGCTCCGCTTCATGTTCACCGCCAGTTGCATGGCATCTTCTTCATCGCCCACGGTGGACGCGCGCACGACGACTTCAGCAATAGTCTTCCCCCCTACGTTCAGGGGCTCATTCAGCACAACGGTCTTGCTTCTTTTCATGGTCTCTCCCTAGACGTTCAGGCCCATTTGGGAACGCACTGTGGCCAGCAGATCCGTACCCTTGACCTTGTGGATGAAGTTGAGCTTGTCGAACAGGAATTCTTCCTCGCCATCGAGCAGCACTTCAAGGCGGGTCACTTCCAGTTCCAGCTCGTTGCCATGTTTTTTGCCCTGCTCCAGCGTGCCGATGGGGAAATTTTTGACACGCCCGAGGATATTGATGCGGTAGGGCACGCTGACGCGCTTGCCGGTAGCATCATCCGTGACCTGCAGGGCGGAGTAGCATTCATACAGAGAGCTCTGTGTCCAATCGAGCGCGTTGAAGATCTCGGGGGTCACAGAGGTGAAGGTGAGCTTCACCGACATGGACTCGACCATCCCCAACGTGGGATTCTCGATTTCTCCGGCCACACCGGACCCCGAGATGGTCTCGGTCATGTAGGCGATCTCGGGAAGATCGATGGTGGCTACGCCGATCATGTCCGTACCGTCGTGGTACACTCGATAGGCGATAGTTTGTTCAGGACGTCTGGGCATGCTTCCTCCTTAACCAAACAAAGCGGACAGGTTGTCGGTGTCAAATTCGAAGACGGCTTCAATATCCCGGGCAGCAGGAGGCGGCGTGATGCGCAGGTGGAAACGCATGATGCCGTCGATGAGGTCGGTCACGGGGTTCTCGGACTCATCAAAGGTGATGCTGCCGCCCAGGATGATCTCGCGGACGGTGTAGCCGTCCAGCTTGATTTGCTCGGACTTCAAAAAGGTCTGCACGAGGCGGCGGGTCAGCGGTTCGTCAACCTTGGCGAAATAGCTCAAAACGAACTGGACCTGATACCAGTTGAAGAAGCGCCGGATACTATCCTGCGCGTCCTTGGGGTCGGTATTGGACGGATAGCAGGCCATGCGGCCACCCCAGGTCTTCATGCCGCCATCGAAGTTGCTGACCGTATAAATTCCCTGCCCATTCAGATAGTTTGCCTTGGTCAGGTCGAGCCACAGCTCGTTCCACTGGCCGTCAGCGTCCACATAGCCACTGGAGGTGATGTCCAGCCGCTTGTTACTGGGGCTGGCGTAGGGGATGCCGTCATGATCGCCGTCCGTGGCCGCCATGACCCCGGCCAGATGCGTAGCGAGGCCGTACACGTTATCGCCCAGCTTGACCTTGGGCCAGCAGACGACCATCAGACCATCGGTGAGGTTGTGCTTCTCCTTGTAGCCGGGCACGTCACTGTATTTGGTCACGGCGTTGTCGCCGCTGCTGGGGATGTCCACCAGACAGATGGCCTGGAACAGACCGTTGATGCCGTCGCACTTGGCGGCCATAACCACGGCCACAGCCGGGTCTTCGCAGAACTGCGGCGCCAGGACGATGGACGGCACGAGCCGGAAACGCGGGAAGACTTCATCGATGAGCTCAAGACCGGTGCCCTGCCCGCTGGCCGGGTCGATGCCGCCGATCACGTCCTCAGAAGTGACCTTGCTCACGTCCGCGTAAACGTAGCCGGCCTTGACCGTACCACCTTCGGGGATGCTTCCCTCGGCCAGACGGGTCAGCAGGCCGCTGACGGCATCCACGCTGTAGTCGGTGCCCGCCTCATAGGTGGTCTCGCCCAGCTCATCCTTCAATTCCACGGCACAGACGCCGCCGTGAGCCAGCCTGGCGGTGTCCTTGTCCAGGGCCGACGTGCCGAAGGTCAGACTTTCGTCCGCGACCTCGGTCTTGTGCTTTTCGGGGTCGAAAACGTTGACGCAGACCACAGGCGCGCCGCGGTAGATGGCGAAATGGCTGTAGATCAGCTCTTGCAGGCTGTAGTCGCTGAAATGGTCGGCATCCCAGCCCATCGCCTGCACTGCTTCGTCATAGCTGTAAAAAAGCTGCGGCACGTTGACGGGACGGGCCTTGTCCCCGGCCAGCGTATGCACAGGGGCCGTGCCCACGGCGAAGACGACCGCGCTGTCCACGGTGCGGGCGGGCAGGATGCTGGTGGCCTGCTCGGAGGTGTAGATGCCGTGACGGTATCCGGTGGTTGCCATTATATCCTCCTACTTCTTCCGGGCTTGACGGACGCATCCTGGACGGCGACATACGCCTGATACATGACTGTCCCGCGCATGGTCAGCAGCATGCGTGCCGTGGCCAGATCCCCGTCCACCGGAACGAACAGCGTCCGGAGTTCGGGATGTTCCTCAAAAAGATCCGCCAGGACGGGAAAAACTTCTTCCGGCTTGCCGCGCAGGATCGCATTCCGCATCAGCGGCAGACCGAAAGGCCGGCTGGGGCCAAGATACATACAAGCAGTGGTGCTCATCTGATGGTCTCCACTTCATCTAGGCCGCGGGGCGGCCAGGTATAGTTCCACACACATTCGAGGGTGGCCAGGTGATACTGGTGCCAGCGCTGCTTGGGCGTAGGGATACTGGCTTTCAGCTCTCCCTCGAGCTCAAAACGCTCGGCCAGCAGCCGTGTTTTCCAGAGCTGCCGGCGCAGACAGTCGAGCATCTCTGCCAGGAGCAAGCCCGCCTGTTCCTGATTCACCGGGCTGTAGACGCCCAGGGCCAGTCCTACGGTGTCATGCAGCATGGTCTTGTGGTCCGGCTCCAGCTCGACCTGTCCCTCTATCCAACGCACGATCACAAAGGGGTAGCAGCCCTCCTGCTGACGTTCGGGCAAACCATGCAGGAACACCTGCACAGGTTGCATCCCCCCACCTTGCGGGGCGGGGAAGGGGTAATCCACAAAAGCCTCCTGCACGAGCTTTACCAGGCATGTCAGCAGCAGACGGGAGGTCATCGTCCTGTCCCCACGATGCCGGACAGGATCACATCCACCTCATGTTGCAGACGCTCCGGGAAAACTTCTTCAGCTCGGGCCACGACCTGTTCCTGGGCGTCTGCCGTCTGCAACGCCTGCACAGGCGATGGACCGTAGAGCATTTCCAGCTGTTGCCCATGACGCACGAACACGCCATAGCCGCCCTGGGGCTTACGGATGATGAAGCTCTTGCTTCCCCCGGCCACATTGGACGTAGCCGGATGTCGAGCCCCCTTTTTCTTGATCTGCACAGAGACCCCCGCGGCAGGGCGTGCTGCCGGAGGTTGCGGCACATCAGGATCAGGCAGGAAATGGATCAGACTCATACCGGGCCGGCCGGTGATATTCAGGGCGCCTTCCAGGTTGCTGCGGTTGGCACGCCTGATCTCCAGATTGGCCCGCAACTCATCATATTGGGCCGTATATGCCGTCTTGGCGATGCGCGTCGCCCTGGTCCCGGCCGCTTGAATGCTGCGATTCAGGGCTCGGGCGATGGCGATGCCAGCCCCCTTGCCGCCCAGGGCTTCCAGCACATCCTGCATCCTGCCCAGGGCCACATCCATTCCTTCTGACGTGATGACGATGCTCATGACCGCTCCCTGTACAATCTGATGGTCCGCATATGCTCATGCGCATCCGCACTCAGCACATACCAGCGCTCGTTGCGGAACGTAGTTGTCCGCCCGGTCTGCAATTCATCCGGAACGTCGACAGCAGCCACATAAATGGTGACACCCTCATAGCTGACGGCACTACGCCCATCACTACTGAGGGGCATTTCCATCTCCAGCGGCTCGTAGACACACGGGACGCCCTCATGCCCGGCCAGTTCTAGGCACTCGCCAAACTCGGCGGGGTTGAAAAAGACCGTGTGCAGATCTTCTTCAAGCTGTCCTTTAAAGCTCATGGGCTACCTCTCGCAGGAGCAATCCCGTTTGATTTCCTGCATCGCCTCCAGCCGGGCCAGGCGCTCGGCATGATCTGCTGTGACGGCCTCCAGTTCATCCAGACGCTTGTGTGCCCGGTACACGGATGTCTTCGACGCATACACTTCGGACAGGCGATTGATGCTCTCGGCAAGTTCCCTGTGCTGGGCTTTATGGTCTTTCCACCATTCGTAGCCCAGGAAAAGACTCGCGCCGAACAGCAGGGTATTGGCCCCCAGAAGTATCTCGGTGGTCATCGGTTATCCTCCACCCACTCGATCCAGAGCAGCAGCTCCCCAGCCTCATCAGCGGGCAGATGCAGCCACTGGCCATCCACCTGCGTCAATCCGCCGTCCTCCGCATACCACCACTCATCCGTCACTATGGCTCCCGGTGTCATCGGCACCGGGGGAAGCACGCTTGTCGCTGCCCCCGAATTTACGCATCCACTCACCAGCAGGGTCAGCGCGCACAGCATCCGTGCGAGATGCCGCGCGTTCCCGGCGGAAAAAGGCCACCACCGCCACCACCAGCCGCAGGAGCGCCTGTGCCCAGACCGGCATGACATCACAGCCTGCGGCTGGCCGCCGCATCGTCAGAGTTTTTGGCCTGACCGGCGTTGAAGCCCAGGGCATTCACCACGGTGTAAAGGAAGCGCACCACCACGTTGGCGTCGTCAGCCGGGCGCGGCCACACGGCCGAAATGGCCGCGCAGATGGTCACGACGAAGGTAATCCACTGTCCCCAGCTTTCGGGCAGCCAGCCGATGATGGTGGCCACCATGTCGGCGCCGGGGACAACGGTGTCCGCCTCCGCTGCCAGAGCGAGGCAGGGAAAGAGGCAACAGAGGCAAAGCAGCAAAGGCAGAAGGTACTTTTTCATGATTTCCTCCTTAGTCGGGGCAATGGGTGCGTTTCATCCAGCCATCGGTGAACTTGCGCTGGCTGGGATTGCGGGCCGCAAGCTCGATGTAGTGCGCGCCCTGCATGCAGTTGAGGGCATGGACAAGGGCTTTTTCATCCGTGCGCCAGGCCAGCAGGGCCGCCAGGGCATCCAGCGTGCGGGGGCCGATGACCCCGTCAACGTTGAGGTCGGCGAACAGGGAGTTCCCGGCCCGTGCGCGGTTGAAGGCATTGCAGACCAGCTGCACTTTTTTGCCGGAGCCGCCCTTGCCCAGGTTCACGGACTGCTCGAAGATCTCGTTGGCGAGATCCTGAGGCAGGGCTGTGAGCCCGAGGCGATCCCACCACTCGCTGCGATACCAGCCGGACACCAGATCGGAGAGGCCGGGCACCGTGGCCAGATGGCGCGTGAACGCGCTGGCCCCGGAGGCGAACGAGCTGTGGTCTTTCTCGCGGTCAATGAGCTTCCAGCCGGGCCAGTCCGGCCAGTAGCGGCGGGCGATGCCCGCGTAGGTCTCGCCGCCGCTGTCCCCCTGGACGGTGCACCAGCCGCCTTCAAAGCCGGCCAGCGGAGCGTAGGCAGTAGCGAAATCGGCCATTACTCGGTCACCCCCGTGAGCACATAGCCGGCGCCGACGAACTGGATGCGTTCATCCGTATTCTGGCGCACGCGGTAGATGGTCCCGCGGGTCTGTTCCTCGCGGTAGCTTTCCGTCGTCAGCAGGCCGGAATCTTCACTCCAGACGAAGGTGCGGCCCAGGCAGGGCTCGCGCAGGTCGGGCCCACCGGAACTCAGGCAGGCAAGCATGACCCTGTTCCTGGGCCACAGGGTCTCGACTTTGAGGTCGCCCCCCTTGGGGCCGCTATTGTAGACGGCGTTGGAGACCAGGATATTGGCCACGCCGAAATAGGCCTTGAGCTGCTCGATGGTCAGCTCTCCGCGCAGGGCGTTGGGATTGCTGTATTTGATGCGCTCCATGACCGCATCGCACATGCTGATGTGGCGCAGGATGTCCACATCCAGGACCAGAGCATTGGGCTGCAGGCCAACGGAAAAACGAAAATGGTCCTTGGCCTTGTTGATGTCGGCCAGCGGATCGGCGTCGGCATAACTGGACCAGGCCTTGGCCACGGCCCCGTTGGGCAGGTCGGCATTGTTGATGGTCGCCTCGACCACACGTTTTTCCTCGTTGCGCAGGATCATGAGGGTGGCGCGCTGCACGGCCACCACTTCGGCATCGAAATACCGCCTGTAGAGCATGGCCTCAGTGTCATCCAGAGGTTCTTCCCAGCCGTATTCGCGGCAGTAATATTCGGCGGATTCGAAGCTGTAATCCCCACGGGCATAGGCGGAACGAGGGGCACGGGCCGTATCCTGCATCTCAAGGATGGCCTCGGCCGGGATCATGGGATACTGCGCGGCACGCAGATCCGTTTCGAAGACCGGCAGCACCTGACGGCCGATGAAGCCCTGCTGGGCCGCTCCCAGGGAGTATTCGTAGGCCAGGACCCCGAGTTCGGGGCGAAACACACTATTGGTAGTAGGCATGATGTCCTCGCGTTACGCCCCGGCGGCAGCGGAGCGGTCGAAAATGGGCACGATCTGGAGAAAATCGCCATTGTCCGCCGGCGAAAGGGCGATGCCCACCGCCAGGGCGCCATCACTGTGGGGCGCCACCGCGCCGCCTTCGGCCAGCATGACCAGGCTGCCGGTGGCGATGCTGCCGGTGGAGCGGGCCTCGAACGTGCCCTGGGAATTGATGAGGCGCACACAGACATGTTCACCGGCGTCCTGCGCCCCCAGCTCGGTAAAGCCGATGGGCGTATCAGCCGCGCCGCAGACCTTCAGCCCATCGGCTTCCAGCTTGACGAAGCTGGCCCTGGCGATGGTTTCAGCAGCGATGAGGGTGACTCGGGAGCTTTCGTAGTACGGCATCACTTGGACTCCTTCTGTACGTTTTTCAGCCAGACGGCGTGGGCTTCGGGGTTGTCCCTGGCCACTTCATGCATGGCCTGCCCCTTGGTTTTGCCTTCGGCGACCTTGGCATTCACCAGGGCCATGAAGTCATCCCCTGCGGGCTGGTCCGGCGCGACATCCACAGGGGAAGCCGCGGCCTTGCGCAGAGCATCCAGGGCGTCCTTGCGATAGGGATCAGGGTCAGCCGGCTGCGCTGTGCCGGCCTTCGCCGCAGGTTGCATCAGCGGCTGCAGGGCCTTGATCTGTTCGACCGTCACCCCCGACTGCACCACCGTTTTCAACGTCTCGGCGGCATCACCCAGAACAGCGCAGGCCAGCCCGATGAGGCGGGCCTGTTCTTCTTTGGCGCCTTCCGCACGCGCATTTTCAAGGGCGGGCGCCCGGTCTTTTTCCAGTTCCGCCCGCAATTCCTGCTCCAGCTCGGGATGCTGGGCCCTGAGTTCTGCGAGATTCATGGTCCACTCCTGTTTGATCTGTTTGATGAATTCTTCGCGGGAACAGATCCGGTCGATAAGTCCGGCCTTGAGCGCCTCGCCCGCGATAAAAATCTTGCCGTCAGCCATCGCCAGGGTCTTTTCCCGGCTTACGCCGCGCCCCTGTTCCACGGCAGAAAGGAACAGCTCGTACACGGCATCGATGCCTTCCTGCAGGTAGGCGCGCATCTCATCCGACAGCGGCTCCACCGCATTGCCGGCGGCCTTGTAATGACCGGCAGCGAGGATCGTGTACCTGACGCCCGCGCCTTCCAGGGCTTTGGAAAATTCGCGGTGCATGCTGATGACGCCGATGCTGCCCACCTGGGCCGTAGCCGGCGCAGCTATCCTGCGTGCCCCGGAGGCCATCCAGTACGCCGCCGATGCCATGAGACCATCGGCCCAGGCGTAGAGCGGCTTTGCCGCCGCGGCCGTGCGTACCGCCAGGGCCAGTTCCTCGATACCGTCCACCGTGCCGCCGGGCGAATCCACATCCAGCATGATGGCCCGCACACTGGTGTCAGCGGCGACTTCCTTCAGCGCCGCCGCGATCTCGCGCATGGAGAACAGCAGGCGCCAGCCAAAGAACTGGAGCCCATGCTTGCTCATGGCCCCCTGCACGGGGATGACGGCCAGACCGTCTTCCACGGTGTAGAGCGGCGCCTGCTGTTCTTCGCTGCGGCCAGGACCGCGGGCATCAGGGCCCTGGTTCAGCGTATCGGCGAGGGCCGTCAGCGCTTCCGGCTGCATGGCCCACAAGGAGGGGAGGTTGGGGATCGTCATGCGTCAGTTTCCTCTGCCGTTTCTGTGACGGCATCCTTCGTGTCCGGAGACGACGTACCGGACTGAGCACCCAGGCCCAGGTCACGCAGCAGACGCTCTTCACGCTGTCGCTGCCGGGCCAGGGTGGGGAAATCCATACCGCGGGCGTAGCAGATGCCCGTGCGGGTCTCGGTGAGGTTGGCCAGGGCCAGATCATCGGCCTGACGTTCCTTGACCGGGTCCACCTGGCCCCGGGGCGGACGCGTCCAGATACAGCGGCCCCAGGCGCGCATGATGGCCGGGGACTTCCAGAACGACGGAGCGCCCGCGGGAACCGCCAGAAGACCGCGCAGCCAGGCTTCTTCCATGACCATCATCCAGCATGGCCGCAGGAAGCTGCGGATCATCCAGTCTTGGTAGAGCGTGTGCAGCTTCCAGACTTCCAGCAGGGCCGCGCGGGCGCTGCTGTAGTTGGTCCGGGAAAAGTCCTTGGCCACCATCTCGTAGGGCTGGCCGGTGGAGGCCGCCGCCGCGCGCAGGATGCGCTCATAGAAAGCATCGAAGGTGGGCCCGGGGCGGTTGCTGGAAATGATGTGCGGCTTGTGCCCGGGCTGGCCGATGGTCATTGTCCCGGGCTGCATGGGCAGATAGGAGGGCGCCTTGTCCTGGGCCGCACCGTCAAAACCGGCGGCGCCGGCCATGACATCGGCCGGTGCTTCCAAAAAGACCGTGAACGAGGCCGCGATCATGGCGCCCACCAGCTCGTAATCCACATAGTCGGCCAGATCGCGGAACTGCTTCATGGCCGGCGACAGCAGCGAGACACCGCGAACCTGTTCGGGCAGGCCGGCATGGAAACAGTGGAAACAGCCCCAGCGGTGCGCCACCTTGCGCCGGGCAAAGAAAAAATGCGACGAATCCAGGGATTCCAGAGGGGTACCGGTCACGGGATTGGCGATCCAGTAGCCCACAGGCTCCCCGTAGGGGCCCAACTGGACACCGTTGCAGATGTCTGACCGGGAAAAAAGATCGATGGGCGTCCGCAGGCGGGCAGGGTGCAGCGCCTGCAGGCACAGGCCGAACACCCGGTCGGGGGCATCGTGCCAGACCGGCAGCTGCAGGATCTCGCCCGTGACGAACAGCGAGCGGGCCGCCAGATATTGCAGATCCTCGAAGCTGGAGCGGCTGGAGGCGTCCGCCTCCTCGCACCAGAGACGCCAGGCTGTCTCCATGCTCTCGGCGAAAGCTTCGGCCTGGTCTTCCGTGATGCCCAGGGCGACGTGATCCGGATAGCTCTGCGGCCGCATGCCCGTGCCCACCACGTTGAGGGCCAGGGCATCGATGGCGCTGGCGGCATGGCCATCATTGGCCACCAGGGACTCCGCACGGCGCATGGTCACGTCGTAGGCGCGAGTGGCGCTCATCTCCTCCTGCTCGCGCCGGGGCCGCCAGTTTTCCATGGTTCCGTCATGGCCGCCGCTCTGCCTGCGCACCGGCGTCACCCGGCCGGAAGCCAGCGCCATGACCATGCGCGCGTGCATGCGCCGCGCACCGGTCACGGGAGCGAACCAGCCCACCAGCCTGTCCAGCAGGTTGGGCGCAACGGCGGGCAGGGATGGCATCAGAACCTCCTCCCAGGCAGCATGGAGATGAAGCGGGGCAGCCCGCGACCGGCCTGCTCATCCTCCACCGTGGGCTGGGCATCGAGCCATTCCAGCGTCTGGCGGATCTCGGCCAGGTCGGCACGGCGCAGGCGGCGCGCGCCGATGGTGTACTCCTGGCCCAGGGATACCTTGGCCAGAGCATCGGTCCACAAGCCTATCTGACGTGTCTTTTCTGCGCGGGTCAAAACTGCCATCTTTACCCTCTTTCGTGCTCCCTGCATGGCCGCAGGGGCCTTTATGGGCCATGTACACATGCTGAGGGGAAAAGTCGTCCACAATGGATAGAATGGATAGAATGGAGACACTTTTTTCAGCCTGCAAAAAATCCCGCCAGGCCGCGCCGGCCAAGGCTTTGCGGGGATCGCGACAGGCAAAAAAAGAGGGGGCGGAAAAAATTTTTTTCCGCCCCCTGTCAGGAATGGCCCTCAACAGGACCGTGAAGGCTTATGGCTCAAGGGTTTTGTGGATATTTCCCGCCGTATTCACATCTTCCAGCGGGGCGTTTCCAGGGCCACGTCCGGGGCCTGCTGCCGCACCTGCTCCAGCAGGGCCGTGAGCTTGCGGTAGTGGTCTTCCAGCAGGGCCCAGACCAGCTTGCTCTGGCTGGGGTTGCCCGCTTTTTCCAGCAAGGCCGCGTAGGCCATGAGCGGCTGCATCAGGTCCGCGACCAGATCAGCAAGGGGACGGTCTTCGGGCTGGGTATTCATGGCGGCCTCCTATTGCGTCAGGCTCAGGCCCAGATACCAGGTCTTGCCGCCGCGTTTGACCTTGGCGAACCGTGCGGGCATGACCCGGCCGAACACATGGATAGCGGGCACGCTGTCCGCGAAGCGGGCGCACCACCAGAGGGCAAAGGCTTCATACAGGCGGCTGGCGTTGACGCGCCCGTCCGCGTCCCGGCGGCATTCCTCGTCGGCAAAGCGCAGGATGCGGGCGGCACATTCCCGGCCGGGCTCGGCCTCTCCCACGGGCCGGGCCGTGACCATGCGGCACAGGCGGGCGAACCAGCGCACCGCCGCCGCGGAGCCGCCGTTGTCCAGGCGGGCCGTCTGCAGGGCATCCTGCCACAGGCGCTGCCGCATGGTCGGGCGCAGGGCGTACATCTCGGGGATGGCGGGCAGGTCCGGGGCTTCCTCTCCGGCTTCCGGCAAGGCATAGCGCCCCGTGCGCCGCAGGCTGGGTAGGACTTCGGCCCGTACCCACTTACTGAAGGCCCTAGCCTGCGGCTTGCGGCTGCGGAAGATCAGGGCATACAGGCCGGATTCAGAAATCAATGTGTACTGGTGGGGAATACCGGCTCGGGGATTACTGTCGGGATTTCCGACGGTAATCTTTTCATCTTCATCAAGTGAAGATACCGCATCCCTGTTGTTTTCTAGGCCAAGTACCCGGCACACATCCTTGGCCACGAACCAGGGCTCGCCGTGTTCATCCAGGCGGCAGCGCACCAGCTGTTCCTCAAAGGCAAAGGGCGTCAGGCGTTCAGGCATGGCGCACCCCGCGTTCGTCCTGGGCAGGCAGCAAATGGCAAAGGGCGCGCAACTGCTCCAGCTGGCTCTCGATGCGGGCCGCGCTTTCCAGCAGCAGCCCGGACACGGCATCGATGTAGGGCGTGCGCTCATCTTCCACGCATTCGGCCAGCAGGCGCAAACGATCAGGCAAGGGGGAGAGATTGCTTTCGATGTCCAGCAGGGGGGACAGCGGCAGATCAGACATAGGGCACCTCGACAGTTTGGGATTGGTTACAGGATGCAAAAAAAGGCGAAACAACGCTCCCCGGCCGTCGAGAGGCCGCCAGTCCTCACGGATACTGGACGTTGTTCCGCCGATATGTACTCCACACCCATGAGGTGCGCAGAGGGCAGAAATGCAAAAACGCCGCGATTCACGTCAGCGGGGGGACACTGACACAGGCTCCGGCAGGGCCTCTCGACTTTGGGGACTTCAGGTTGCCTGAAGGCAATGGTGGTGTCAAGGGGCAGCCCCGAAGGGGGCAAAAAATGAGGCACCGTGGAGTTCTCCACGGTGCCTGCTTTAGAACTGAATTTTACGAACGCCCGCCTTTAGAGTGGCGGATAGTGACAAATATCAATGCGATGCAAATGAGAGAAATATCAATGCGATGCAAATGAGAGAAAAAGTAATGGGATCTTGAATTGCCCACGGGGCGATAGCAGCTAATATGTTAAGGAAATCGATATGTTCAAAAATCCTATCAAGGAGCCAGTCAATAAATCTTTTCCGAATTTCACTCCACCATCCTGGTCCATCCCGGCTCCAGCTGTTCCTTCCTTGAGGAACCCTGGGGCTGAGGCGACTTCGTGGCGGAGCCTTTGGGGGTCCGTCTCTTACCGCTATGCGATTTGTATTGCGCCGTTTCAAGGGTCCGTCGGACATTTGAAACGGCTTGAGTGGTCGATACCGTTGTCGTGCCATGCTCACCTCCATGTCTAAGGTTTCAGAAAGATGCCTCGTCCCCCGATGGGACGAGGACTTTTACCTAAATAAACACGTCCCCGCTTTTGACAAGGGGGACAGACAACTTTTTTTCACACTGCCCTTTCACGCCGGATTCAGGCGCGAAAGCGTCATCGGCTGATGAGCATACCAGAGAAAAACATGGGGCCGGGGAAAGATCCCCAGCCCCATGTACGCTATTTCTTTCTGGCATCCAAAATGAGCGCCACCCCGATCGCGATAACCAAGCTGATCAGCAACGTCACCGCGACGATTGGCTCATATAAAGAACGGCCAGGTGGTGTTTCGCCGAGACGGTCACAAATCTCTTTGATCAGGAAAAAGATAGATGGACCAAGCAACAAGGAGAACAAGCCGATATGCTTGATGACGGCAAACCAGTCAAATCCTGGGATCACCTGATGCGCAAAGTCCTCTGCAAGAACCTTGATATCCGCAACAACTTTTTCCTGATTTTTGAAGATGTATGCATCAATCGCCTGCTGGGGGATATTATCTGAAGGTAGCCCTAAGGCCTCATAGTGGTTCTTCAGGTTCTGCCGGGCTACCTCCTGTATCAGATACTCCTTCATCTGGGGCGTACCCATAACAAAGCGGATGAAGTTTTTTCTTGCTCTGCTAGGGCTTGCGATCAGACCGGTTATCCAGCGAAACATGATGGATCTAATGGGAAGAAGCCAGTTCGGCGATACGGCGTTTCAGGAAATCAGAAAGCGGGTTGGGTTCATCAGAGGAAGGCAGGCTCATCCCCTCAATCCCTACATGATCTTTCAACACTTCCATATTATAGCGCTCAGGATACGCGCGCGTCGCAGGCACAGTCAGACCGTTCAGTTCCAGCTGGCAAATCTTCAAGCCGGCAGAAAGGGTCACGGTTATGGGACCAACATTTTTGATCAGGAGAGGCATGTGACCAGAGTAGCCAGGATTGATATAGGCAACAAAGACCTCGATCCCCATCATAAGCAAGCTGTTCTTACCCAGGATCTTTCCGTTGCAGTCTTGCGGGATAACCAGCTTTTCCAATGTGCTGGCCGTGATCGTTTCACCTGGGCGCAAGGCATAGCCATCCACAAAACTGATATCAGTATGGCGAATCTCCGCCAGCTGTTCCTTATCACGGGGATCAACTTCTCCCGCCACCAGCAACTGCCCCTTTTCGCCCAAACGCAGATCCACAGATGCCGGCTGGATCTGCGAAAGTTCCAGAGGGCTGATCTGCAAATTCCCGCTGCGAAGCAGGGCAAAAATATTCATATCGGACAGGACAGACATACGGCCCCCTTTTGAGGTTTCCACTCAGTGAAATGTGTTTCCGCTACCTAGTCCAAAAGCTTCTTTTTGACAATCATCGCACTCTTGCGCCAGGAGCCAAGTAAGTAACCCTTCAAAATACTGTGTATTTTGAAGGGTTAGGAAGCATTCTGACGCAAACTTGATTTTTTTTCAATGACAAAAATCAAATCTTCCCCAGGAAGCAGGTTACCTCCGCACCTCCAGAGCACCTTCCACGCGCACCGGTTGTACCGGCTCACGCAGGTTCAGGTGGGGCTTCAGGCTGCCATCCTTGATGCCCATGCGCCTGGCGATGGCCGCCTTGAGTCTGGGCTCATCGGTCAGGCCGTCAGCCGTCTGGAAGCGGCCGCGCAATTCCGCCCACAGGCGCAGATACTCCAGCTCCTGGTCCGAGAAGCCCCGGGGAGCCGCCGACAGGTCACGCCAGCCCTCACGCGAAGGCCGGTACCAGGCACGGGCCAGCTGCAGCTCGCCAAAAGAACTGGCCGCCTTCTGGCAGATCAGGCGCACATCCACCGCATCCACGCCCAACTCCACCTGGAACTGCCGGGCCGCTGCCATGACCGTGGCCGCAAGGTCCGCCTGCGTCGCTGCCGCCTGTGAGCCGGCCGGGACCAGGATGATCGTTGCCGTATCACCATTTTTCTCCACAGACACCTTCTTCACGGCCAGCGGATGTCCTGCAATCCCAGATTCAGTGGCCACGTCCGGAGCAGTATCCGCCGCGGGAGCCTGCGTTGCTGCAGGAGCATTCGTGGCCGGCGCCTCCGGTTGCGGCCCCACCACCATACCCAGGCCAAGGATGAAGACCAGGCCGATGCCCAGCCAGCCCAGGAAGCCCCTGAGACGGGTCTTCTTCTTGCAAAAAAACGCCGCACGCGGCGTGATCAGGCTCGCAATGGCCATGATGACCGCGATGAGCAGTCCCAGAACCGCAATATTCTGCCACATCGTGTAACCTCCCTTGTTGGCTCAAGCCTATCAGCAGGGGGACGCTGTTTCAATCGGCCCCTCTATGCTCCTTGATATATTTTTCTATAGACGCTTCCGTGACCTGCAATCCCTTGCGCGTGCCGATACGGATGGCGTCCAGATCTCCCCGGGCCACCAGCTTGTAGACGTAGGATGTGCTGCATCCCAACAAGGTGGCCGCCACCGCCACATTGACACGGCGCATGCCGTGCAGTCTCACGCTACTGTTCTTCGGCATGGCGCCTCCTAATAATTGCTGCCACGTTGCATGAAGGCCGGCCGGCCGGGAAGCTGTCGCGCCGGCAGGGGCCGGGCCGGCAACGGGCGCTGTTGCACGTGGGGTCTGGCCGGGGCCGGCGCCGCGACCGGTTCCACGATCTCCTGTCGCGGCTGCCTGGACTGCTGCTCGCTTTGCTCCACGATGAGCTGGAACGAAGGCAGCCAGGAGCCGTCCACACAGGCATCGGCCATCATCACGCAGTCCAGGTAGTGGTTGCTTTTCCGCAGACGCTTCCAGACCAGGTGCCCGTTGCGGTCCCGTTCCAGGACCTCCGCCGTGATCTGCCGTGCGAACGTCTCATCCGTCTTGCTGTGCAGGGTCATGGGCTGATGAGCATCCATGCGCAGGCGCCCGAAGACGAGCCCCTTGAAATAGTGCGTATCCAGCAGATAAAGCCAGAGCCCGCCCGGGATGCGCATGCGGGAGCTGGGCAGGCGGTCGATCATGGTGGCCCGCACCGGCGTATGCGACTCACGGCTCAGGCCCTTGCAGGCGAACAGCCGCCCCTGCCCATGCCGCCGCACGAAGGTGTAGACCTCCTCGGTGCGGGAGACCACGGCATCATCCAGGCGCGTGCCGCCGGAGTCGATGCCCGCCCGCCAGATGTGCAGGCTCTGGCCGGCCCGGGGCGACCGCGTCTCAAAGGGGTAACGGGTGTCCATCAGGGCCTGTACGGCCGGCCAGTCCGTCAGACGACCGTAATCGATGAGCACGGACGACATGTCCGGACGCCAGGCCTTGACCACATACCAGAAACCGCGCGCCTGGACGTCGATGCCGGCCGTCAGGGCCACCGCATCTCCGGGCACGGTCCGCGGAGGCAGCTCCGGATCGACCAGGGAGAGGATCTCTTCCTCCTTGGACTCCATCTCGACCATACGGAACGGCAGGGCCCACATGCCGTTGATGTACTGCTGCTTGGTTGCCGGGGAGTCGGAACGCTCCGCCGCCACCTTTTCGGCCACCACTTCGGAGATACTGACGTTGGCCGACAGGATTGCCGGCAGCAGGAAGCCGATGGAACGCGGCCGGGACACGGGTTCTTCCGCCTCCCAGTGGCCATGCTGCACAGCCTGGTCGCGCAGGTAATCCGTCCAGAGGTAGCCGCACTCGGCACAACGGTACCGCCCCAGACGGCGTTCCTTGATCTCGCGCGGACTGGCGCCCTTTTCCAGCAGCACCAGACGGTCCTCGATCATGGGCTGGTATGCCTGGCAGGCAGGACAGCGCACCAGGTAGTGCCGCAGCTCATCCATCTCCGAAAGTGCTTGTGCGATGCTGCATTCCTCGCCGCCGATGGGCTTGGAGACGCGAAGGATCTTGCGCTTGCGGGCATAGGAGCGTGTCCGTTCCTTGAATTCGGCCACCGGCACGCCCTGTCCGGCTATCTGCTTGTACAGGGCCTCTTCGTCCAGGAACAAGTCCTGGATGGAGATGGAGGCTCGCTGGCCAGGAGATTGCGCACTGGCCAGGAACAGGGATGTCCCGTCCCGGAAACCAATGCGCTGCGCTCTGACCTTGCCCAACATCCCCCGTACCCCCGGAGAAGACCTGAACATGGGCAACAGCTTGAGCTGGGCCACCTTGCCCATCGCATCGTCGTCCTGCATGGCCAGCATGCGCGGCCCGGGACGGCGGGCGACGCAGTAGCAAAGCGCCGCGTGCATGACCAGGGTCTTGCCCGTCTGGGCACTGCCGCACACCACCACTTCTTCCACCCCCGGGGCGCTCCAGGCATCCATGATGCCCACCAGATACGGGTTGACGTCACGCCGGTAGCGCCCGCCTGCATGCGGCCCGTCCCGGACGATGAGGTTACGCGCCGCCCATTCCGAAAGCGGCACATACGGCTGGCGGGCAAAAACATGCCGCTCTCCGGCCGTAAACTGGAATGCCATCAGGCATCCTCTGGTCCGAGATCATCGCCATCCTCGGAACCACCAAAACTCATCTCGCCGCTCCAGGCATCCATCCAGTCCGCTGTTTCATCACGCCACCAGTCCATGAAGGCTTCCAGCATGGCCGGATCGCCGCGCACGAGATCGATGATCTCGCCGGCTTTGCGTAGGCCGAAGTTCTCGATCTCGTTCCTGAAGAACAGGGCCCGCGCCGCCAGGGCTTCCTCCACCTCGCTGCGCGGTACGAGCGTGCCCCGCTCCTTCTCCAGCTTCAGACGGCTGCGCTCGGCATTGATCTTCTTCATCTCGGCATCGGCGGACAGGCGGCTGACCGTCACATCGGTCAGCTCCCGCTGCTCCTGCCTGGCAAGGGGCTTGAGGTGGGCCGCGGCGTAGGCCAGCAGGGCGCCTTCTTCATAGCCGTCAGGTGTTCTGGCCACCTTGCCGGCCAGCACGTCCCGGTTGAATTGCGACGTGGAGACCTTGAAGCCGGCATTGGTCAGGAACTCCACGCTCTCCTTCTGGGTCTTGATCACTATCCCCACGAAACCACCTCCCTGTTGCAGCCGCCGGATCTCCTCCTCCACGGCGCCTTTGGCCCGCCTGAAGGCCGCGATGTTCTCCTGCGTGGCGTCATCCCGCAGCCGGGCCTTGGCCTGTTCCTTGGCCTTGAGCAAAAACGCCAGGTCACTGGCCGCGCTCTGCCGGGCCAGATCGAGGACATCATTCTGCACCATGTTCCACCTCCTGGGGATAAGAGATACGGCTGCCGGCCAGTACAGCCACCTTGCCGGTCTGCTCCTGCCAGCGCCGGATGATGACGTCCGCATAACGCGGATCATACTCCATCATGTTGCAGCGTCTGGCCAGCCTCTCCGCAGCGATCAGGGTCGTGCCGCTGCCGCCACAGAGGTCGACGACCAGTCCGCCCCGCGGCGACGAATTGGCCAGCATGCGTTCCACCAGGGCCACAGGTTTCATGGTGGGGTGCAGCTCAGATTTTTTGGGCTTGGGCTCCGAGAGGATGCTGCTGGCCAGGTCCTCCACCACCAGGTCTTTGCCGCTGATTCGGAGGATGCTGTCGCCGCTGGCCACCTGCCAGACGTTCTCGGAGACTTTCTGCACCACGCTGCCCGCGAAATGTTCAAAAAATGAGCGCTGCTTCCTGTCTCCGTACCAGACGTGCTTGCCCGTAGGCTTCCAGCCATAGAGGATGGGCTCGTGCTGCCAGTGGTAGTCGCCACGCCCCATGACGAGCTGGTTCTTCTTCCAGATCAGGCAGCAGGAAAGCTTGAACCCGACGTTTTGGAAGGCCGACCTGAAGGCCATGCCGTCACCGGCTTCGGAATGGGCCACATAGATGGCCCCGCCGTCCACTAGGACGTCGTAGGCACTGTTCATGAGGTCGTACAGGAACTTTAAGAATTCCGCAGGGCTCATCTTGTCGTTTTTGATCTTGCCGGCCGGGGAGCTGTAGTCGACGTTGTAGGGAGGGTCTGTCCAGACCATGTCCGCATGCTCACCAGACATGAGCGTGGCCACGTCCGCAGGCTGGGTGGAGTCACCGCACATGAGCCGGTGCATGCCCAGCTGCCAGACCTGGCCTACCTGACAGACAGGAGGTTCCCTGAATTCAGGGACGCTATCCGGGTCTTTCTCTCCGGAGGCCACCGCATCCAGAAGGATGGCGTCCAGCTCCCGGTCATCGAAGCCGGTCACGCTGAGATCTGCCAAAGCAAGGCGAAGCTCGGCCATCTCGATGCGCAGGGACTCATCGTTCCAATCCGCCCACGTGGCGCTGCGGTTGACGAGCAGGCGGAACGTCCGGATCTGCGTCGGCGTCAGGTCATCAGCGACCACCACCGGGATCTCCTGCATCCCGAGTTGCACCGCCGCCAGGTAGCGGAGCTTGCCATCTATGATCTCACCGGCAGAACTCACCAGAATGGGAATGCGGAACCCCCATTGCTGCAGGGCAGCAACCATCTTCGGCAGTGCCTTCTCGTGCTTCTTCAGCTCGCGTGCGTAAGGGGAAAGACGCTCTGCCGACCAGGTCTCGATTTTCATATTCCCTCCTAGAACTCTTCTGTATCATTGTATTTTTCAACATCCATGAAATTTCGAGCCGTTACGATGTCGTGTTTGTTGCGAGACAGCCAGACCATGATCTCTGGATGGTCATCCCGGAACTGAAAAAAACGGTGGATCACGCCGGGATTCGCATGGGACCAGGGATAAGGGTAGACGAAAGAAAAGCCGCAAACGTTCCCCTGCGCGTTGCGCTCACGGATGTACTTAATGGGATAGCGCTTCCACATATCCCAGAATTCCAGGATGGCATCCGTGGGACGATCTGGATCTGCGGCATAGGCTGCAGTGGAATCCAGGATCTCTTCTTCCTCATCCACGAAGGTGGCCTCCTGGATCTCCGGTTCCACAACTGCTGGCGTGGCCCTGTCCAGAGTCAGACGCAGCCCCTCGGGGAGCCCGGACAGCAGCCAGAGCCGCATGTCTTCCCCCTTGGCAAAGGCATCACCCGGGTCTTTCCCCACAGGGACAGGCCACCTTTTGGCCGTGGGGAACGTCTCCTGCCAGCGTGGCCAGCCCTCAGCTCCGGCATCATCGGCATCCAGGGCCACCAGGATCACCAGTGAACCCGCCAGCCGCTTGTAGAGCTGGGCTGGGAGGTTACGCACATTGCAGGTCCCCAGGGCAAGACAATGCACCAGGTCGCTGGCCTGTGCGTTGAGCATCAGGGCATCCAGCTCTGTCTCCACCACCACGACGGCACCCTGTCCATCCCGCAGGGGCGTGGTACACTCCAGCCACAACGGCTGCATCTCAGAGCCCTCGACCACATGATATTTGTGGTCCGGATTGAACTCGGCCCGGTCCGAATCCAGGCGCCGGATGCGCAAGCGCCTGACCTCATCATTGACCACTTGAGGGATGACGATCCCGCGCGGCAGCCAGAGGCGCTTGGGCTTGCCGTCATCCTTGAGCACATCCGGCAACCCCCAGGTCGACCGGGGCCTGATAATGCAATTCTTCCCCCGTTCCCCCGGATTGAAACCCAGCCTGTACCGACGGGCCGCTGCGGCATCGATGCCGCGGGCGGCCAACCAGGCCAGATGTTCCTGACTGCGCTGCAAACAGGTCTCTGCCCAGCGCACAAAATTGCCGGCACAGGTCCTCCACGCGGCCACGTCCACATCCTTGGGCCCCGTATTCTCCACAGACTCGAAACGATTTTTCTCCGCCCGCTGGGGCAGGGAGGGCGTCTTCACAGCCCAGGCAGCAGACGCCACGCCAATACGCGCACAGGCATCGGCATAGGACATCTTGGCGTAGTCACGCAGGAACTGGATGCCGTCCCCCTTGGCCCCGCATTCCCTGCACCAGTAGTAGCCCCGCCCCTCTCCACGGGCGGGCCAGATGCTGCACCGCTTCGTCCCGCCACAGGCAGGGCAGGTAGAAGCCCATTCGCCGGCAGTTTTTTTCTTGGGCTCGAAGCCCTGTTCACGGAACAGATCGATGATGTCAGCAGGCATAAGGGGCCCCCGAAAAACATCCTGAAAGGTCCTGCAAGATGTCCTGGACATATCCTTTTGTTTTTTCAAATAAAAAAAGGAAACAGGACAATAGGACATGAGCACGGAATAGATACCAGCCCCATGAAAAAGCATTTCGCATTGGCCCCTCCATGAAGACGTCATATCCTCCTGACGCAGCTATCCTACCGAAAGTAAAAAACTTTCGTTCAGGACCTCGCCCCTTCAAAATGTCCTGGCAAAAAGGAAAGGTCATACCGTCTTGCTCTTGAACTTGTGACCGAAATCGGAGAACTGCTTGCCGTAGTAGTAGGTGTGGCCCCCGACTTTCCTCTTCTCCAGCTTGGCGCCAATCTGGCGCCCGAAGATGTGCATGCTGGGTATGTATTTGGGATTGATATATTTCTTGTACCATTCCTTGAACACCTCATAGAGCTCTGTGGCCTGGATGCGGTCCTCCGGCAGTTGGCTGTCCACCAGGCACTGATCCACGAACACCTGCATGTCGTCCTCATCCACACGGTATTGCTCGGTGGCCTTGGTGATCGCCGCCGGAGCGACCAGCCCTTCTGCCCGGTAGAGCAGACAGCCACGGACCAACCAGGCTAGGATGCCGGGGTACTCATCCTCCAGCTCCCTCTCCAGGTACGGGTTGCGAGGGAGTTCGAACTCCCCCTTGGGCTGGTCCACGAAACGGAAGGGGAAATTGATGAGCTTGAGCCGTTCCCAGAAAGGCAGGTCATGCGCTGGGGCCGATGGCAGGAAGTTGGTCAGCAGGAACAGGGTATGCGTCGGCCGGAATTCCGTATTCTGCTTGTCCCAGAGGTAGCGCCCGGTCAGAGAGTCAGAGCCGGAAAGCAGCTTGACCTGCGCTGTCGAAAACCGGCGGTTCTCGTTGGTCTCAGAGGCCCAGATGATCCGCATGCCCTTCATGTTCATAATGGTCGGGCTGGCTGAATCGGGGTCTTTGGGGATCTTGCGGTCCAGAAGAAGCTCCGCTGGGACAGGGCCCATGTAGGGACCGAGCACCTTCTTGAGCGTCTCCATCACCACCGTTTTGCCGTTACGGCCCCGCTCCCCGTAGAGCATGAGGAACAGGGGCTCCGTGGACTGACCGGTGATGGCATAGCCCAACACTTTGTGCAGCCAGGGCAACACCCCTTCCGAGGCACCGATAATCTGCTGGAGGGTCTCCTCCCAAAGCGGCGCAGGTTCGTGCAGGCCTTTCCACTCCACCGGACAGTAGCGCAGGATGTAGTCTTCAGGACGCCCCGGGCGATGCTCGCCTGTCCTGAGATCTACCACGCCGTTGGCCACACCCAGCAACCAGGGGTCCGTGTCCCAGACATCCGGCTTGGATATCAACGGATCGCTGTTGGCCAGAGTGAACTTCACGCAGGCATTGACCCCCCTGGAACTGTTCAACCAGGAGGCACGCTTGTGCAGAGCCTCTGCCTTCGCTCTCAGATGGTTGGCCCGTTCGTTGTCACCACCCTCACCGGCATCCTCGGCCAGTTGCTCATAGTGGGCAGCGACTTCCCGGTATTTATTTCCCACCTGTTCCACCGACGCCTCGACCATATGAATATGGGTGCTGCGCCAGTGATGATCCTCCCAGCAGTACCAGCTCTTGCTCTCTGGGACATACGTCAGTTTCCCCCGGAACAGGGCGGAGTGCAGGAGCCCATCACCTTTTTCGGAAAAGGTGGCGCACTTGGCCACGAAGTCAGGTGTAATCGCGTCTTTTTTGTCGGCAGGTTTCGCCTTCGCCTTTTCAGACTCCACCTGCTTGGCCACGCGATTGGCCATTTCTTGGAGCTGACGGTCAGACTCAATCATTGGTATCTCCGCGGATATGGTCCCAAAATCCCAGAAAAACTATCCCGAAAAATCCCCGGCCTCTCGGGCGACCGGTTCGGCCCCTCGAGGGGGGGGCTCTGGAAGGACCCGCTGCAGAATGAAGGCAGCAGATGCGGATAGGAGCTTTTGCTCTGTCTTTTTTATAAGGAGGGGTGCGGGGAGGGCAGGCGGCGGCTTTTTGGGCGCGTTGCGCCAAAGAGGTCGCGCCAGCATAGCTGGCGCCCCACAGAGATGCAGGGCAAAGGTGAATAGCTGCGATTAGGGAAAACTCGACCAATCCATCCACAGGCATGGTCGCAATTTGGTCGCAAAAACGAAAAGAGGTTACACCACACCTGTAGTGTAACCTCTTGATTTTATTTGGTCGGAGCGACTGGATTCGAACCAGCGACCCCCTGCTCCCAAAGCAGGTGCGCTACCATGCTGCGCCACGCTCCGTGATGGGATGTTTTGTACGCAAAAGGCCCTGCTTTGGCAAGGGCGGCCCGTCTGGAGGCCAAGGGCGTTGCCTGCCCTGAGGGAAAAGCCGCCTCCTGCGGGACAGGACCGCGGACCTCTCTCACTCGCCAGGCAGATGACGACCGCGGACAGGGCTCCATCTATAGATAAGGACGAGAGGGAACACGCGGGACGGGCCAGTCTCTTCCCTCCCCGCCGGAAAAGGATCTCCCGGAGGCCCTTTCCTGCGAACGAGGCATATCCCCTTCCGTGCACACGAGAATAAAGCCGGGATTTGTCCTTTCGGACTCCCGGCCCGGGCTCCCGGCACAGCGCCGCTGAGGGGCTGTCAGGCCGTAACCAGCGGCAGAAAAAGAAAAACCCCGCTCGAAAGCGGGGGATTTCCTTATGGGGCGAAAGATGGGACTTGAACCCACGGCCACCTGGGCCACAACCAGGTGCTCTACCAACTGAGCTACTTCCGCCGTAACGAAGACGTGTATACGCACATCCCGAAAAATATGCAAGCAAAAATTTACATTTCTCTTTCTGGATTTTTTATAGAAAAAAAACTAGCATCCGATACCGGCTCCAAACACCGTGTTTTGCCGGAGCACGGACCAGCCCCCGCACGGGGACGGGACCGCTGCCGCAACCCCCAGCATGCGCCGCAGGCCGGAGCCTGCAGGCCGCACGAGGATCCTGATGGACAAGCTTATTATCGAAGGCGGTACGCCGCTCAAAGGGACCATAGATATCAGCGGCTCCAAGAATGCCGCCCTGCCCATTCTTTTTGCCGGCATCCTGCTGGACGCGCCCATGGTCTACACCAATGTGCCCGACCTGCGCGACATCCATACCACCATCAAGCTCCTGAACGTGCTGGGCTGCTCCTGCAGCTATGACGATCATCGCGTGGAGCTGAAGCCCGGCAGCCTGCTGCCCGAGGCTCCGTATGATCTGGTGCGCACCATGCGCGCCTCGGTGCTCTGCCTGGGCCCGCTGCTGGCCCGTATCGGCCAGGCCCGCGTGGCCCTGCCCGGCGGCTGCGCCATCGGCGCCCGCCCCGTGGACCAGCACCTGAAGGGCCTGGAGCTCATGGGCGCCACCTTCGAGCTGGAAGAAGGCTACATCATGGGCCATTGCGACAAGCTGCGCGGCGCCCACATCACCTTTGACATGCCTACCGTGGGCGGCACGGAAAACCTGCTCATGGCCGCCGTGCTGGCCGACGGCGAGACCACGCTGGAAAACGCGGCCCGCGAGCCCGAAGTGGTGGATCTTGCCAATTTCCTCATCTCCTGCGGCGCGCAGATCGAAGGCCACGGCAGCAGCACCATCCGCATCAAGGGCGTCAGCAGCCTGCGCGGGACGGAATATGCCATCATGGCCGACCGCATCGAGGCCGGCACCTTTTTGGTGGCGGCGGGCATCACCGGCGGCGAGCTGCTGCTCAAAAACTGCCCCTTCACCGAACTGGAATCCGTCATCGCCAAGCTGGAAAGCATGGGACTGGCCATCGAGCAGCGTCCCGAAGGCGTGCTGGCCCGCTACCAGGGCGTGCTGCGCGGCGCGGACGTGAAGACCCGCCCCTACCCCGGCTTCCCCACCGACATGCAGGCCCAGATCATGGCCCTGATGTGCCTGGCCGAAGGCTCCAGCATGGTGGAGGAGAGCATCTTCGAGAACCGCTTCATGCATGTGCTGGAGCTGGTGCGCATGGGCGCGGACATCAAGATCTCCGGCCATACGGCCATGGTGCGCGGCGTCAGCCGTCTGACCGGCGCCCCGGTCATGGCCTCGGACCTGCGCGCCAGCGCCTCGCTGGTGCTGGCCGGCCTGGCCGCCCGCGGCACGACCCATGTCCAGCGTATCTACCATCTGGACCGCGGCTATGAACGCATCGAGAACAAACTCAACGCCGTGGGTGCCCGCATCCGGCGTGAAAAGGAATAGCGCTCCGGCGCAAGGAGGATACATGCGTTACATCGTCCCCCTGCTGCTTCTCTGCTGCCTTATGCTCAGCAGCGGTTGTGCCTCGCTCTACGGCGTGTACGACGACCAGCGCCTGAGCGGCACCATCAGCGATGACAAGGAAATTTCCCTGGGCATCAAGTCCGACCTCATGGACGCCAATCTTTCCCAGGGCTGGGGCATCAAGGTCTACTGCTATTACGGCCATGTCTTCCTGGTGGGCGAAGCTCCCGAAAAGATGCGCTCCCAGGCCATCCGCATTGCGCGCCGCCACAAGGGCGTGCGCTCCGTCACCTCGCACTGGTTCACGCCGGCCAAGAGCGACACCGGCGACTTTGTCCTGGCCACCAAGCTGCGCACGGAACTCATCGGCACCTCGGGCCTGAGCTCCACCCGCATCGATACGGAAGTCAACGCCGGACGCGTGGTGCTGCTGGGCGTGGTCAAGGATGAGGCCGAGCGCAAGCTGGCCATCCGTGCTGCGCGCCAGGTGGAAGGCGTCAAGCAGGTCATCAGCTATCTGATGCTGCCCCAGAAGCAGGCCGACATGCCCGTGCCCAAGGGCCAGGTGGTGCCCGGCGCGGGCCAGGGCACACAACCGGCCGCCACGCCCGCCGCGGCTCCGTCCACGGAACCGGCCGCCCAGCCCGCGGCCCAGAACGTGCCCACCATGCCCCCGGCCAACTCCTCGCACAAGCTGACCCCGCCCACGGCACCGCCTCCGCCGCCGGTGGGCGACGAGGCCGCCGGGGCCGTCTAACCCAAACTCCCCAGGATCTTCGGGGCCACGCCCCGTCATGAACGATCTTCCTTCATACGAAGGGCCCGCTCCAGTGATGGAACGGGCCCTTTCCTTTTTTAATGTGCACGGCACGGGACGGCCGCTGCCGACAAAACGTCCCGCCCTAGAATTCGATGCCCGGCGCGGCCTTGATGCCCGCCCGCCAGGGATGTTTGATCTCGCCCATCTCCGTGACAAGATCGGCGGCTTCCACCAGCCAGTCCGGCGCGTCCCGGCCGGAAAGCACCAGATGGCACCGGGCACGGCGCGCCGCGTCCATGAGCCCTTCCACTTCGCTCCGTTCCAGGATGCCCGCTTTCAGAGCGTAGAGCGTCTCATCCAGCACCAGCAGATCCAGGCGTTCCAGACGCTGCCGGGCCCAGTCCAGTGTGGCCAGGGCCGCTTCCCTGTGGGCGGGGCGGTCTTCCTCGCGCCGCAAAAAGCCCTTGCCGCCGGCCAGAAAATCATCTCCCAGCAGGCGCGCGAGAACGGTCTGTTCCCCGGCACAGCCCGGCTGCTTCATGAACTGGCCGAAACCCACGGCAAAATCCCGGCCCAGGGCCCGCATGGCCTGCCCGATGCAGGCGCTGGTCTTGCCCTTTCCGTTGCCCGTATAGACGATGATCATAATTCCCATACTCCCGGCAGCTTGCTGCCGCATCGCGGACAGACGCCTGTGTCCGTCCTCATGATAACCTGCCATCCCTGCCGCTCCAGGCAGGGGGCGCCACACTGCGGGCAGAGCGTGTCGCCGCCGCCCGCGCAAAAGACATTGCCCGTATACACGAAGCGCAGTCCCTCTTCCAGACCGATGTCCCGGCAGCGCCGCAAGGTCTCCGCTCTTGTGGCCGGATGATCCGTCATGCGGTAGGCGGGATGGAAAGCCGTCACATGCCAGGGCGTGTCCGCGCCCAGCTCGTCGCGGATGAAGCGTGCCAGCGCCCGCAGCTCCGCCTCCCCGTCATTGAGACCTTCCAGGATGAGGGTCGTCACCTCCAGCCACCAGCCCAGCGCGCGCATCCGCACCAGATTGTCCAGCACGGGCCGCAGGCGGGCACCGCAATAGTGATGATAGAAGTCCTCGCTGAAGGCCTTCAGGTCGATATTGGCCGCCCGCACCAGGGGCCCCAGCAGCTCCAGACAGCCGGGGCTCATGAACCCGTTGCTCACCAGGAGGGACGGCAGGCCCCGCTCCCGTCCCAGCGCGGCCGTGGCCGCCAGCAGTTCCACGAAGACCGTGGGCTCGTTGTAGGTGAAGGCCAGGCTGCGGCAGGCAGTGCGCAGGGCCGCCTCCACCAACATCTCCGGCGTGGCTTCGTGCCCGCGGATGCGCTCCTGCTCCAGCGGGTCACGGGAAATATGATGGTTCTGGCAGAAGCGGCAGGAAAAATTGCATCCGGCACTGCCCACGGAAAAGGTCCGGCTGCCGGGCAGGAAATGATACAGGGGCTTCTTTTCCACCGGGTCGGCCTGTACGCCCGTCACCAGCCCGTCCACCAGCGAGAGCGGATGCCCCTCGTGGTTGCAGCGCACACCGCAGCGTCCCCGCTGCCCCGGCGAGAGCACGCAGGCATGGGCGCAGAGCCCGCAGCGCAGCCTGCCATCCGTCAGCCGTGTCCACAACATGCTTTCCATAACTGTCCTCCCTGACGGCCTGTGCCGGTCTGACGGCCGGTGGCACTGTCCCTCTCGGCCCGTCCGCATCACCTGCACCGGACCGTCATCCTCCATGTACGGGCCCGGCCCTGCCGCCCGAAGAAAACAGGAAGCCCGCCACTCCGGTATATCAGGGGAAAATCTCGGCTGCCACGAGAAAAAAGGTGACCGAAAATCTCCCCCTGCCGGGATTTCCCCCAAAAAGCTGCTTGGGATTCGGCAAATTTTTTGCTAGGGTGTCTCCCACCAAGGAGGATACTCATGTCCACAGATCGCGCAAAAGCATATACCGAAGCCGGCGTCGATATCCAGGCCGGCAATGATCTCGTGGCGCGCATCAAGCATCTGGTGCAGCGCACGCATACCAAGGGGGTCATCTCCGACATCGGGGGATTCGGGGGCCTGTTCAGACCTGAAATCGGCAACATGAGCGACCCCGTGCTTGTTTCGTCCACCGACGGCGTGGGCACCAAGCTCAAACTGGCCTTTGCCTTCAACAAGCACGATACCGTGGGCATCGACCTCGTGGCCATGAGCGTCAACGACATCCTGGTCCAGGGGGCCACCCCCCTGTTCTTCCTTGACTACTTCGCCACCGGCAAGCTGGATGTGGATACCGCCCACACGGTCATCAGCGGCGTGGCCGAAGGCTGTCGCCAGTCCGCCTGTGCCCTGCTGGGCGGCGAGACCGCCGAGATGCCCGACATGTACGGCGATGGCGAATATGACTTGGCCGGCTTCTGCGTGGGCATCGTGGACAACGCCAAGCTGGTGGACGGTTCCGGCATCCGCGTGGGCGACAAGATCGTGGGTCTGGCCTCTACCGGCCTGCACTCCAACGGCTTCTCGCTGGCCCGCAAGATCCTGGACAAGAGCGGCCTGGGCCCGGACGATCCCTTCCCGGGTGCCGACGGCGCCACCGTGCGTGACGTGCTGCTGGCCCCCACCCAGATCTATGTGGAAGTGGTCCGCTCCCTGCTGCGCGACCTGGACGTGCGCGGCATGGCCCACATCACCGGCGGCGGCTTCTACGACAACATCCCGCGCGTGCTGCCCAATCAGGTGGAAGCCCACATCGACTTCGGCAGCTGGGAAATGCCCCCGGTCTTCAAGTGGCTGCACGAAGTGGGCGAACTTTCCTGGCCCGAGATCCTGCAGATCTTCAACGGCGGTATCGGCTACGTGCTGGTGCTGCCCGAAGAGCAGGTGGAAGAGACCATCAACCGCATCCAGGCCTTCGGCATGTCCGCCTGGTCCATCGGTACCATCGCCCGCCGCAACGGCGACGGCGAACAGGTGGTCGTCAACTTCGACAAGGCCTAGCCTCGTCCTGCATCCGATCCTCAAGGGGGAAGGCCTGCGCCTTCCCCCTTTTTTCTTAGCAAAGGACTTCCATGAACGGCAAAGCATGGCTGGGGCGGCTCCTGCCCCGCAAGGCCCCGGGCCCCGCAAAGGCCACGCGCAAGGCCTCCCGCCGTCCGTCATCACCGCTGCGGGAACTGGAGCGGGAACAGGCCGCGCTCCGGGCCCGGCTCGATGCGCTGGGGACGGCCCTCGACGCCGCGTCCGTCGCCCTTCCGGAACAGGAACGCACGGCCCTCCGTCAGGTGCGGGACGAGGCCCGCGCCGTGTGCGGGCGTGCCCGCGGCCGTCTTGCCGCCTTCCGCAAGACCTGCTGGCTGGTGGTCCTGATCCAGCTCTGTCTGCTGGCCGCCATGCTGGCCTCCTTCCATTTTTTCCTGCCGGAACTGTAGCCTTTCGCCATTTCCGGCCCGCTCTCCTTCCATGACGGGTACGGCCGGGATCATTGCCTGATCCTGCCTGGCCTCCTGCCCGACGGCCATCCTGCGTGAGGGCTTTCTTCCTCGATGGAGAGAGGGAGATGACCGCTCCATGCGGCATCTTCCCCGCACGCTTCGCCCATCCCTCCCCCGGCACATGGACAGTCCCCCCGCCCCCGTGTAGCATGGATGCTCCATCCACGTTTTTTCAGGAGTTTCCCATGCAAGCTCTGGGCTGTCTCGGCAATGTCCTCTGGTTCTTCCCCTTCGGTCTGGGTACCGGCCTGCTCTGGTGCATCGCGGGCGTGTTCTGCTTCATCAGCATCATCGGCATCCCCTGGGGCCGGGCCTGCTTCGTCATGGCCGGTTTCGCCTTCATGCCCTTCGGCCGCATGCCGGTCTCCCGTGACGTCCTTACCGGCGAAGGCGATATCGGCACCGGCCCGCTGGGCACCGTGGGCAATATCGTCTGGCTGCTGCTCTGCGGTATCTGGATCGCCTGCGGGCATCTGCTCTCGGCCCTGGCCTGCGCCGTGACCATCATCGGCATCCCCTTCGCCTGGCAGCACGTCAAGCTGGCTGCCCTGGCCCTGTGCCCCATCGGCAAGACCATCGTGGACGCCCGCGTGGCCGATGCCGCGGAACAGGCCGCCGCCTGGCGCCAGGCCAGCGGGCAGTTCCGGCGCTGAGGAAAAACAAGGGGCGACGCTGCCCCAGCACCGACGCCCCTTGCCTCCCTCCCGGCCGGGGCGTACACCCACAGACATGAACACCGCATCCCCCGTCCTGCCGGACATCAGCCGTCATGAAGCCTGGTTCGCCGCCTACGCGGCCCGTGAGCGCGAAAAGGAATGTCGTCGCGACGGCGGCGATCCTTCGCCCATGGATCTCAAACTGCACCACACCATGCAGGTGCTGGCCCATGCCCGTGCCATCGTCGCGGGCGGCCGCTTCGCACCGCCGCTGGACCGCGCCTGTCTGCTGGCGGCCCTGTACCATGACGTCGCCCGCTTCGAGCAGTACCTGCGCTGGCATACCTTCCGCGACCGGGAGTCCTGCAACCACGGCCAGTGGGGCGTGCGCATCCTCAAACGCGAACAGCGCCTGAAGGACGAAACGCCCGCCGTCCGCAAGCTGGTGCTCGCCGCCGTGGGCCTGCACAACCGCTTTGCCCTGCCCGCGGGCCTGCCGGAAGGGATGGCCCGCATCTGCCATGCCGTGCGTGATGCCGACAAGCTGGACATCCTGCGTGTCATGGACGAGCATCTTTCCGGCCCGCGGCCCTACTGCCCCACCGTTGTCCTGAGCCTGCCCGATGATCCCGCCCTCCACAGCGACAAAGTGCTGGACGATGCCCTGGCCGGGCGGGTGGCGGCCTATGCCGACCTGAAGAGCGTCAACGATTTCCGGGTGCTGCTGGGGACATGGTTCTACGACATGCACTTCCCGGCCAGCCGGGCCCGCTTCGTGGCTGAGGGCCACGCGCGCCGTCTGCTGACGGAGCTGCCCGCCACACCGGCCTATGCGGCGGCCCGTGACCACCTGCTGCGCTGTCTGGATGCCGTCCCGACCACGGAGGCCCCTGATGCCTGCCTGTCCTAGCGCTCCCTGCTTCTCCCCGGAGGCGACCGGCAGCGTCCCCCTGCTGCGCGACCTTCTGTCCGATGCCGACGTGACCCGCCTGCACACCTTGCGCCCGGCCCCGCCGGTTCCCGGCCTGTACGCAGCCCT
Organism: Desulfovibrio piger; assembly: GCF_951793255.1. Lineage (NCBI taxonomy): Bacteria > Pseudomonadati > Thermodesulfobacteriota > Desulfovibrionia > Desulfovibrionales > Desulfovibrionaceae > Desulfovibrio > Desulfovibrio piger. The sequence continues at coordinate 215,183 of NZ_OX636706.1, forward strand.
GTGCCGCCGGGTGCCCTGGCCGGACGTGAGCCGTGCCCTGCCCTGCAATGCCCTGCCCGACCTCCCCGGAACGACGGCGCAAGCGCCCTTTGCGTCCCTGCCGGAACTGCCTGCGGGCTCGCTGGAAGGGCTGCGCCTGGGCTATGTGCTGTTCTCTCTGCCCTGGCCCGATGCCGTGAGCCTGCTGCGGGCCTGTGCCCTGGCGGCACGGCAGCTCTGGCTGGCGGACTTCATCCTGGCCGAACGCAACCTGGGCCTGCCTGCGGCCCTGCTGCGACGCCTCCTGCCCGGTTTCCTGCCCTGGGGGCCTGCGACGCCCGCCCGTACCTGGCTGCGGCGTGGCGGGCTGGAAGGGTGCCTGCGTGATGCCGGGCTGGCCGCGGCACAGCGCCGCACCCTGCTGGCCGGGGCTGCCGCCCTGATACGGGTGGCGCCCGTCCGCCTGCAGGCGACGCCACGTCCGGCGCGCCCCTGATACTTTTTGGACGGAACAAGTCCCCCACCGAAAGACCGGCGTTCCTCTCCTCCTTGGCGGAAAGCCGGACGTCACCGCCGATACCCGCAGTAAAGGAAGCCGGACACGATCTCCGCCGCCTCCATCTGCCGGAACAGCTCTGTCGCTCCTCCTGCCCGGCCATGCAGGCTCATCGCCCGGCCATCTCCGGCTGGCGGTCTCGGTGCACGCCTCTCTTGGCCCATCAACAAAAAAACAGGGAGCCGCAGCCCCCTGTCTGTGAGAAAGGCCGCCCGAAGGCGGCCTTTCAGGTCCAAACCATGCAAGTCCGGAAATATGTCATCCCTCTGCACTATGGAGGGCTTTGCGTCCCTGATCCGGCACAGGAAGGTCGTGCTCCCGCATGCCGTGAGCCTCTCAAGATCTATGCCCCACTGCCATCGACGGCCCGCAGGAGCGTCTCTCGCCCGGAGCTCTTCTCCGCGCCTCCGTGCCCGGGAACGTGCCGGTGAACGACCGCTCCCCGTGCCGGATACCCTTTAGGCATCGAACGGGTCGCAGAAAAAATGCTCCCGCAGGGCCTGTGTCCAGGGGCGCGGATGCATCCCCAGATACTCGGAAAGCTTGCCGCAGTCCAGTACCGTATAGGGCGGACGCGGCGCTTTTTGCGGCCATTGCGACGAGGGGATGGGCTCCACGCGGCATTCGTTGCCGGCCAGGCCCACGGCTTCGCAGGCCAGCTCGCACCACGTGGCCTGACCGCTGTTGACGGCATGCCACAGGCCGGTGGCCTGACGTTCGGCCAGCATGATGCTCCACAGGGCCAGATCCAGCGAATAGGTGGGCGAGCCCGTGCGGTCGTCTACGATGGTGATGCTGTCGCGCCGGTGGCAGGCATTGAGGATGTCGTCCACGAAATTGCGCTTGCCGGGGCCGAACAGCCAGCCCGTGCGCACCACGCAGGCCCGCTCGGGCAGGGTCTGCAAGACGGCCTGCTCCCCGGCCAGACGGGTCTTGCCGTAGACATTGAGGGGCGCCGTGGCGTCTTCTTCCCGCCAGGGGCTGCCGTGCTGGCCCGAAAAGACCAGCCCGGAACTGAAGTGCACCAGATGGCCTTCCCCGCGGGTCTTGAGCAGGCAGGCCAGAGTATGCGGCAGGGTGCGGTTGTAGAGCAGGGCTTCGTCGGGATGGTCCTCGGCATCGTCCACCGTGTTCCAGCCAAGGGAGCTGAACACCACGTCCGGCGCGCAACTGTCCAGACGGGCCTGCAGGAAGTCCGCATCCAGGATGTCACCGTCCGAGCGTTCCAGCGATTCCACCGACCAGCCGCGCCCCAGCAGGACATGGCGCAGGGCCTGCCCCAGCAATCCGGTGCAGCCCTCCAGAACCAATGCTTTCACGAACAATCCTCCAAAGTATAGCGCACTGTAGCCTCCCCTCTGCCCACGGTCAACCGTGAGGCGCTCCGTCTTGCCAGCGTGCGTCAAGTGTCGTACACCAGCAGAGATGAAAACCGCTATCCTGTTGGTCGCCTACGGTACGAGCAGCCCCCAGGGGCGTGGCTCGCTGCGCCAGTTCGACGCCTGGGTGCGCGAACGTTTTCCCGGCATTTGCGTGCGCTGGGCCCTTTCTTCGGAGCTGCTGCGCACCCGTCTGACGCGTGCCCGGCAAAAAAACGATTCCGTGCTCAAGGCCCTGCGCCGCCTGTGCCTGGAAAATTTCACCCATGTGGCCGTGCAGCCCCTGCAGATCATCCCCGGCAGCGAACATACCGACGTGCGCGCCGATGCTGACGAGGCCGGGCGTCTGGACGGCCTGCATGTGAGCATAGGGACGCCCCTGCTGGCCTGTGACGAGGACATCCGGGCCGCCGCGCAGGCCGTGCTGGCCCACCTGCCCGAAGAACGCCGGGCCGACGAGGACGTGGTGCTCATGGGCCACGGCAGCCGCAAGCAGGCCGTGACCGCGTATGCGGCCCTTGCCGGGGCCGTGCAGGCCCTGGACGCCCGCGTGCATGTGGGCACCATGAGCGGTGCCCTGGAGCTGGAGGCCCTGCTGCCGCGCCTCACGTCCCGCCGTGTCTGGCTCATGCCCCTGCTCTCCGTGGTGGGGCGCCATACTCTGGAAGACATGGCCGGGGACGCGCCGGATTCCTGGCGTTCCCGCATCGAGGCCGCCGGCCACACCTGCGCGCCCGTGGTGCGGGGCACGGCCGAATACCGCGCTTTTGCCGATATCTGGCTGCGGCATCTGGAAGATGCCGTAGCTGCCTTGCCAACTGTCAAAAAGGATGAGGAAAAGTGAAGAATGTCCTGCGCCTGCCGCTGGCCCTGCTGGTCTGCGGCCTGATCTCTGCCTGTGGTCTGATGGGGGGCAACGGCAGCGCCGACCTGACGCCTGTGGCACAGGCAGCCCCCGCTGCCAAAGCCAATGCCTTCAACCCCTGGATGAACAAGAGCCTGCCCAACACCCGTACCCTTTCCGCTGAAGGCATGGCCATGGTGCAGGCCATGGGCGCCGACCGCCAGAGCATCGAGGACGAGGCCGCCTACCGCCCCCACTGGCGCGAAGAGATCTACCCCGTGTTCTTCGGCAACAAGACGGCCCCGCACGAGATCATCGTGCTGCTGGACTTTGCCTCGCCCGACAGCGCCCGCGTCTGGCAGGCCGTGCGCGATGCCTCGGCCAAGCTTTCTCCCGCTGACGCCAAGATCGCCGTTTTTGCCAAAAATTCGGAAAACTACGGTACCGACCTCATGGGCATGGGCATCTGGATCAGCTATGAGCGCAAGGGCCAGGCCATGGACTACATGAGCCACGCCCTCAGCGAATGGAACCGCATCAAGGCCGCCCAGAAGAAGCAGGGGCGCAGCGTGCCCTTCACCAACGAGTACGATGCCACCGTCAAGCCCAGCGACCTGCCCATCCACTACGCCTATATGGGCAAGCTGCGTCCGGCCGTGCCTTCCAGCCAGGAACTGGACGTGGCCCGCTACTGCTACAATGCCGGCAACGTGAACATGTACCAGGCCGTGCAGATCTCCCGCTATTACGGCGTGAAGCGCATCCCGGCCGTCATCGCCGACGGCAAGGTGCTGGCCTCGCCTTCAGCCTCGGACATCGTGTCCGCCCTGCGCTAGGCACGCTCTCACCGCATTTTGCAAGGACGGGTCCGCAAGCCGGGCCCGTCCTTTTTTGTTGCCCGTTGCCGGACGAAAAGCGGGCCCTGCCACCACACGGCCCCGCGCGATGCCGCGGTGCGGGCTGTGCCGCGTATACGGTTGAGCCGCAGCGCGCCCGCCGCCTCCGTGACGTGGGCAGACGGCAGGCCCTCCCGGAGCTGTCTGCCGGCCCTGTGCGAAAAAAGCCCGCGCCCCGCCGGTGGACGAAAACGGATTTCATTGCACATCGGGCGGAACTTGGTTAGCACGGAACCACGCCTTCGTTCACACGAGGGCATGGAGTTCCCGTATGCCCAAAAAAGTTTTTGCCCCCGGCAACCGCTGGCTGGTTGCCTATCTTGCCTTCCTGAGCGCCTTCGCGCCCCTTTCCACCGACATGTACCTGCCGGCCCTGCCGCACATGACGCAGGCCCTGCAGACCACGGACGCCCTCTCCAGCCTGAGCATCTCCTGCTTTTTGCTGCTCTTCGGGGCCTCCATGCTCTTCTGGGGCCCGCTCAGCGACAAATACGGCCGCAAGCCCGTGCTTTACACGGGCGCCCTGCTCTATGTGGTCTCCAGCCTGTTCCTGGCCCTGGCCCAGTCCATCTGGCCCCTGCTGTTCTGGCGCGCCGTGCAGGCCATCGGCAGCGGCGGCATCAGCGCCATGGCCCTGGCCATCGTCAAGGACGTGCTGCGCGGCCGGGCCATGGAAAAAGTCATCACCTGGATCCAGACCATCACCATCCTGGCGCCCATGCTGGCCCCGGTCATCGGCGGGGCCCTGCTGGCCGTCACCGACTGGCGCGGCATCTTCGCCTGCCTGCTGCTCTGCGGCCTGCTGGCCGGTGCCGGGACACTGCTGCTGCGCGAGACCATGACACACCCGGTGCAGGGCAATGCCTTCCGCACGCTGGGCCGTCTGCTGGTGGTGCTGCGCCACCGGGGATTCCGCTGCCTGCTGCTGCTTTTTTCCGCCACCAGCATGCCCTTCATGGCCTATCTGGCCCTTTCCTCCTATATCTTCCAGGGCCTGTTCGGGCTCTCGCCCCAGGCCTACAGCCTGTTCTTCGCCTTCAATGCGGGCATGAGCATGCTGGGCCCGCTGGCGCATGAGCGTTTTTTCCGCACCGCGCCCCGGCGCCTCTTCTTCTCGGCCTATCTGGGCATCGTCGTGGTGGCCGGGCTGGGCCTGCTGCTGGTGGGGGATCGGGGCCCCTTCATCTTCGCCCTGCTCTGCGCGCCCATCAGTTTTTGCGGCAGCGCCCTGCGCCCCCCGGCCACGGTGCTCATGCTCAACCAGATGCGCAGCGATACCGGCAGCCTGACGGCCCTCATCAACAGCGGCGGCCTGCTGTTCGGCAGCCTGTCCATGCTGCTCTGCGCCCTGCCCGTCTGGCCCGGCCCCGTGGCGGCCCAGGCCCTCATGGCCATTCTGGTGGGTCTGGCCTGCCTGCTGGGCTGGCTGTGGCTGGACAGCCACAAGGTCTACGAAGGCTGATCGCCGCGCTCTTTCCCGGGACATCCCAAAAATCTCGACAGGGGATCTTCCCGCACCTGCCGCGGCAGTCCTTCGGGGCTGCCGTGACACTTTTTGTCCCATGGCGACGCGTCCTGTTCTCCATGCTGGCAACATCGTTGCCAGTCCGGGGCTGTCGTCGCCTGCTCCTGCCGGGCCCGATCGCCTTTGGACGAAGAAAAATGGACACTTCCGGCTTTCCCCTGTAGGCTGAAAGGAACTGGCATGAAGCTTGCTTCATGCAGGACAGCATTTGCCCGTACATCCCGTACCGCACCTATCGACCATTTCCCGGGAGGGATCCCATGCCCCAGATCGATCGCGTCAACGTTGCCACTCTGACCCGACTGGCCGACATAGCCGGCACCCATGACCGTCTTGTCGCCACTGCGGAAGGCGGCATCCAGACTTCCGGCAGGGTCAGCGCCTTCTTCACCGCCAAGGCCACCCACCGCGCCACTGCCGAAGCTTTCCTCGGCGCCATCCGCAACAAGTACGGTGACGGCATCGCCGATGCCCTGGCCCCGCAGCTCAGTGCCATGCGCCAGCAGGGCAAGCCGCTCAAGGCCCGCGTTGCCCGCGACATCCTGGCCCAGGCATCGAACATGTCGCAGGCCCTGGGCCCGGCCAACACCGAGATGGCCCGCCGCTTCCTGCTGGGCAACAACGGCGCGGGCGATACCCGCAATCTGGACCATGCGCTGCAGGACTTCTACGCAAAGAACAACCTCCAGCCCTCCCCGGCCCTGCGCCAGGCCTTTGAGCGGATCATCAACGATATGGCGGCCAACAGCCAGAAGCTGCTTTCCTATCAGGACATGGCCGATGCCGTGACCATGCAGACCCTCCAGTCCCGGCCCGCGGACTACATGCTCTGCGGCATCGATCCGCAGCTGACCCGCGACGCCGCCCTGGATGCCTGCGCCACCCATCTTGGTGTGGACGGCGAACTCAAGGCCCAGCTGGGGCAGCTCATGGACCGCGTGCTGGTGGAAGAAAGCGCGGCGGGACGTCAGGGCACGCCCGCGGACTTCTTCCGCGATCTTTCCACGGCCAACCAGACCTCCCTGCAATGCTTTGCCTTTGCCTGCGGCAAGCCGGGCCTGGGGGACGCCGCGCTTCGTGACGTCATGAGCCTTACCCCCCACCGGCATATGGGCGATATGGCCACTCTGGCCCCCCAGCTGAACGTGGGCGGCGGTATCGCCCTCATCATGGTGGCCATGCAGCGCCTGCCCGAGATACGCACCCGGCAGCCCCAGGGCCCCCTCAGCCGCGAGACCCTGTGGCAGGGCTGCTTCCAGGAGCCTATGCCGCAGGATCTGGCCGCCAAGAGCCAGCGTGATTTCAACAGCGCCATGTATGAAAAGCTCCTGGGCATGTTCCGGGCCCGCACGGAAGATCCCGCGGCCCCCTTCACCGGCATGCTCCTGCTCGGTGCCGGTGTACGCCTGGAAAAGGCCCTGGAAGCCGTCAGCGATGCCGCCGGCTTCGACCTCAAGGACTTCGCCTTCCCGCCCAGCCTGACACCGCTGGCGCGCCTGGGCGACATGGCCAAGGTGGAAGAGGGGATGGCCATGGACCTGAACCGGCGCGGCACGCATAATGCCCTTCCCGGTTACCGGCCCACCATCAGCTTCGGCGGTGTGGGCATCCCGGCGGAGGCAGAGGCCACCGTCCATATCCAGGACATCGCCTACATGACCGACGAGGACAAGAACGATTTCGAGCATGGCCGGCCGTCCACCATGTCGCACAATCTGGCCATCCGGGCCCAGCTGCTCTGCGGCAACAATGACGCGCAGGCACGGCAGGTCCTCCTCAGCATGGGCCAGTCCGGCGCCTTCCTGGTACGCACCCTCAGCCACCTGACCGGCGTGCTGCAGGACGAGCACTCGCCCCTGGACATCGACATCCGCCGCGAGGCCAACGGCGATGTGACCATGCGTTACCACACGCCGCCCCAGTCGCCGCTGGATGCGGACTTCACCTATACCGTCACCCCGGACGGCCAGGGCGTGCTCACGGCCTGCCGCATGCAGGCCCGGCAGCCCCAGGACGCCTGATCCCCTAACAAGGAGCCCCTGCCATGAACCCCGCTTTTTCTTCCCTGCTGGCCGCCCTGGCCCGTGAACTGGATCTGCCCGGCATCGAGACCCGCGACGGCGATTCCTCCTGCCTGCTGGGCATCGATGACTTCGAGGTCAGCCTGCGCTGCCTCTCTACGGACCAGGTCATGATCTTCACCGTGGTGGCCCCCCTGCCCGCGCGCAAACGTGACGAGCTGTATGCCGCGCTGCTGGACGCCAACACCTTCTTCCACCAGACCCAGGGCTTCACCTTGGCCGCCCGCGAGGATACGGGCGTGACCCTGCAGGGCACGCTGCCCCTGGCCGCGCTCACCGATACCAATGTGGGCACCTGGGTGAGCAATTTCGTCAACGTGGCCGAGCACTGGCAGGAACGCTGCCTGGCCTGTGACGACGCCGCTGCCGACGCCCCGGAAGCGCCCGCCGTGGATCCGGCCCTGATGGGCGGCATGCTGCGCATCTAGCCGGCACATCCCGCCTCTGTCATACCCTGCCGCGCCCGAACCCGCCGATACTCCCGCGGCCTGCCTGCAGGGGCAGACTTTTCCCTCCCCATACGAAACGGGGCGACGATCCGCCGATCGCCGCCCCGTTTCCCTTGCCGCATGCGCAGCTCCGCCCTTCGGGAAATACCGGGAAATGCCGTTGCCCTTTCCCGGAACAGGACAGAGCCCAGCCTTGAGGCCCACTCCCGAACCTGCTATACTCTTGCTCCGCCGTGTGCGGGCCCTGCGTCCGTATCCGCTTTCCGGTGCCGGACACGGCCGTCCCGTACCGCCCCGGCCGCACATGGCCTTCTCTTCCCTTCATCGGCCGTCGAGGCCCGGAGTTCCCGCATGTCCGATTTCGTGCATCTGCACTGCCACACCGAATACAGCCTTCTTGACGGCGCCATCCGCGTCAAGGATCTCTGCTCCCGTGCCAAGGATTTCGGCATGCCCGCCTGCGCCATCACCGACCACGGCAACCTGTTCGGCGCGGCCAAATTCTTCCTGACCTGCAAGGACTTCGGCATCAAGCCCATCATCGGCTGCGAGGTCTACGTCTGCCACGACCATCTGGACAAGACCTCCGAGCTGGCCCGCAAGCGCAACCACCTGATCCTGCTCTCGGAAAACATCGAGGGCTATCACAACCTGGTCAAGCTGGTGAGCCGCAGCTACCTGGAGGGCTTCCACTACAAGCCGCGCGTGGACAAGGCCATGCTGCGCCAGTATTCCGAAGGCCTCATCTGCCTTTCGGCCTGCATCGCGGGCGAGATACCGCGCGCCCTCAACGCCGGTGACATGGACGGCGCCATCGCCCTGGCCCGCGAATACGCCGACATCTACCCGGACCGCTTCTATCTGGAGCTGCAGTCCAACAGCCTGCCCGAGCAGGAGATCGCCAACAAGGGCCTGCTGGAGATCGCCGACCATCTCAAGCTGCCCATCGTGGCCACCAACGACTGCCACTACCTCAACGCCGACGACGCCGACGCCCATGAGGTGCTGCTCTGCATCCAGACCCAGACCACCATGGACGACCCCAAGCGCATGCGCTTCGGCACCCATGACCTCTACTACAAGTCCGGCGAGGAGATGGAGGCCGTATTCGGCCATCTGCCCCAGTCCCTGAGCAATACGGCCGAGATCGCCGAGCGCTGCAACGTGGAACTGGACATGGGCCACCATTATTTCCCGGTCTACAAGCTGCCCGAAGGGGCCAGCCTGGATTCCGAGTTCCGCCGTCTGGCCGAGGAGGGTCTGGAACGCCGCCTGGAGAAGCACCCCAACCGCGCCAACATCGACCCGCAGGCCTACCGCGACCGTTTGCAGTACGAGCTCAAGGTCATCCTCGATATGGGCTTCCCCGGCTACTTCCTCATCGTGCAGGAGTTCATCAACTGGGCCAAGGACCACGGCATCCCCGTGGGCCCGGGCCGCGGTTCGGCCGCCGGTTCGCTGGTGGCCTGGTCGCTGCGCATCACCAACCTGGACCCCCTGCCCTACAATCTGCTCTTCGAGCGCTTCCTCAACGCCGAACGCGTCTCCCTGCCCGATATCGACGTGGACTTCTGCGAACGCCGCCGTACCGAGGTCATCCAGCATATGGTGGATACCTACGGCAAGGACAGCGTGGCCCAGATCACCACCTTCGGTACCATGAAGGCCAAGGGCGTTGTGCGTGACGTGGGCCGCGCCCTGGGCATGAGCTTTGCCGAGACCGACCGCATCGCCAAGCTGGTGCCCGACGACCTGAAAATGACCATCAACAAGGCCCTGGAAGCCGAGCCCGACCTCCAGAACCTGTACGATACCGACCCGCAGGTCAAAAAGCTGCTGGATACGGCCCGCCGTCTGGAGGGCCTGTCGCGCCACGCCTCCACCCACGCCGCCGGTCTGGTGGTCTCGCCCCGGCCCATGGACGAGTTCCTGCCCCTCTACACCGGCAAACGCGGCGAACTCGTGACCCAGTTCGACGGCCCCATGACCGAAAAATCCGGTCTGGTGAAGTTCGACTTCCTGGGCCTCAAGACCATGACCCTCATCCAGGACACCCTGGACAACATCACTCTGCAGGGCAAGACGCCGCCCGATCTGGACAACCTGCCCCTCACCGACGCCGCCACCTACGACCTTTACGCCCGCGGCGACACCGACGGCATCTTCCAGGTGGAAAGCTCGGGCATGCGCCAGTACCTGCGCATGCTCAAGCCCTCGTGCTTCGAGGACGTCATCGCCATGCTGGCCCTGTACCGTCCCGGCCCGCTGGGCTCCGGCATGGTGGACGAATTCATCAAGCGCAAGCACGGGCAGGTGCCTGTGGTCTATCCGCACGAGTCCCTCAGCGACTGCCTGCGCGATACCTACGGCGTCATCGTCTATCAGGAACAGGTCATGCAGATCGCCCAGATCATCGCCAGCTACACCCTGGGCGGCGCTGACCTGCTGCGCCGCGCCATGGGCAAGAAAAAACCCGAAGCCATGGCCAAGGAACGCGTCAAGTTCGTGGAGGGCGCGCAGAAGAACGGCGTGGACAAGGCCAAGGCCGACGAGATCTTCGACTTGATGGAAAAGTTTGCGGAATACGGCTTCAACAAGTCGCACTCCGCCGCCTATGCCCAGATCTCCTACTTCACGGCCTACCTCAAGGTACACCATACCGTGGAGTTCATGGCCGCCCTGCTCACCTCGGAAATGAGCAACCAGGAAAAGCTGCTCAAGTACATCTCCTGCTGCAAGGACATGGGCATCGACGTGGTGCAGCCCTCGGTCAATGCCAGCCAGCGCTCCTTCTCGGCCCGCGAGGGCAAGGTCGTCTTCGGTCTGGGCGGCATCAAGAACGTGGGCGACAGCGCCATCACCGAGATCATGGACGCCCGCAAGGACGGCGAGTACGTCTCCCTCTTCGACATGTGCTGCCGCGTGGACCTGCGCAAGGTCACCAAGCGCGTGCTCGAAGCCCTCATCAAGGGCGGCGCCTGCGACTGCTTCGGCGTCTCGCGCGCGGCCCTGCTGGCCGCCCTGGACACGGTGGTCACCCGCGCCCAGAAAAAAGCCAAGGAAAAGAATTCCAACCAGATCTCCCTGCTGGCCATGGCCCCGCAGGTGGAAGCCAAGCCCCAGCCCGGTATCGGCTTCGACTGCCCCGAGTCCGGCATCCCCGAGATGGACGAGGACCAGCGCCTCAAGAACGAAAAAGAGGCCCTGGGCTTCTTCCTCACCAGCCACCCCCTCCAGCCCTTCAGCCGCGAGATGCGCCGCCTGCGCCTGACCACGCTGGAAGACGCCCGCGACCTCTACCCCAAGGCCGAACTGAGTACCGCCGTGCTGGTGGTCAGCCTCAAGGAGGTCATCACCAAGTCCAAGGGCGAGCGCATGGCCTTCGTGGGCGTGGAAGACCTTACCGGCCATGCCGAGGTCACCTTCTTCCCCCGCGCCTATGCCGAGGCCCGCGAGCTGCTCAAGAGCGAACAGCCCCTTTGCCTGCGGGCCACGGTGGACAGTCAGGTGGACGAGAGCCGCGACAGCGACGAGGACGGCGAAGAGACCAGCCGCGAGGTCAAGCTGCTGGGCCAGAGCGTGACCCTGCTTTCCGAGGCCTGCGGCCAGAGCGATACGCCCATCTGCGTGCAGATACCGGCCCACCGCCTGGGCGAGGAGGACATCCTGGCACTCAAGGCCATCCTGGAGGCCCATCCCGGCAATGTGGAGGCCGAAGCCATGGTCCTGCTGGACGGCGTGCGCTGCCACCTTACGCTGGGGCCGCAGTTCCGCGTCAGCCCCGGCCCCGAACTGGACAGGGCCCTGGCCGCCTGGGCCGGGTAAAAACGTTTCCGGGGGGAAGGAACCCCCTTTAGCTGGCGCCCAAAGGGGGTTCCTTCCCCCCGGGCCCCCTATCCTCCCCCAAATGCGCTTTATCCGGCCAGGATATGCGACGGCCAGGGAGAACAGGCCACAGACCTTCCCGAAACGGTATCCCTCCGGGAAAGGATCACGAATGAACCCTGGCTGGCCCGAACCAGCCAAAGGAAAGGATATGTCCAAGAAGATCTGGCGCCTTACGGTGCGTGACGAGATTTCCGCAGGCCATGCCCTGCGCCATTACGAAGGCAAGTGCGAACGTCTGCACGGCCACAATTTCGCCGTGGAACTGACCGTGGAAGGCGACAAACTCACCGAAAATGTGGAGCTGCTGCTGGACTTCAAGGTCCTCAAGCGCGCCCTCAAGGAAGAGCTGGCCGCCCTCGACCATCAGATCATCAATGAGGTGCCGCCCTTCGACCGCCTCAATCCCTCGTCGGAAAACATCTCCCGCCACATCTTCCAGAACGTGGCCCGCCGTCTGGCCGCCGATGAAAGCGCCTGTCATGTGCGCGTCCACAGCGTCAGCGTCAGCGAAAAGGGCGCGCAGACCGCCACCTATCTGGAACTGGACGACTAGTTTTGCCGGTCCGGCTGTCGTCGCCGGGCCTGTTATATGGCGGGGGAGGCAAGAGTCCCTTTTGAAAAAGGGGGGCCTTCCTCCCCCGCCCCCCATCCTTCCCCCGAAAATGTTTCTTCCGGTCGCGCTGGAAGGTCCCTGCCGCTGCCGTGCGGGGAGAGAGATCGCTCCCCAGGCGGAGATGCGTCAGGCGCAAGGCAAGGGACGTCTCAAGACAGCGGCAAGGCGACAGTGCAGACGAACAAGGCTTCTCTTTTCTCTGCCCTGCACTTTCCCCACCCTTCCCTGCGGACGATATGCGCCTGTCAGCGCCATACGTTTTCTGCCACAGCACGCAAAAAGCTCCCTTCTCAGGGAGCTTTTTTCATGCGCTGCCGCTTCCGGACGAAGCGCTCGCAACAAAAGCAGGGCTGGCGGGGTGGCAGGGATTTTCGCCGTCGCGCGGCGACCGCCGTCCGTGCGATACCACGATCGTGTCGTGGTCGCGCACCCGCCGATAACACGCGCGGGGGATGGGATGGGATGGAAGGACGGGGAGCAATGGAGCCCCTCCCGCGCCGGCAGCGACCGCATGGCCGCCGCAGACCATAGCCGTCGCGACGAAGGAAGCTGCGGGCAGCGACAGCCGGGATGAAGGGGCCTTATCCCGGATATACCACTCAGGCCGTTTCTTTCCGGCGGGCCACGATGCCGCGCCGGGCCAGTTCGGCCACCACCTTTTCCGCAAAGACCGGCAGCATGGCCTCGGCCTCGGGCGAAAGGCCCACCTGCATGGTGCGCCAGTCAAAAGGCTGGAGGCCGAAGGCCAGGCATTGCGGACGGCACCCCGCCAGCTCGCAGACCTGCAGGGTCTGGAGCAGATCCGTCTGGTGCATGGAGCCCTGAAAGCTGAGGCTGCGGCTCAGATCCTCGTTTTCCAGCAGATAGACCGTGCCCGGCTCCTTGCCGCCCAGCACCACGTCCAGCACCACCAGCAGGTCGCACTCCTCCAGTTCGGACATGAGCAGAAGCCCCTGGGTGGCACCTTCCTGCAAGCGCACGTTCTCCGGCCAGTAGTAGTTCTTTTCCAGATGGTTCACGGCGGCCACGCCGAAGCCTTCGTCACGCAGCAGGATATTGCCCACGCCCATGATCAGCACGCGGGGAGCGACCACAGTCTCGCTCATGGAGCCTCCTTGGATGGCGGCCGTCCCGGCGGACGGCGCATGAAAAAAGGGGAAGGGCCCCTTGCGGACAGCCCTTCCCCCAGCGAACGGATACGGTTTACAGGACCTTGAACTCGTGCACCTGATTGGTCTCGCCGTCGATGACATGCACGGCGCAGGCGATGCAGGGGTCGAAGGAATGGATGGTGCGCAGGATCTCCACAGGCCGCTTGGGATCGGCCACGGGCGTGCCCACCAGGGCCTGTTCGGCGGCGCTCAGCACATGCTTGGCGTCCCGGGGCCCCAGGTTCCAGGTGGTGGGCACCACCAGCTGGAAGTTGCCGATCTTGCCGTCTTCGATGCGCAGCCAGTGCGACAGGCCGCCGCGCGGGGCATTGACGAAGCCCACGCCGCGCCCTTCCCTGGGCACGCTGCATTCCATGGCGATCTTCTTGTCGCCGCCGGCGATGTTGGCTTCGTATTCGGCCAGCCACTTTTCCACCTGCTGGGCGATGACCAGGGTCTCGACGCCGCGGGCGGCGGTGCGGCCCAGGGTGGAGAACAGGGCTTCCGGCCCCACGCCCAGGGCGGACAGCACCTTGTCCACCGCGGGCTTCACGGCTTCATGGCCCTGGGCATAGGCCACCAGCATCTGGGCCAGCGGGCCGGTCTCCATGGCCAGGCCGTCATAGCGCGGCGCCTTGAGCCAGGAATAGCGGTCCGTATCGCCCATGCGGGTAAAGGCGGGCTTGGTCTCGCCGTCGTAGGGGGCGCGGGCCTCTTCGCCTTCGTACCAGCTGTGGCGCACATGCTCGGCGATCTTGCCGGCATCGAAGGGATGCACGGTATCCAGCTTGCCGTCCAGCAGCACGCCGGGCTTGAGCCAGCGTTTGGTGATATCGCGCTCGCCGCCCACTTCGGGGAATTCACCAAAGGCCATGAAGTTGCAGCAACCGCAGCCCAGCGCGGCCCAGTCCTTGTAGGCACCGGCCACCAGCAGCAGGTCGGGGATGTAGACTTCTTCGATGAATTTGCGGGCCTGCAGGTACAGGTCGCGGAATTCCTTGATGCGCTCGGGCGTCAGGGATTCATAACAGGTCACGCCGCCGGGGATGAGGAACTGGGGATGCGGGTTCTTGGCGCCGAACACGGCCATGGCCTTGGCGGCGCTGACCTGCACGCGCAGGGCTTCCAGATAGTGGGCCGTGGCCACGAGGTTGGCTTCGGGATCAAGATAATAGGCCGGATGCCCGCCCAGGAAATAGGCGTTGGTGAAGGGCCCCAGCTGGCCGCTGTCCACAAAGGCCTTCAGGCGGGCCTGCACGGCCTTGAAGTCATCGGCCGTGGCCTTGCGGGGCGAGATGGACGAGGCCAGCGCCGCGGCCTTGGCCGGATCGGCCTTGAGGGCGGCGGTCACGTCCACGAAGTCCAGGGCGTGCAGGTGGTAGAAGTGCACCATGTGGTCGTGCATGAACAGCAGGCCCAGCACCAGATTGCGGATATAGGTGGCATTGGCGGGCAGGGTCAGGCCCATGGCGTCTTCCAGGGCGCGGGTGGAGGCCAGGGCGTGGGTGTAGGTACACACGCCGCAGGTGCGCTGGGTGAAGTGCTGGGCATCGCGGGGGTCGCGTCCCTTGAGGATCACTTCCAGACCGCGATACAGGGTGCCGCAGCTGCGGGCATCCTTGATGCGGCCGTTTTCCACTTCCACCTCGATGCGCAGGTGGCCTTCGATACGGGTCAGCGGGTCAACGACAATGGGGCCGGAGAAATTGCTCTGGGGCGTTTTCATAACTTGGCTCATGCTGGCAGCTCCCTAGTTCTGGTAAAAAGGCGACAGGTCATCCCAGAAATTGGGCTCGCTGCAACCGATGCAGGGATGTCCGGCCCGCACGGGCCAGTTGGTCTCGTTGAACAGGGCCTTGGGGCAGTTGTTGTAGGTGCTGGGGCCCTTGCAGCCCAGATCGTACAGACACCAGCCCTTGCGCGCTTCCTCGGAATCGAAGGAGGGCGCGAACTCGCCCGCCTCGAAATGGACGCGGCGCTCGCACAGATCGTGCACGGACTGGCCGTAGAACATGAGCGGACGGCCCAGATCGTCGAGCTTGATCTCCTTGTTCTGCAAAAAGGCCACCAGCGTGCCCACCAGATTCAGGGGATTGGGCGGGCAGCCCGGGATATTGATGGCCTTCACGTCCATGCCCAGCCTGGCGAAGCAGTCATTGACGCCCACGGAGCCGGTGGGATTGGGCTTGGCGGCCTGCACGCCGCCGTAAGCGGCACAGGTGCCCATGGTGACCACGGCCTTGGCCTTGGGCAGCACGCGCTTGCACAGGTCCAGCATGGTGTGGCCGCCCACATAGCCGTACTTGCCGTCCATGGCCGTGGGGATGGCGCCTTCCACCACGCAGATGAAGCCTTCAGGATTGCTGATGGCCTGATCCAGCGCGGCCTCGGCGGCTTCGCCCGCGGCGGCCATGATGGTTTCGTGATAATCTAGGGAGATGGTGTCCAGGATCAGGGTGTCGAGGAAGGGTTTGCAGGTGCGCAGCAGGGCCTCGGAACAGCCCGTACATTCAGCGCAGTGCAGGTAGACCACGGAGGCGCGGCGATTGGTCAGCGCCGCGGCCACTTCCGTGGCCATGCTGGGCCCAAGGCCCATGGTCACGGCCACGGCCGTGCAGAATTTCAAAAAATCACGACGGCTGACGCCCTGTTGCGCCAGACGTTCCTCCCCACCTTTTTTGCCCAGACCAACGGCAATACGCATACGTGCCTCCTGTCTGCAGGATGAGATAAACGGGAATGATGAAGACCGCACAAGATGAAATGGAAGGCTCCAGCCACGGAGCCTTCCCCCGACTGCCGTCCACTGCATGAGGTGCATGCCACAGCAAAGGACGACCAAGGCCATGCATGGTCGAATGGGGAGTATGCGGCGAGGGGAAGGAATGGGAGGGATTATGCGTGGGCATGCCATCCATTGCCCGCGCCGCAGCCGGAAATGACGCGAACCCGCGTCTTCAGCCGGCTACTTCACAAACGGACAATGAACATGATGCCTCCTTGTGGCGGAGAATTCCGCCATTGGCAGCCATCCTACCCTGCCACCGGCATCTGGTCAACCACCCCACCGCTTTTCCGGCAGTGGGCAGGGCCTCCCCGACCGCATGACCGCTCGCCGGGGCTGGAAAAAATTTTTCTTTTCCCCCGGCTCCGGCAACGTTTCCGGCCTGCCTGCCCGTCCCCAAAGCAGGCCGGGAAAGCTGCGGCCAACAAACACGTCTGAAAAGCTTGCACGCCACTTGCGGGAAGTCCTCCCTGCCGCCCCCCATCAGGCAACATCAGCCAGTCATGCCGCCCAAACGCGTGACATCCCGCCGGTGTCGCTCCCCTCTCGACCCTGCGTGCCGCATCTGGCATACTGGCGCCACCGTCATGATGCCGGAACGAAACCGTCAGGAGGATATGAATGAAAACCCTGGATTGTCGGGGCCTTGCCTGCCCCCAGCCTGTGATACGCACCCGCGACGCCCTGGAACAGGGACGGCCACAGGAGCTGCTCGTCCTGGTGGACAACGCTGCCGCCAGCGAGAACGTGAGCCACTTTTTGCGCCGCAGCGGCTTTGAAGTCAGCGTCAACCAGCCCGAAAACGCCCTGTGGGAAGTGCACGGCCTGAGCAGCGCCACACAGGTGGAAGCCCCGGAACAGGCCCCGGCCGCCGCTCCGGCAGCGGACACGGAAAGCCGCAAGACCCTGGTCCTCATCACCACCGATACCCTGGGCCGCGGCGATGACGAACTGGGCGCCCGCCTGATGGAAAACTTCCTGGCCAGCCTGCCCGAACTGGGGGCCTCCCTGTGGCGCATCGTACTGCTCAACGGCGGCGTCAAGCTGGCGGCCACGGAGGGCAAATGCCTGGATACCCTGAAGCAGCTGGAAAGCAACGGCGTCAGCATCCTTGTCTGCGGGACCTGCCTGAACTTCTTCAACCTGCTGGAAGCCAAGCAGGTGGGCGAGACCACCAACATGATGGACGTGGTGACCAGCCTTTCCCTGGCCGACAAGGTCATCCGGCCCTGACCGCAACGCCTGCGGGCCGTGCGGGAAAGCACCTTTCCCTGCCCGCGCATGAGGCATAAAAAAAGAGGGACGCTCCACAGCGTTCCTCTTTTTTTACGTCTTGGCCCCTGCAACAGGGCAGGCCATCTGAAAATTTCCCGGCCTCGCCAGTATCTTCCCTCATGGGACGGGCCCTTTCTTCTTCCCTCATATCCGCCGGTCCCGGCCGCGTATCCCCTGCCGCAGACCGCAGCCAGCGAAGCGGCACTTCCCCTCAAAGCCTTCCCCCCTGAAGTCCCTGTACTCCGGTCAGGAGACGATAGCCCTCCCCACAGCGCAACACCGGGGACCTGCGGCCAGACCAGAACAAAAGTTTTCGGAGGATGGAGGGGGTACGGGGGAGGAAGGGCCCCTTTTCCAAAAGGGCCCTTCCTCCCCCGCCCCTATCTCTGGCCTTCCCACAGCCCGGACAGCACTGCAGCCGTGCGGGCCAGCAATTCTTCCGTATGGCGGGCGGTGAGGACGAAACGCAGCAGGGCCTGCCCGCGCGGTACGGTGGGCCAGCGGGCCCCCAGCACCAGCACCCCGCTCTCGGCCAGACGGGCGGCCAGACGGCGGCAGCGCGCCTCATCGCCCACGGGCACGGACAAGATGTGCGCATCGCCCATGACCGGCAGCCCCCGTTCCGTCAGGGCCTGACGGAAAAAGGCCACACGCGCGGCCAGCGTACGCCGTCGCTCCTCAAGGCGCGGCAGCTCCTCCACCAGCGCCAGCATGCAGGCCGCATAGGCGGGCGGCAGGGCCGTGCTGTGCATGATGGCCGAGGCCAAATGCTCGAACAGGGGCGTGAAGCCCCGGGGCAGCAGCAGGAACGCGCCCCACAGGCCCAGCGATTTGCCCAACGTACCCACCACCAGATCGGCCGGGGCCCGGTCACCATCCCGCAGGGCCTGCGCCGCGCACAGGCCGCGTCCGCCGGGACCCAGGGCCCCCAGCGCATGGGCTTCGTCCACACAGAGGAAAAATCCGTACCGACGCCGCAGGGCCGCCATGCGTTCCAGATCGAGGGCCGCGCCGTCCATGCTGTACAGGGACTCGGCCATGACCACGGGCTGCGGCGCGTCCGGCGGCAGGGAGGACAGCAGGCGCTCCAGATGGTCATAGTCCAGATGGTTCCAGGCCCGGATGCGCGCCCCGGCCAGCGGCAGGGCCCGCATGACGCTGGCGTGACAGCGCCTGTCCACAAAGGCCTCCTGCCCCTGCTGGAGCAGGGTGGTCACACAGGCCAGATTGGCCTGATAACCGCTGGGCAGGAACAGACATTCCGCAAAACCGAAGTAGTCGGCCACGGCCCGGCAGGCCTGGTCCACCACATCGCTGCGGCCCCCGGCCAGACGCGAGGCCGACGCCGACGGCGCATGGGCGGCAAAACAGGCAGCCACCCGCGCCTGCCAGTGCGCATCGGCGGCAAGGCCCAGACCGTCGTTGCTCATGAAGGAGATGTACTCCCGGCCGTCCCGGTACAGCAGCGGCCCGGCGGCTCCCCCGGCCATGGCGGCGCTGTCGCGGGCAAGGCCCAGACGGGCATCGGCGCGCAGGCGGTCATTCAGACAGTCATAAAGGCTTCGGCGTTGTGGGACAGACATGAGTACAGCTCCCTGTAGCGGCTCTCCAGCAGTTCACGGGAAAAAGAGGCATCATAGGGCACCAGGCCCACGCGCAGTTCCAGCTCCAGCGGCGGCAGGGGGCCCCCAGGCCCGCAAAGCCCCCGCACGCGCACCAGCGAGGCCGCCACACTGCCGCCCTGTGCCGTCACCCGCACGTCCAGTCGCGCCGTGCCGGACAAGGGCCCGGCAGGCCACGGAGCGCGCTCCACGGACAGCAGGAAGGCATGGCAGGAAAAATCCCGCGCCACACGCTGTTGCAGGGCGGCCGCCTGCGCGGCGGCCTCCAGCACCTGCCAGAAGGGCACGCCCTCACAACGGTGCCAGGCCGTGAGCCCCGGCGGGGACGAATGGGCCCGTGCCGCATCCAGCAAGACGAAGGGCGACGGCGCATCCAGAAAGAAATCCGTGTTCATGGACGCAGATCCACGGCAAGGGCGGCGTTCTGGCCACCGAAGCCGAAATTCTCCAGCAGGCCGCGGGAGGACGGGAAGGGGCGGGGCTCCCGCACGAAGTCGAGACGGGGGGAACAGGGCCGTTCCAGATGGCGCACGGGCGACATCCTGCCGTCACGCCAGGCGGCCAGCGCACAGCACAGCTCCAGCGCCCCGCAGGCCGAGGAACCGTGCCCCAGCCAGGATTTGAAGGCCATGACGGCCGGGCCGCCGGGCACATCGCCCAGCAGGCGCTCCCACAGCAGGCTCTCGGCCTGATCGTTGAGCTGCGTTCCCGTGCCGTGGGCCGAAAGCCAGCCCAGTTCGGCGGCATCGAGGCACGCCTCTTCCAGAGCGCCCCGCACGGCCAGCTCGGCCCAGGTGCCCCGTGCTTCGGGCGCGGTCAGGCTCTCGGCATCCACGGATGCCCCGTAGCCCAGGATCTCCGCATGGACATGGGCGCCCCTGGCCTGCGCCGAGGACAGGCTCTCCATCACGAAGGCCGCGCCGCCCTCACCAGGCACGAAGCCGTCCCGGCCCATGTCGAAGGGACGCGGGCCCGTACCGGGCGCACAAAGACTGAGGGCACGGGCCTTGTGATAGCCCAGCAGTCCGCCCAGCGAAAGGCGGCTGTCCCCGGCCGCGACCAGTACGGCATCGGCCAGACCGAAGCGTATGCGCCGCCAGCCTTCGCCCAGGGCCTGCAGGGCCGAGGCGCAGGCCGCGTTGACGGTCAGGGCCTCGCCATGGCAGCGGGCAAAACGGGCCAGAGCCCCGGCGGCGGTATTGGGCAGCCAGCGCAGCAGCCAGAGCGCGCCCAGCGTCGCGGTGTCCTGCGGCGGCAGGCCCGGTTCACCGGTGACGTCCAGCATGGGGCCCACGGCGGCGATGATCTGCGAACGGACGGGCAGGCCCGCCTCCAGCCCGGCATCACGCAGGGCACGCAGGCCCGAAAGGACAGCCATCCGGCTGCCCCGGTTCAGGTAATGGCGATGCCGCCAGCCTTCGAACTGCTGCCGGGCCCCGTCCTGGCCCCAGTCTTCCGCCGGGCAGACGGAAAGCCCTTCCAGCGCGCCGGAGGCCCGGAAGGCATCACGGCCCTCGCGCAGGCTGCGGGCCACGCTGTCCAGATCATGGCCCAGCGCCGTGCAACAGCCCGCACCGCTGATGACGACCCGCTCAGGCACGGACATCAGGCCCCCTGCCGTGTGGCCTCAAGGGCCTGTTCCACCCAGTGGGCGATGTCGCCCAGGGTCAGGGGCGATTGCAGGGCCATGCCGTCGGCATCCGCATAATAGGCGGCCAGCTGCTTCCGCCGCGCTTCGTCCAGATGGCCGTAATGCTCGCGCAGAAAGGCGGCCGCATCCGGGGCGCCGGCCAGCTGGTAACGCAGGGAACGCAGGAAGGCGCGCTCCTCGTCCACAAAGATATGGAAGGTGGCGCCCAGCTGCACGCTCACTTCCAGCAGGTCGATGGATTCACAGGGCAGATCCTGCATGAGCAGGGTATCGTCGCTCAGGGTCGCGGCATCGCGCTCGAACAGATTGGCCACGATCTCGCGCACCTTGAGGCTGATCTCGTCGTATCGCATCACAGCTCCGGGAGTTTGAGGGCCCCGAGGCCCCCGTCAAGAGTCACCACGCTGCCGTTGATGGCCGCGGCCTCCGCCGACAGCAGGAAGCACAGGCCCGGCAGCACGTCGTCCGGGCCCAGGCAGCGCCCGGCGGGCATGGCACGGGCCACCTGCCCGTGGCGGGAAAGGAATTCGTGCCCGCGTCCGGCATCCAGCCAGCTCAGACGGGCGGAACAGGCGCTGAGGCCGCGTCCGGCCAGCTCCACGCCGAGGCTGCGGTACAGGCCCTCACCGGCCAGCTTGGCCGCGGCGTACCAGCCCTGCCCGGGCGACGGCCGCTGCGCGGCACTGGACGAGACGAAGACACAACGGCCGAAACGGCGGGCCAGCATGGCCCGGCTCACGGCACGCAGGCAGCGGGCCCGCAGGGCGATGTCATCATCCGCCCAGCGCTCTATGGCCTCGGGCGCCGCCATGGCCACCAGCTGTTCGAAACGGGAATGCAGCAGATCCGCCAGATGCCCCACCGGCCGGCCCAGCAGAGTTTCACAACGGGCGGGCAGGGTCTCGGGATCGCCAAGGACAAGGGCGGGCAGGCCGTCCTGCGCACAGCGGGCGCAGCCTGCGTCATCACGGCAGACACAGCAGACCTGCGCCCCTTCGGCGCGCAAGGCCAGCGCCAGAGCACGGCCCAGCTCGCTGCTGCCGCCAAGGATGAGGACAGAACCATGGAACGTCAATCGCATGGCCGCATAGTGAAAAAAAAGCGGCCCGGGCGCAAGGGCCCTGCCGCACACGGCCTGCGCCAGGCCATGGACAGGCCGGGATAAGGCCTGAAGATGCGCCGGGCATGAGGCCCATAGGGCCATCCGGCATCACCTTCACAACAAAACCGGGAGACCGGCAGCCGCGCGTCCGCTCTGCGCAGCGCACGACCCGCCAATGACCGGAAGGAAGTTTTTTGCGGGGAGATGGAAGCGCCAGAAGGCGGAAAAGGGCGCTTTTCCCCAAAGCACCCTTCGTCTCCTTCGGCAAGATCCCCTTGAAAATAGGACGGCCTTCCCTCACTCCAGAGAGAACACGGCTTCGGCCAGGCAGGCAGCGCCGTGCAGCAGACGGCAGCGGACCTCCGACGGCAGGGCGTCGCCCCTGTCTTCGGGCTCCATACGGCACAGCAGGTCGCTGTCAGGCAGGACGAAATGGCGGAAGCGTGCCCGGCGCACGGCACGGACACGACGGGACGGGAAGGCCTCTTCCACGGCCCGGCGCATGGCTTCCAAAAGGCAGGAACCGGGCACGCGGGGCGCACCGGGAAAATGGTCGGCCAGCAAAGGCGCATGGCCGGGAAAGCGCAGCACGACCTCCAGGGGCGGCATCATTCGCCCCAGAGCAGATGCAGGGGACCGGCCGGAGCCAGTTTTTCCAGCGGGATGAAGACGCGCTGCGTCCCGGCGGCCCAGGGAGCCACCTGATAAGGCTGGAAGTAGACACGCACCCCGCCGGGCACCAGGGCCAGCGCGGAAAAATTGTCCGCCAGGGGCTCGGTGCCGTCGTGGATCATGCTGTCCACCCGGCCGCCGCCCAGACGGGTGGCAAGCTCCTTCCGGGACACGGCGGACATGATCTCCAGAGCCTTGTCCACGTTCTCGAAGATGTCCACCAGCCCCAGACGCTGGCCGGAAAGCAGGCTGTAGGTCAGCGGGATCACGTCCAGATTGCCGTGCGCGCCGCCGGTGTAGGTCCAGATCTCGAAAACGATGCTCAGGGCATTGGCCGAGGGACGCGTCAGGGTGTAGGAGCCTATGAGCTCGCAGGGCGGGAGTTCCTGCTCCTGCCACTCAAGGGCCAGCGGCGCCAGCTCGGCCTCGAAGGTCGAGGCGATGCGCTCCACCCAGTCGGCCACGTCGCGGTCCACGTCCTTGCGGCCCAGCATGGGATAGGTGACGGTGATGTCCGGCTTGCCCGGCCGGGAAACGCGGCGCAGGTTGCAATCCGTGACGGAAATGGGGGCAAGGGCGGGCTCGGGACGGGAGTCGGCCAGCATGGTGCCGTGCCCGTGCGCGGCGCTGGCCGTGGGACACAGATCAGGAGACAGTGCGAAGCACGACAGCAGGGCCGCCAGCGCAAGCATGCGAGCGGACCGGCAACAGGATCCCGGCAGATGACGGAGATTCCCAGAGCTGAACATCATACCCCCCAGACGACGGAAAAAGAGATCGCGGCATGGCGCCGCAAGCTGCTTGTAGAGGGCTCCTGCGGCCCTGTCAAGCCTTGCGGGAGCAAATAAAAGGCCGGTCTGCCGACCCTGCGCGGACAGGGGGAAGACCGGCCGTGGGGAGCCTCTCCTCCAGACGGAGGCAAGGCCCTAATGATGCACGATATCCCGGACCTTGACGTGGAAGCCGTAACGCAGCTCGGCCACCAGGCGCCAGTGCCGCAGCAGGAGCAGGCCCGCCAGGATCAGATACGTCCAGGCATAGAAGTTGTGCAGGCGCAGCGGGTCGTGGGGCAGGCCCAGCAGGGCTTCCAGCTGCACGTCATAGAAGGGCGAGAACAGCTGGGCCAGGAAGAACACCAGCAGGGCCGCCGCCTCGCGCAGGCCCAGGCGCAGGTCCAGCAGCAGGGCCACGGCAAAGATGGACTGGCCGGCCGTGAGGAAGATCTCCTGGAACTGGTGCGGGTCCAGGTTGATGGGGGTGGTGCCGCCGGAAGACACGGCGTAGACACCGGGGATCATGCCCACCAGCAGGGTCCACTGGTTGAGCTTGGAGGACAGCAGGCTGCCCAGGGCCAGACCGGCGTTGCCGCGGAAGGCGAACATCAGGGCCACGATGAATTCCGGCGCTTCGGAAGCGATGGGCGCCAGCCACTGCACCAGCAGGAACTCGTTGATTCCCAGGATCTTGCCGCTGGCCACCAGGCTTTCGCTGAAGGGTTCGGCGTTGAACAGGATCACCAGGGCCGCGAACAGGAACAGACCGGCCACGGCGCGCATGCGGGCGGGACGCGAGAGCTTGGCCAGAGTGGCCGCCGGGCCTTCGGGCTCTTCTTCCTCACAGGGACGGCGGGCGATGATGCACATGTAGCCCACATAGATGCCCAGGAAGACCACGCCGTCGAACAGGGTCAGGGAGCCCTTGAGCGGGATCAGCAGGGCATAGAGGGTGGCCATGCCCAGGAAGAGGATGTCGGTGCGCTTTTCTTCGTGCAGGGCCACATAATTATGGAAGCGGCCCGCGAAGATCAGCACGATGGCCGTCCAGCCGATACCGATGAGCAGCCGGTTGGCGCCCGTCATATTGGCGATGGCGTAATGCGAGTAGGCGCTTTCGGGATGCTGGCCCGCCATCCAGGTAAAGTACATGTCCACGGCGTATTCGGGCAGCACGGCGATGAAGGCCACCACGGCCACGGCCACGGCCTGGGGGATGTCGAGCTGGGCCACTTCGCAGGCCCAGGTCAGCAGGAAGGACGCGCCCAGGATGGCCAGGCCGGCCAGTACGGCCACCAGCATGGGGGAAACGTCCGCAGGGGCAAGGCGCAGGGCCAGGCCCGGCAAGGTCATGAGGATAGCCAGAAGGTAGGGACGCAGGTCGCGCAAAGACATGACGGTCTCCTTGGCGGGGTTTGGGTTTTACACAAAAAAAAAGACCTTGGCTGCATGCAGTCATGCGGCCAAGGTCTCACTAGTCGGCAGGGCCAACGGCAGCACCAGACGTGATGTCAGGCTGTTGATGCTGCCAGGGTCTCAAGGACCCAGTTACTCCCCTTAGGTGCGGACAAAATAGTTGCTCTCTCTCCGCCTGTCAAGCCTGAATCCGCCTTTTCCGTCCCGTGGCCGTTCCCCGGATTGCAGGGCAGATGCCTCTCTGCTATGAGTAGCGTCATGAACATCATCTGCCCTCAATGCGGTTTCAGCCGTCCTTTCCCTCCCGATCGCGCTCCGGCGCATTCGGTGATCGCCACCTGCCCCCAGTGTTCCTGCCGCTTCCGCTTCCATCCCCAGGATGGCAGCAGCGAGCAGCTTTCGCCCGTCCGCAATGAAGCCGCCTCGGCGGCCAGCGACCTGCCCCCCGGCGCCATCATCCCCGGCATGGGGGATGACGGGGAAGGCGGGGCCCCCTGCCGCCGCGAAGATCCCCGCGAGGAGATCCCGCCCTTCCGGCCCCGTGACCGGCAGGAAGAGCCCAAGCCGCAGGCAGACGACGAGCCGCTTGAAGATGACTTCCGGGACGACGACGCCGACGACGACCGCCCCGGCCTGCCTTCCGGCAACCCCTGGGACGTGGCGCCCGCGCCTTCGGGCTGGATGGTGGCCTTTTACCGTACGGCCACGCGCATCATGTTCGGCGCGCCGGCCTTCTTCAGCTGCCTGCGCCCGCATCGCCGCTCCCTGCGCGCCCTGAGCTTCTACCTGATCGTCAGCGTCATCCTTTCCGTGGTGCAGCTGCTCTGGATGCGCGGCATGACCTCCATGCTCGTGGACGGCGGCATGGACCCGCAGATGCAGCAGATGATGGCCAGCACCCTGGCCATCCATGAGAGCATGCCCCTGTTCGTGCTCAAGCAGGTGGCCTTCGTGACCCTGCAGCTGTATGTGCAAAGCGCCCTGCTCTATCTCATGTACCGGCTCATCCTGCGCGACAAGCCGGAATTCGACCTGATCTTCCAGGTCAGCGCCTACGGCTCGGCGCCCATGCTGCTGTGCGTCATCCCCGTGCTGGGGGCGCTCACCGGCCTGGTCTGGAGCCTGGCCTGCACCCTTGTGGGCTACAAGACCGTGCTGCGCCTGGACTGGAGCCAGACGTTGCTGGGCTACGCGCCCGTTTTCCTGCTGGAGATGTTCCTGCTCCTGCAAGTGATGCAGATGCTCTAGCCCCATATCGACCTGACCTTTTCGGGCCCGCCGCTGCCGCCAGCGCGGGCCTTTTCCCCCTCCGCCCGTGCCACCCATGAACGAAAACCCTTCCCAGCCCGTCCAGGACGCTCCCGCTCCTGGAGAAAAAAACGGTTTCGACCTCACCCGGCTGCTGCTGCCGGGAAGCATCGTCCTGGCCCTGTGCCTGCTGCTCTGCATCTGGCTGTGCATCGACATCTTCATCTGGCCGCTGGGCACGCGCCAGCGCATCCTCATGTGCCTGCTGCTGTTTGCCCTGCTCCTGCTGCTGGGCCTGGGCGCCTGCCTGTGGCGCGGCATCTACCTGCCCCTGCTCACGGCCCTGCGCGAACTGGGCCCCGATGCCGACGGACGCATGCCGCAGGGCTCGCCCGTGCCCGCCATCACCTGCCGCATCCGCCGCATGCACGAGAACATGCAGCGCACCCGCCTGGCCCTTGAGGAAAGCCACGAGAACCTGCGCCAAAACCTGCGCCAGACCGAAAAGATGGCCCTGGTGGGCAAACTGGCCGCCGGGGTGGCCCACTCCATCCGCAACCCGCTGACGGGCCTCAAGCTGCGCCTGTTCTCCTTCACCCGGGGCATGGAGCTTTCCCCGGCCCAGCAGGAAGATGTGCAGGCCATGAACGAGGCCGTGCGGCACATGGAAGCCATCACCAGCAATTTTCTGGAATTTTCGCGCCGTCCGCGCCTGAGCAAGGAGCCGCTGGACATGAGCGAGGTGCTGGACCGCACCCTCATCCTGCTGCAACCGCGCATGGAAGCCTACAAGGTGACCCTGCGCCGCACGCGGCACGCACCCCTGCCCCGGGTGGACGGCGATGCCGAACAGCTGCGCGAGGCTCTGGCCAACCTCATCATCAATGCCTGCGAAGCCGCCGGTACCGACGGGGAAGTGCGCATCAGCGAAGAGCGCGGCCGCCTGGCCCCGCTGGGGCCCGTGGTGGTCATCCGCATCGAGGACAGCGGCCCCGGCGTGCCCGAAGAGCTGCACGAGGTCATCTTCCAGCCCTTCATGAGCACCAAGGTGGAGGGCACGGGCCTGGGCCTGCCCATCGCCCGGCGCATCTTTGAAGAACACGGCGGCTGGCTGCACCTGCACAACGCACCGGGACACGGGGCCAGCTTCGTCATGGTACTGCCTGTCCGCAAGGGGGACGACGTATGGCTGAGATCCTCATAGTCGACGACGACCATCACCTGCGTCAGGGCTTCCAGCGCCTGCTGGACGCCGAAGGCTACGAGACGCGCACCGCCGCCTCGGCCGAGGAGGCCCTGAACCTCATGCGGGAAAAGATGCCGCAATGCGTGGTCATGGACGTGCGCATGCCCGGCATGGACGGTCTGGAAGCGCTCAAGCGGATGCGTGCCCTGGAGGGCTGTCCGCCGGTGGTCATCATGACGGCCTATTCCACCACCGAGACCGCCATCGAAGCCACCCGGCTGGGGGCCTTCGACTACATGCTCAAGCCCTTCGACATCCCGCAGGTGCTGGAGCTGCTGCAACGGGCCCTGGCCGCGGGAGAGAGCCAGCGCCGCCACGAGGCCCAGTCCGCCGAGGAGGCTCTGGGCGAAGAGGACGACATCCGCCTGGTGGGGCATACGCCCCCCATGCAGGAGCTGTACAAGGCCATCGGCCGCGTGGCGCCCACCGATGCCCTGGTACTGATCCGGGGCGAATCCGGCACGGGCAAGGAGCTGGTGGCCAATGCCATCTGGCGCTACAGTCCGCGCTCCCGCCGCCCGTTCTCGGTCATCAACTGCGTGGCCATCCCCGACACCCTGCTGGAGAGCGAACTTTTCGGTTATGAACGCGGTGCCTTCACCGGCGCGCAGCACCGCCGCATCGGCCGTATCGAACAGGCCGCGGGCGGCACCATCTTCCTGGACGAGATCGGCGACATGCCGCCGGGCATCCAGGCGAAACTGCTGCGCCTGCTGCAGGAAAAACAGATCCAGCGTCTGGGCGGGCATGACTCCATCGACGTGGACGTGCGCATCATCGCCGCCACCAACGCCAATCTGGAGCAGGCCGTGGCCGACGGGCGTTTCCGCGAGGACCTGTACTACCGCCTCAAGGTGGTGACCCTCCGGACCCCGCCGCTGCGCGAACGGCGCGAGGACATCCCGGCCCTGGCGGCCTTTTTGCTGCACCGGCAGGCCGCCGAGCTGCACCGGCCCGATCCCGGTCTGGAAGAAGAGGCCCTGCGCTATCTGGCCGGTCTGGACTGGCCCGGCAACGTGCGCGAACTTTCCAATGCCCTGCAAAAGGCCCTGGTCTTCAACAGCGGCGCCCCGGTGAGCATCCGCGACCTGCAGCTGGTGCTGGATTCCCCGGCAGCGCATCCCCCCGCGGCGGGCCTCAGCATCAACGGCAACGGCGATACCGGCCCTGCCCCGGGCGTACGCCGCTCCCCCGTCGGCACCGGGAACGGCTTCCACGAAGGGGAAGCTCCTGTCGAAGACGCCCCGGCTCCTGCTGGCGTACCTCACAACGACGAACAGCGCAGCCTGGCCAGCATCGTCACGGCCTGCCTCCGGTCCGGCGATCCTTCGCCCTTCGACACCTGCATGGACATCATGGGCAGGGCCGTGGTGCGCGAGGCCCTGCGCCAGTGCCGGGGCAACCGCTCGCAGGCGGCCCGCCTGCTGGGCCTTTCCCGCCCCACCCTGCTGGCGCGCATGGAAAAATACGGCCTGAAGATCGAGACCCGCATCAGCGACGAATGAGGGCCGCGGGACAATCGCCCGTCACCGCTTCAATGCTCCGCCATCCCAAGGCCTGCCGGTCTCCGGCGGGCCTTCTTTTTTGCCTGCCGGCACGGCGGCCTTCCCGGCACCCCCGGCACGGATGTCCCGCCCGAAAACGTCCCGCCGTACGCGCGTGAGGCTCCCTCCGCCATGCCCTGCCGCGCCCTCAGCCCCCAGGCACAGCCCCAAACGGCCCGCCCGGTGACGGTACCTTCCCCCGCCGCACGGTTTTGCGGCATGGCAAGGCCATCTTTCCCGGCCAACGGGCACAATCAGAACCACCCGCATAGCGGGTGGTTTGCTCTGGCCCTGTAAGGGCCTGTTACCGGCTGCGCCTAAAGACGCTGGCTTTCACGCTGTTCAAGCCCAGTGCCCTTGCCGCCTTGGCTACCCCTTAAAGGGGTCTTGATATTCGCGTGATGTCAGCTTGTCTCTCATAATGTCGTGACGTTCCTGATCCTGGATATATTTTTTGATCGTTGCCTCATTAAGCCCCACCGTACTGACATAATATCCTTCGGCCCAAAATTTTCTGTTGCCAAACTTATATTTAAGGTTTGCGTGCTTATCGAATATCATCAACGAACTTTTCCCTTTCAGGTAGCCCATGAAATTTGCCACACTGATTTTAGGAGGAATGGACACCAGCATGTGGACATGATCCGGCATCAGATGCCCTTCCAGAATCTCAACCCCTTTATATTTGCAGAGGCATTGCAGAATTTCTTTTATACTTTCACGGAGCTGTGTGAAGATTATTTTCCTTCTATATTTTGGAGTAAAGACGATATGATACTTGCACAACCATTTCGTATGCGCTAGGCTATAAGTCTTGGTTCCCATAACAAAAACACCTTTCCGTTAATATTGCGATGGGCTTGAACAACTTCATCGTAGCGGAAAGGTGTTTTTGTGTGTATAACGTATTGTTTCCACCCGCATAGCGGGTGGTTTTTTGTTTCGCGCCTGTCAGGCGCTCAACAGGCTAAAGCCCATAAAAAAAGGCGCCGGCCCGAAGGGCAGCGCCTGGAAAAGTCAGGACCGGCCGAACTTACTTGTTCAGGCAGCAGGCGTCGTCCACCTTGAAGAAGGCAGCGGCCTTGGCGCCACACACGGGGCAGCTGTCACAGGGGCCTTCGTGGGTGTAGCCGCAGACCTTGCAGACGTAGAAGTCGACGTTGTCGAAAGCGTGGTTGTCAGCGGCAGCCTTCTTGTACAGGTTGGCGTGCACTTCTTCCACCTTGTTCACCATGTCCATGTACTTGGCCACGGCGGTCTGGCCTTCGGCTTCGGCTTCCTTGATCATTTCAGGATACATCTTGGTGAATTCGTAGGTCTCACCACCGATGGCGTCCTGCAGGTTGGCGGCGGTGTCGCCGATCTTGCCGGCGTTCTTCAGATGGGTGTGGGCGTGGATGGTTTCGGCGGCGGCAGCGGCGCGGAACACCTTGGCCACACCGGACAGGCCTTCCTTGTCGGCAGCCTGGGCGTAGGCTAGGTATTTGCGGTTGGCCTGGGATTCACCGGCGAAGGCAGCCATCAGGTTTTCGAGAGTCTTGCTCATTGTGGTTCTCCTTGGGGGGTATATGTTCAAAAAATGTCGTCTTAATCAGGAACGATTCCTGTTTACAGAAAACTCATGCCTTTGTAAAGCATTTTTTTGCGTATTTTTATTTCCGTCCCCAATAAATAAGGCCCGAATGGCCCGCGTCAATGTCCCGGAGCCGGATTAGCCCCGTCTTTCCTGCACAAAAACGCCCTTTGTTCCATGCCCTGTCCGCAAAGCTTGCGAGCCGGGCCAAGGCAGGCTAAAAAAACGGCATGACAGCGACCACATCCCTTGCACAAGCCCTTTCGGCCCAGGACATCATCCGCCATTATGACCTGATGCCCCATGTGGAAGGCGGCCACTACCGGCGCGTCTGGTGCAGCTCGCAGGATCTGCAGCCCGAGAGCCTTCCCTGCGGCATCTACGGCAGCCGCCCGTGCAGCACGAGCATCCTGTATCTGTTGCAGGCGGGCGAGCGCTCACGCCTGCACCGCATCCGCCAGGATGAGTTATGGCATTTCCATCTGGGCGGCCCTTTGCGCCTGTACTGCCTGACCCCTGACGGCAAGGAGCTGGACAGGATACTAGGGGCCGACATCCTTGCCGGCCAGCATCTGCTGCTGCCCATGCCCGGCGGCTGCTGGTTCGGCGCCGAACCCTGCCCGGGGACGGATTTTTCCCTGGTCTCCTGTACGGTGGCGCCGGGCTTCGATTTTCGTGACTTCGAGCTGGCCAAGGCGGCCTGTCTGGTACGCCGCTATCCTTTTGCCAAAGAAGGCATCGAACATTTTTGCCGGCTGCCTGACGGCTGTCCCGATCCCGGGAAAGGCTACCGGGGATGAGCCGCTTCCCCATCCCCGCGGCCGATGCCGCCGCCCCCTTCCAGACCGAGATCATCATCCGGCGCAGCCGTTTTTTGACCCACTGCGCGCATACGCCCGGCATGGAAGCCGCCCGCGCCTTCGTGGAGCAGATCCGCACCAAACACGCCGACGCCACCCACAACTGCTGGGCTTTCGTGGCCGGGGCTCCGGGACACAGCGGCCAGGTGGGCTTCTCGGATGACGGCGAACCGCACGGCACGGCCGGGCGCCCCATGCTGCAGGTGCTGCTGCATTGCGGCGTGGGCGAGATCACCATGGTGGTCACGCGCTGGTTCGGCGGCGTCAAACTGGGCACCGGCGGCCTGGTGCGCGCCTATCAGGATTCGGTGCGCGAGAACCTGGCCACCCTGCCGCTGGCGGAAAAAGTGCCTACCGTGGAGCTGGACGTGCAGCTGGACTATGCCCATCTGGACCGCCTGCACCGCCTGCTGCCCACCTTCGAGGCCCGCGTCTGCGCCGAGGCCTACGATCAGGCCGCCCGGGTACGCATCTGCCTGCCCGAGGCCCTGCGCGGCCCCTTCGAGGAAGCCCTCGCCGGACGTACCGACGGCCGCGCCCGCTGTACGCCGGTCGAGGAAGCGTGAGGCAGGGGGCTGCCGCAAGACACGTCTTGCCGTCCGCCTCAAAGCGTCTCCGGCATATCCACAAGAAGGCTTCCCGCCCGAGCCGGCCCGCGCACCCGGCAGGCGCAGGCCCGTCCGCCTTTTCAGGCACGCTCCTTCCAGGGGAAGATGGCCAGCAGTCCCCGACCGGGATACGCCCCCCCCCAATATAAAAATAAGCCCCGCCTGCTGTCCGGCAGACGGGGCTCGTCCATTCTTCAAACTCGGCGGGAGGAGATCCGTTCTCCCCCGGCAGCGTCCTTACTGTATCACCTTCACCGGCACATCGGGAGCCAGGCGCACGATACCGTCGATGATGACCTGTTCCCCGGCCTTGAGCTCACCTTCCACCACGCTGATGTCACCAGACTCAAAGAGGATGTTCACCTTGCGGTAAGAGGCCTTGCCGTCGGCACCGGCCACATAGAGGTAATTTTCCTCACGGCCGCTCTGCACGGCCCGGCTGGGGATGGCCAGGGCCTGGCGCGCCATGCCCAGCGGCAGTTCCACGGTCACGAACTGGCCAGGCCAGAGGCGACGGTTCTCATTGTCGAAGGTGGCACGCAGCTGGATGGTGCCGGTGGTGGTATCCACGCTGTTTTCCACCAGGGTCAGCAGGCCCTTTTCGGTCTGCCCGCCCGTGGGGGTCACGTCCACTTCCACAGGTCCGGCATGCATGCGGTCGAGGATCAGGGAAAGATGCCGCTCCGGCACCGAAAAGGTCACATAAATGGGCGAAAGGGTGTCGATGCTGACGATGGGGGTGGTATCGGAGCTGCGCACCATATTGCCCTTGTCCACCTTGAGACCGCCCACACGACCGCTGATGGGCGCGCGCAGGGTACAGTAGGAAAGGTCGAGGGCGGCGCTTTCCACCGCGGCCTTGTCGGCCTGCACGGTGGCGCGCAGGGCCGCGGCCTCGGTGGCGGTCTGTTCGTAGGCCTCGCGGCTCACATAGCCGTTGCCCACCAGCTTGCCGTAACGGCCCGCATCGTTGGTGGCCTTGTGCAGCTGGGCCTCGGACTTGGCCAGCTGGCCCTTCTTTTCGCGCAGGGTGGCTTCAAAGGGACGCGTATCGATGGTCAGCAGCACATCGCCTTCCTTCACGTCCTGGCCTTCCGTAAAATGCACCTTTTCTATCTCGCCGGTCACACGGGGAGTGAGCCCCACACTGGCGGAAGCCTTGACGTTGCCCACAGCGCCGAGCACGCGCGGCATGTCCTGCGGCTGTACCGTCATCACATGCACGGGCGCGGCCTGTCTGCCGCCCTGTCCGTCCTTGTCGCCGGAACAGGAGGCCAGCACGGGGACGAGCAGCAGCAGGAAGATGGCAAGATGTTTCATGGCAGTCCTCACGATTTTCTGAATGATGCCTCAAAAACGTTGCACACCAGACACATCGCGTCAAGAAAACAAATGTGTGGTCCTGCCCGGGAGCGCTTGCCCTCCCTGCCTTCCCGGACGGACAGCGGCCCCGGGACAATTGACTTTCCCCCCTGTGCGGGCATAATAATCCCGCGGCGGGAGAGCCCGCGAACTCATCCGAAATTTCCGATGCTGGAGGCACAAGAATTGGCAAAAAACCGCGCATTGCAACAGTGGCGGGTGGAAGATTCCATCGAACTGTACGGTATCCGCAACTGGGGAGCCGGCTTTTTTACGGTGTCCGATGAAGGGGACGTGGTCGTCTGCCCGCAGGGCCCAAAGGGCCCGCAGATCTCCATACCGGAGATCATCTCCGGCTTGCGTGAACGCGGCTATGACATGCCCGTGCTGCTGCGCGTGGAAAACATCCTGGACTCCCGTATCGCCAGCCTGCACGAGTCCTTCCGCAAGGCCATCAAGAACCTGAACTATCAGGGCGAGTACCGCGGCGTCTTCCCCATCAAGGTCAACCAGCAGCAACAGGTGGTGGAAAAGATCGCCCAGTTCGGCTCCCGCTACCATCACGGTCTGGAAGTGGGCTCCAAGGCGGAGCTCATCGCCGCCGTCTCCCTGATGCGCGATACCGAAGCCTGCATCGTCTGCAACGGTTACAAGGATGAGGAGTTCATCGACCTGGGCCTGCAGGCCCAGCGCCTGGGCTTCAACCTGTTCTTCGTGCTGGAGATGCCCAGCGAACTGGACGTTCTGCTCTCCCGCAGCCGTGAACTGGGCATCCGCCCCAACATCGGCGTGCGCGCCAAGCTCTCGGTCAAGGCCAGCGGCCACTGGACCGACTCCGGCGGCGAGCGCTCCACCTTCGGCCTTTCCCCGGCCCAGATCGTGGACGTGGTGGACAAGCTCAAGGCCTGCGACATGCTGGACTGCTTCCGCCTGCTGCACTACCACCTGGGCTCTCAGGTCTCCAACATCCGCGACATCCGCACCGGCGTCATGGAAGGCGCGCGCCTTTATGTGGGCCTGGTGCAGGAAGGCGCGCCCATGGGCTACCTTGACCTGGGCGGCGGTCTGGCCGTGGACTACGACGGCTCGCACACCAATTACATCTCGTCGCGCAACTACAATCTGGACGAATACAGCGCCGACATCGTGGAAGCCATCATGAGCATCCTCGACGAGCAGCAGGTGCCGCACCCGCACATCATCACCGAATCCGGCCGCGCCACCGTGGCCTACTATTCCGTGCTGCTGTTCAACGTGCTGGACGTGAGCGCCGTGGAAGAGGCCCAGCTGCCCGCCGAGCTGCCCGAAGACACCCCCGAGCCCGTGCTGAACATGCGCGAGGTCTACGGCAACATCAGCCTGCGCAACCTGCAGGAATGCTACAACGACGCCATCTACTACCGTGACGAGATGCGCAAGCTCTTCTCCACGGGCCGCGTGAACCTGCGCCAGCGTACCCTTTCGGAGCGTTTCTTCTGGGCCATCATCATGCGCATCGCCCAGGAAAAGGTGAAGCTCAAGACCGTGCCCCGCGACCTGCAGGACATCGACGTGAGCCTGGCCGACATCTACTACGGCAACTTCAGCGTCTTCCAGTCCCTGCCGGACAGCTGGGCCATCGACCAGCTCTTCCCGGTGATGCCGGTGCACCGCCTCAACGAGTTCCCCTCGCGCCAGGGCATCATCTCGGACATCACCTGTGACTCTGACGGCCGCATCGACCACTTCATCGACCCGCAGGGCCTCAAGACAACCCTGGACCTGCATCCCCTGAAGGACGGCGAGGAATACTATCTGGGCGTCTTCCTGGTGGGTGCCTATCAGGAGACCCTGGGCGACCTGCACAACCTCATGGGCGACACCAACGTGGTCTCCATCCGCGTCGATCCCGACGGCGGCTATGAGTACGTGCGCGAGATCCGGGGCGACTCCGTGGCCGACATCCTGAGCTATGTGGAATACGACCCCCGCCGTATCCTGGACGACCTGCGCGCCACGGCCGAACGCGCCGTGCGGGCCGGACGCCTGACCCCCAGCGACCGCTTTGCCGTGCTCCAGGCTTTTGAAGACGGCCTGCGCGGCTACACCTATTTCGAACGCTAGGAAAGAGGGCGCTCGCAGGGGAAGGGACCTTTTCCCGGAACTGGAAAGCCCTCTCCTTGCGCCTCCCCAAAGCGCTTTCTGCAAACGTCGAACGCCCGGCATTTCCTGCCGGGCGTTCTTGTTTTGCCGCACGGGACGCACCACACGAAGGCAGCCAGGTCGCACGCCGACTAGAGCAGGACCGACGTCAATGCCCGGGAGCTTTTTCTCCCGATCCGGGGCGTCGCAGGCAGTGCGATCATCAATCAGCCTCTCAGACCACGCTTGGAAGCCTTGATGGGGTTGATCTTCTTCTTGGCTTCGTCGGTGTAGACCGGGATGCGGTGGGCATTGGCCTCGGCCAGGCGAACGGGGTCCAGATCGAGGGCCAGCAGGCGGGCTTTGGTGGTGGCCCTGCTGCCGGAATAGCGGTGGGGGTCCGCCAGGTTCTTGTCCAGATAGTTGGCACTGGTCAGATACAGGCCGCGCTCGTCGATGGCCAGGCAGAATTCCTGCCCGTTTTCCATGACGGTCTGGATGACCATGCCGGAGGTAGTGCCGAAGCGATTGTCCATACGCTCTCCTTTGCTGGGTATTTGTATCAGTTTATAGAAAAAGAATTTCATTTTCAATTAAAATATCCCAGCAATTTTTCCTGGCGCTGCCTCCCCTTCTAACGGGTACGTGCAAACGCCCGCTCTCCCGCATCACCTGCCGGGGGACAGGCTGTCAGGCACGGCTTTCTTGGCAGGCAGCGTTCCGTCTTTCCGCATAAGACATACTTTAGGGGGGAGATGCAGGGGCAAGGGACACTCTGCCGCACGTGCCGGCGACCAGCCGACGGCCCGCAGGCCGTGCCCGTTGCGCCGAAAAAAGCTGCGGGCAGCGACGGCAGCGCGAGGGCCCCTCCCCCTGGATAACGTATCATTTACCCATACAGATGGCAGCGGACCCGCCAGCCGGGCTCCAGCTCCTTCCACTGCGGGGCTTCCTCGCGGCAGCGTTCCGTGGCCTGCGGACAGCGGGGATGGAAGCGGCAGCCCGACGGCGGATCCAGCGGGCTCGGCAGCTCGCCCCGGATGTTCTGCTGGGGCGCGCGCACCGGGCTTTTGCCGTCGCGCAGATCCTCAAAGGAAGGCACCGAGGCCAGCAGGGCGCGCGTATAGGGATGGGCGGGCTCCCGGAGCAGACGCTCGCGCGGGCCCTCTTCCACGAAACGGCCCAGATACATGACCAGGATGTGAGGGCACATGAAGCCCACCACGGCCAGATCGTGGGAAATGAACAGATAGGCGGGCCCGAAATCCTCCTGCACCTGCCGCAGCAGGTTGAGGATCTGCGCCTGCACCGAGGCATCCAGCGCCGAGACCGGCTCGTCGCAAACGATGAGGTCAGGATGAGTCATGAGCGCCCGGGCCACGGCGATGCGCTGCCGCTGACCGCCGGAGAACTCGTGCGGGTAGCGGCGTTCCAGACCGGCCAGGCCCACCGTGGCGAACATGTCGCGCACCCGCTCCCGGCGTTCCCTGCGGCTCAGGCGCTCCCCGGCCAGCAGACTCTCCTCCACCGAGGTGCCCACCGTGCAGCGGGGATCGAGGGAAGAGAACGGGTCCTGAAAGACCATCTGGATGCGTCCGGCCGCCATGCTGCCCGCTCCGGCAGGCGGCAGCGGCGCGCCCCGGAACAGGATGCGGCCGCCGGTGGGACGTTGCAGACCGCAGACCAGACGGCCCAGCGTGGACTTGCCGCAGCCGGATTCGCCCACCAGCCCGAGGCTCTGGCCGGGCCGCAGGACAAGATCCACCCCGTCCACGGCCCGCAGATGGCGCACTTCGCCCAGCATGCCCTGACGCACCGGGAAGTGGCAGCGCACATCTTCCAGCGTCAGCAAATCGTCCCTGTTCCCGGTCTCCATCACAGGCCTTCGTCCACCTGCGCCTCGGCAAAGGTGGCCATCTCGTTGAAGATGTTCACGGCGCAGCGCAGCAAATGATAGGCCACGGCGCCGCCGGTGCCCTCGCCCAGCCGCATGTCCAGGTGCAGCAGGGGCGTGCCGCTGTCCAGCGCGCCCAGGGCGGGCACATGGCCGGGCTCGGCCGAGGCATGGGACAGGATGGCGTACTGGGCCACCAGCGGGCAGATGCGCACCGCGGCGGCATAGGCGGCGCTGCAGATGAAGCCGTCCACCAGTATGGGCAGGGAGCGCGACGCGGCCCCCAGCATGATGCCGGCCATGATGGCCAGCTCGAAACCGCCCAGCGCGGCCAGGATGTCCACCCCGTCGCCCTTCAGGGCCGCGGCGTTGACCTCCAGGGCGCGACGCACGATGGCGGCCTTGTGGCGCACCCGTTCGGGATCGGAACCGGCCCCCGGGCCCGTGGCCTCGTCAGGGTCGAAACCGAACAGCGCACAGTTGATGGCCGTGGCCGGCGTGGAATTGCCGATGCCCATCTCGCCGGTGCCGAAACAGCGATAGCCCTTGTCCGCGAACTCCTCCACCAGGGCGATGCCGTGGCGCAGGCCCTGCAGGCAGGTCTCGCGGCTCATGGCCGGGCCCTTGCTGATGTCGGCGGTGCCGTCGCCCAGGCGGCGGTCGATGAGCAGCTCGTGCGGCTCGTAGGGCCCCCCGGCGCAACCGGCATCCACCACGCGCAGGTCCATGCCGCTGCTGCGGCACAGCACGTTGACGCCCGCGCCGCCGTTGAGGAAGTTGCGCGTCATCTGGCGGGTCACGGCCTGCGGCATGGGCGAGACGCCCTGGGCCGTCACGCCGTGGTCCCCGGCCACGGTCAGCATCAGGGCCGGGCTCACGCTCAGGGGCGTGACCCCGCCTGCCATGGCATACAGGCGCCGGCCCAGTTCTTCCAGACGCCCCAGACTGCCGCGCGGCTTGGTCAGGTTGTCCAGATGGGCCTGGGCCTTCTCCAGCAGGGAGCTTTCCAGGGGACGGATAAAGAGGCCCGGCAGGGCGGGCACTTCCACAGCCTCACGATATACGGGAACTTGTTTCATGTTTTCTGTGTAACGTCTTGCCCGGCCCGGCGCAAGCATGGCCCGTCTTTACCTGTGTGACGGCCTGTATTAGAAAAGGCGGATCCTGCCGGGAATGCCCGCGTGGCCCACGGCCCGCCGGACAAAAGCAGGGCATCGCCGCCGTCCGTCCACGGCTGCCGCTCCCCTGCCCCTGGGCCTTCCCGCCCTTTTTCCATCCGCAACGATCACGGAGTTGACCATGCATCCGTCGTTTTCCCTGTTCCCCGGCCTGCGCCGCGCCGCAGGCACCCTGGCCTGTCTGGCCCTGCTCTGTACGGCCACGGCCCCTGCCGCCGCGCCCGTGCCGGATTCCAGCCCGCGCATGACCCCGGTGGTGCGCGCCGTCCAGGCCACGGCCCCCGCCGTCGTCAACATCACCAGCACCCATGTGGTGGAGCGCCAGCGCATCTCGCCCATGGACCAGTTTTTCGGTTTCGGCCCGGGCTTCGACCAGCCCCGCCGGCAAAAACGCGTGAGCCTCGGCTCCGGCGTCATCGTGGACGGCAAGCGCGGCCTGGTGCTGACCAACGCCCACGTCATCGCCGGTGGTGACGAGGTCATGATCCATCTGCAGGACGGCCGCCAGTTCCCCGCCGTGGTCAAGGGCGCGGAGCCGGACTTCGACCTGGCCGTGCTGGAGATCCAGGGCCCCCATGACCTGCCCGCCGTGCCCCTGGGCGATTCCTCCGACCTCATGCCCGGCGAGACCGTCATCGCCATCGGCAACCCCTTCGGCTTCAACCACACCGTCACCACGGGCGTGGTCTCGGCCCTGGGCCGCACCATCCGCAGCGAGAGCGGCGTGTTCACCGACCTGGTCCAGACCGACGCCGCCATCAACCCCGGCAACAGCGGTGGCCCCCTGCTCAACCTCGAAGGCCGTCTGGTGGGCATCAATACCGCTGTCCACGCCCGCGGCGAGGGCATCGGCTTTGCCATCCCGGTCAACAAGGCCCGCCGCGTCATGGATGACCTTGTGGGCCAGGGCCGTGTGGCGCCCCTGTGGCTGGGCCTGGCCGCCGACGACGTGGACCAGCGCATGGCCATGGCCCTGGGCCTGCGTGAGCCCCGCGGCATCATCGTCACCCGCCTCTACCCCGGCAGCCCGGCGGGCAAGGCCGGCATCGAGCCCGGCGACGTCATCGACAGCATCAACGGCTCGCCCGTGCGCGACCGTCGCGAATACGTGAACATCCTGCGCAACCAGGTGCCCGGCGCCGAGCTGACCCTGGGCGTGCTGCGCGGCGACAAGCCGGAAAAGATCCGCGTGAAGCCCGCCTCCTTCGACGATGCCACGGCCCTTTCCCTCATGCAGGAGATCTGGGGCCTGCGCGTGCGCGAGGCCGACGGCCTCATGCTGGTGCGCGAGACGCGCCGCCCCGGCCCCACGGACTTCCTGCGCCCCGGCGACGTCATCGCGGCCATCGGCGGCATGCGCATCCGCACCACCGCCGATCTGGTCAACGCCTTCCGCCGGGAACGCCTGGCCAATCAGGTACTGATGCAGATCGTCCGCGACGGCCGTCCGTATTACGCGCGCGTGCTGCTGCAATAAACGCGCCGGACACGTCCCCTGCGACGATGTGCAAAGAAATCTTCCCTTGACAGCCCAAGGGGGGGGACGCTATGCATTCCCTTGGGTGGGGAGACCCCTCCCCCCGAGGACTACAAGAAACGTACGTTTCAACATCTGGAGGACACAATGGGCTACAATGTGAATGTCGATACCGACAAGTGCGTGGGCTGTGGCGAATGCGTGGACGTTTGCCCCGTGGAAGTTTACGAAATCAAGGACGGCAAGTCCGAACCCGTGAACTCCGAAGAGTGCCTGGGCTGCGAATCCTGTGTGGAAGTCTGTGAAACCAGCGCCATCACCGTTGAAGAAGCCTAAGCCCTAAGGGTGCCCAAGCACCTGCAAATCAAAGTGCCGCCGGGCGTTTCGTCTGGCGGCACTTTCATAACCAGCGGAACGACCCCAATGATTCCTGATCTTCAGCCCATTTTTGCCGAATACGAAAAACTCCGCGCCAGCTGTGACGCCGTGTTCGAGCGTATCCGGCACGACCATGCCCAGTGCGTCACCTGCAAGGAAGGCTGCAGCGATTGCTGTCATGCCCTGTTCGACCTTTCCCTGGTGGAGGCCATGTACATCAACCGGGCTTTCCAGCAGGCTTTCGATTACGGTCCGCAGCGCTCGGCCATCCTGACCAGGGCCGCCGAGACCGACCGTCAGCTGACCCGCCTCAAGCGCGAGCTCTTCCGGGAAGAAAAGTCCGGCAAGAGCCCCGAAGCCATCATGGAAGAAGCCGCGCGCATCAAGTGCCGCTGCCCCCTGCTGGGCGATGACGACCGCTGCCTGCTCTACCAGGCCCGTCCCATCACCTGTCGCCTCTACGGCGTGCCCACCGCCATCGCCGGTCAGGGCCACATCTGTGGCTTCGCCGCCTTCGAAAAGGGCAAGTCGTACCCCACCGTCTATCTGGACAAGATCCAGAGCCGCCTGGAAGACCTGAGCCGCGAGATCGGCCGCACCGTCAACAGCCGCTTCCGCGAGCTGCACGAAGTCTACGTGCCGCTCTCCATGGCACTCATCACCAATTACGACGAGGCCTACCTGGGCATCGGCCCGGCCAAGCCTGAAAAATAGGGAGCGCACCATGCCTTCCGAGCTCAGTTTCATTCCCGCTACCGTGTTCCGCGACGGCACGCCCCAGCGCCTCAACGAGGAACAGGAACAGCTCAAGCGTGAGATCTACGAGCGCATGAACCCGCGGCGCCGCAAGTTCGTGGACCGCATCGGCTACGATAACTGGGACCCCTTCCAGAAGCCCAACGATCCTCTGGACGTGCGCCTGGACGTGACCAAGCGCACCACCCAGCAGCTGGTGCGCGAGTTCCTCCAGCTCAAGGCCGCCAGGAACGAACAGTACGGCAACGACTACGGTCGCGGCGTGCTGGAATGCGCTCTGGGTATTGTGAACCGTGACGAAAAATTCCAGGGCATCACCGACTTCTGCCTCTGGTACCATGATCTGCTGAAAAAAGAGGGCCACATCCTATGAAACAGCGTTACGACGATATCGACGAATATATTGCCGACCTCAAGATGGAGATCGCGGCCAACGAGCAGTGCGCTACCCATCACTACAACCTGGGCCTGGCCCTGCTGAGCAAGCGTGACTTCGTGGGCGCCGAAGAAGCCCTGCTCAACGCCGTGCGCAACTCCCCCCACCTGGCCGAAGCCTATGTGCAGCTCGGCGGCATCTGCCTGGAACGCGGCGACCTGGAAGGCTGCCTGCGCTACAATGAAGAAGCCGCCCAGTGCCGCGCCAAGTTCCCCGTGCCGTGGAGCAACATCGCCTTCGTGCACCTGCAGCGCGGCGAGCCGGACAAGGCCATCACCGCCCTGAAAAAGGCCCTGAAGTGGGACCCCGACTTCGTGCAGGCCAAGAACGCCCTGACCACCGCCTACTACATGCAGGGCGACTTCGAAGCCTGCGAAAAGCTCTGCAAGGAGATCCTGGAAAAGGAACCCGCCTTCGCTCCCGCCTGGAACAACATGGCCCTTGCCCAGTTCGACCTTGGCAAGTACGCCGAAGCCCGCCAGTCCGCCGCCAAGGCCGCCGAGCTGGGCTTTGAAG
The DNA here is from genome assembly GCF_951793255.1 of Desulfovibrio piger. Lineage (NCBI taxonomy): Bacteria > Pseudomonadati > Thermodesulfobacteriota > Desulfovibrionia > Desulfovibrionales > Desulfovibrionaceae > Desulfovibrio > Desulfovibrio piger. Next base: position 257,037 of record NZ_OX636706.1, read on the forward strand.
TGCCCGAGGGCTTCCTGGAAGAGCTCAAGGCCAAGGGCGTCTAGTACACGACGCGCGCCATCGCTGCCCTGAGGCAGTGTCTTTTTGATGAGGGGGAGAGGAGACCTTTTTGAAAAAAGGTCTCCTCTCCCCCTCATGCTCCCCCGCTCCTCCCAAAAACTTTTATTCTGGTCTGTATGGCGGGTCCCCGTCTTCGGATGACGGACACGTCATCCCCCCCTGACCGCCAAGGGACAGACATGACCGGACTGGGGGAGTGAGCACCCGTCCGCGCCTGCCGCCTCCGAAAAGTCTTTTTCGCACGAAGCCGGTCCCGTCCCGACTCCTTCGCATCAAGCGGCCCGCATACTGCCCCGCCAACAGACAGCACGCCAACATAATGACGTCATTATCCCGCCTGAAAACAGGAAACGGGCAGCCATACGGCTGCCCGTTTCCTGTATTGAACACTCCACCGGCTAAAGCCGGTGGATTCACCGTGGCGACTAAAGTCGCGTTCCGGCTAAAGCCGGTATGGCCCCTGCTGAAGCAGGCTGAAGTCATTCCCCCTCAATTCGGAAGGTTTCATCTGCATCTTCCTGTTGCGTGATGTATTGCTTAATGACCTCATCGGTCACATTGCCACTGCTGCAACAGAAATAGCCACGCGCCCACATATGACGTCCCCAGTACTGGCGGCGCAACAATGGAAATTCATTTATCATGGCATGCGCGGTTCGGCCTTTCAGTTGTTGCATCAACTTGCTCACAGCAAGGCTTGGTGAAATCGAAACGAAAAGATGGATATGGTCGGGTGCTATATGTCCTTTGAGAATTTCCACCTGATGCTTTTCACAGATGCCGCGTATCAGCGACCTGGCTCTCTGGGCGATGTCGCCTGACAAAATCTTTTTCCTGTACTTGGTTATCCAGACCAGGTGCAGGTGAATTGAAAAAACACTGTGGGAGCCTTTACGATAATTGCTCATGCCCACAGACTACAAAAGAAACGCTAAAGCCGCCACCTAAAGGTGGGGGTTTTACCCCTCCCTGAGTGGGACAATAAAGCGCGTTTGGGGGAGGATGGAGGGCCCGGGGGAAGGCCTCCCTTTGGGCGCTAGCTAAAGGGGGTCCCTTCCCCCCGGACAAACGCCCCGCTCTCCTGCTCTCCGGCATCCGTCACATCAGGCAGGCTGTTCTTTTCCAGCTGCCAGCGGCTCAGGCCGTTGAGGATGCAGCGGCGGGAATCCTTGGCCACGCCGTACAGGGCCTTGAGGGTCTCGCCCATGTCGCTGCGGGCGGTATTGCCGGCCGAAGGGCAGGCATTGGCCCACAGGGGCAGCTCCCACTGCTTGGCGGCCTTGATGATGTACTTTTTCTCCACCAGCAGCAGCGGCCGGATCAGATGCAGCTTGCCGCCGAAGAAGGGCTCGTTCATGCTCATGCCGTCCACGCGGCCGTTGCGGCACAGGTTCATGAAAAAGGTGGAGACCAGATCCTCGGCATTGTGCCCCAGGGCCAGATGGGTGAGCTTGTACTGCGAACAGAGCTCGAACAGGCGTTTGCGGCGCAGCCAGGCGCAGCGGAAACAGGGGGAACGGCGCTGGTTCTCGGCCGAATGGGCGTGCGGGCCGAAGTCCGTCACCTCCAGATGCGAGGGGATGCCGTGCTGCGAGAGCCAGGCGGCCAGCGGCATATGGCTTTGCGAATCGAAGCCGGGATTGAGATGGATGGCCATGATCTCGAAACGGAAGGGCACGATGCCCTGCCGGATATGCAGGGTCTTGAGCAGCACGAAGCTGTCCACCCCGCCGGAAACGGCCACGCCGATGCGGCAGCCGGGCCAGATCATGCCGGTCTGCTGCATGGCCTTGCCGGCGCTCTTGACGCAGACCTCCTGCGCATAGGAGCGTTTTTCGCGCATATGTCCTCCTGCCCCGCAGGGCATGTGTTGCGTTGATCGAAGGCGGCAGACAGGGCAGGGACGATTTTCCGCGCCTCTGGCCTTGACAGCCGCACAAAAGACCAATAGCATAACTCGCTTGGGCAGGCAAAGAGTTCTGCCCCTATTGCGCCGCGCCCGCTGCTGTCGGGTACGGCGGCATTCATTTTTACACTCCGCCCGCTGTCTCGCGGGCAAGCCGGAGGAACTATGGCCCGCATTACCGTGGAAGATTGCCAGGAACGCGTGAACAACCGCTTTTTGCTGGTCCAGATGGCCATCAAGCGTGTGCGCCAGTACCGTGAAGGCTATGAGCCCCTCATCGAAAGCCGCAACAAGGAAGCCGTGACCGCTCTGCGCGAGATCGCCGCGGGCAAGGTGCTGCCTGACGACATGAGCCTGTACAATCCCCTGCCCGAAGGTCAGGAGTCCGCCAAGAACGAAGGCTAAAGGCCATGGCACAGCGAGACTATTACGAAGTTCTGGGGGTGGACCGCAGCGCCGGCGAGGACGAGATCAAAAAAGCCTATCGCAAGCTGGCCATGCGCTACCATCCCGACCACAACCCCGGTGACGCCGAAGCCGAACAAAAGTTCAAGGAAGCTGCCGAGGCCTATGACGTCCTGCGCGACGCCGAAAAGCGCGCCCGCTATGACCGCTTCGGTCATGCCGGTGTGCAGGGCGGCATGGGCGGTGGGGGCTTCACCAGCAACGAAGACATCTTCGCCCATTTCAGCGATATCTTCGGCGACCTTTTCGGCTTTGCTTCCGCCGGTGGCGCACGTGGTCCCCGCCCCATGCAGGGCGCCGACCTGCGCTACAACCTGAAAGTCACCTTTGAGCAGGCCGCCACGGGCGACGAGATCCCCCTGACCCTGCCCAAGCATGTGACCTGCCCCGACTGCTCCGGCAGCGGTGCCGCTCCGGGCAGCCAGCCCGAGACCTGCCCCCAGTGCCACGGCACCGGTCAGGTGCGCCATTCCCAGGGCTTCTTCCAGATCGCCATGCCCTGCTCCACCTGCCAGGGTACCGGTCAGGTCATCAAAAAGCCCTGCCCCCGCTGCAAGGGCCAGGGCATCGTGGAAGAACGCCGCGAGATCGTGGTGCGCGTCCCCGCCGGTGTGGATACCGGCACCCGCCTGCGTGTGCGCGGTGAAGGGGAGCCCGGCGAGCACGGAGGGCCTCCAGGCGACCTGTATGTGGTCCTGCATGTGGAGCCCAGCAAAAAGTACGAACGCCAGGGCCAGGACCTCATCTACACCTGCGAGATCAGCTTCGTGCAGGCGGCCCTCGGCCACCGCGTGGAAGTGCCCGGCCTCAAGGGGCCGCTGCCCCTGGACATCCCCAAGGGCATCCAGAGCGGCACCCTGCTGCGCCTCAAGGGCGAAGGCATGCCCTACCCCGGTCGCAGCAACCGCGGCGACCTGCTGGTGGAAGTCAAAGTCCTGACCCCCACCCGCGTCTCGGACAAGCAGGCCGAACTGCTGCGTGAATTCGAACGCCTGGAAAGTGAAAGCCCGCTGGACAAGGTCAAGAACCTGGGCAAGAAGCTGAGCAAAAAAATGGGCCTGGACTAGGGCGCTGATGCGCGCGAGGACAGGAGCCCACCTCACAAACGAGCTCTTATGCAAAAGGGTGACAGTCGCCAGGACTGCCACCCTTTTTCTTTTATGCAAGCTTTCTGCGGCGCGGGCCGACATGTCCGCCCGGCGCTGTCGGGGCTGACACCATAAGGGAACGGCCGCCGGCAAAAGCGTGAATCCCGCTGCGCCTGCGCCCTCATGGTGCCGGCCGGATGCTGCCGTCCAGCCCTTCGTCCGGCTCACGGGCCCCGGCATCCTGTCGTCCCGGCTAGACGCCTTGCCCCTCCTGCATGACCAGGGCCCGCAGGCTCCGGTAATCCACCTTGCCCGACCCCAGCAAAGGCAGGGCCGCCAGCCGCCGCACCCGGCGCAGCATGTACAGGGCGGAAAGACCTTCCTCCCGCAACACGGCATTGGCCTCTTCGCGCTCCAGAGGCAGGGTCGTGAACAGCACCAGCACGGTCTGCCCCTCCTCTTCCAGCGCATCCACGGCCAGGACCGGGCCTTCCTGTCCGGCAGGGGCCATGAAATGACGCCCCAGCACGGCCTCCATCTGCGGCAGGGAGATCATCTCCCCGCCCAGCTTGACGAAACGCTCCCGCCGTCCCGCAAAGGTCATATGCCCGTCGCTGTCCGCCCGCACCAGATCGCCGGTGCAGTACCAGTCCTCGCCGTCCAGATGCAGGAAAGGCGAGGCCGGGCCGCCGTCGCTGCCCTGCCCCAGATAGCCGCCGAACACATTGGGGCCCCGCACCAGCAGCAGGCCTGTCTCTCCGGCCGCCAGCCGCTGCCGGGGCTCCTGCACGGATACGATGGCCGTCCGCACCGAAGGCAAAGGCTGACCGATGGTACCCGTGCGGGCATCCGTGGGCAGGTTGAGGCTGATGACCGGCGAACACTCCGTGACGCCGTAGCCCTCGCACAGCAGCCCGCCGCCGCTCAGGCGGGCAAAATCATCATAAAGGCGCTGCGGACAGGCTTCCGCCCCCACGAAGGCCACGCGCAACGATGCCAGATCCCCGGGCCGGGCCTGCCGCAACATACCGTCCAGGAAGGTGGGGGCGGCCACCAGCAGGGTCGGCCGCCACTGGCGGCATACGGCATCCAGACGGGCGCCTTCCGTGGGATTGGCGTGGAAGACCATCGGCACGCCGAAGCAAAGCGGCAGCACGATGTTGCCCGTGAGGCCCAGCGTATGGAAGGGCGGCAGCATGGCCAGCATGGCGTCGTGGCTGTCCAGGGCCAGGATGGCCGCCACGTCCCGGCAGTTGGCCAGGATGTTGTCATGGCTGAGCGGCACGCCCTTGGCTGCCGCCGACGAGCCCGAGGTGAACAGGATGGCCGCCGGCGGGGACAGCTTTCGGGGCACGGCGCAGCCTTCGAGCCCGGCCAGCGAGAGGAGCGCACGGCAGGCGGCCTCCAGCCGCAGACAGGGGGACAGGGAGGCTGCCGTATCTTCCAGCGGCAGCCATGCGGCCCCGGCCTCTCCGGCGGCTTCGCGCAGGCCGCTGCCTTCCAGACGATCCAGCAGGGCCCGGGCACTGAGGATATGCCGCACCCCGGCCAGACGCAGACAGTGGCCCAGATTGCGCGGCCCTGTGGTCCAGTTCAGCATGACCGGCGTCTGTCCGGCCAGCAGCACGGCCAGCCAGGCCACACAAGCCGCTGACGAGGCGGGCAGCATGATGCCCACCCGCTGTCCGCTGCCCAAACGGCGGCGCAGATGCAGGGAAAGGGCCACGGCCCGTATCCAGAACGCACGCGCCGTCAGTATCCGGCCGTTGTCGGCCAGCAGGGGGCGGGACGGGGCGCGCCGCAACTGCCGCAGCATGACCAGCGGCAGATTGGGAGCATCAGGCAGGCTGAGCGCCCGGGCGGGACGGGCCCGCACGGCATCCAGCCAGGGGGAGGGCTCTTCCGGCGCTTCCGCTGTGGCGGCCTCCGGCATCTGCCCGGCGGCCAGCAGCAGACAGTCCCCCACCGTTCGCAAGCCTTCCAGACTGGCGGGAGCGTGGCCAAAGCGCTCTTCCAGCCGCACGGCCAGTTCCGTCAGGGCCAGACTGTCCAGCCCCAGGTCAGTGTCCAGACGCAGGTCTTCCTTGAGGCTGCCCCACTCCGGGCCCAGAGGCGACGCTTCCGCCAGCAGGCGCAGCACGGCTTCCCTGTCGGCAGCGGCAAGCGGGGGCGGCGTGGCGGCCATCCGGGCCGATACAGCGCCTGTGCCCGCCCCGGACGGGACCTCGGCACGCCAGGGAAAAAGGATCTGCGGGCAGGCCTTTTCGCCGCCGTCGGCATCATAAAAAGACTCCAGCAGCGCATTGTACGGCCGGACGCCCTCCCCGGGCATGGGACGGCGGGACGGCAGAGCGCAGGTGATGCGCACCTCCCGCCGGGGCAGGAAGAACAGGCCGTGACAGAGCAGCGACACCAGCCCGCGCAGCAGGGCCCGGCCCAGCACGGGCTCGCCTGCGGCCCAGCTGAAGGACGAGCCCCAGAGGCCGCGCGTGCGCACGAGGACCAGACCGCAGTCGGGCACGGCCTGCAGCAGACGGTACGCGCCGCTGTTGCCGCCCAGATGGGTAGCGCCGTCCCGGCTCAGGCCGCCGGAGGGATACAAAAGGACGTTCTCGCCCCGGGCCAGCGCAGCGGCGCAGCTGTCCAGCGCTTCCCTCACTTGGTCACGGGCGGAGAGACCGTCACGGCGCAGATCCGGCAGGGAGATGCAGCCCGTCAGCGCGGCCACCGGCCGCAACCACGGGCGGCGTATCTGATGGCTGTCCGCCAGCGGCCGCAAATCGAAAGCGGCAAGATGCGTACACAGCAGGGCCGGGTCCATGAAGGCGGGATGGTTGGGCAGCACGAGCACGCCCCTGCCCCGCTCACGCGCCCGCGCCACTTCGGCCTGCAGGACATCCAGCCCTTCCAGACGGACACGGTAACGCAGGGAGAGCAAATAGCGGCCGCAGCCCAGCAGCATGCGGGAGAACAGGATACGGACACGCGAAGCGGCCCGGCGAGGCCCCCGGGGCCCGTCCGCCTTCGCCTCGTCGTCCCCCGCCCCACCGCTGCTGCCGCCATCGTCGCCATTAGGAAAAGCGGCCTTGAGGCGACGGGCAAAAAAGACGGCCCAGATCAGGGTAAGGCCGCCCAGCAGCATGTGGGCTACGGAAGGCGGCAGGAAGGACAGCAGGGCATAGACCGGCCCGGCCAGGGCCATGCCGGAAAAGGAAAAGAAATTGCTGGTGCCGAGGATGCGGCCCTTTTCCTCCGCTGCCGGAAGCAGCTGGATCTGGCTGGACACCGGCACGATATACAGGCTGCCGCAGATGCCCACCGCCGCATAACAGGCAAAGAGCAGGCCGAAGCGGAAGGCCTCGGGCGCGGCGGGCACGCCACCGGCGACCGCCAGCAACAGGCCGATACCGGCGCAGGCGCGGGGCACGCTCCGCCGCCAGTCCCCACGGGCACGACGGGCCGCCAGCCCGGCCCCGGCACAGATGCCCAGCATGAGCCCGCCGGGCAGCAGGCTGGCCATGGTGGGGCCAAGGCCCAGCTGGGCCACGCCGTAGGCATTGATCTCCAGCAGGACGAGGGTGGACAGGGTGTAGAAAAAGACATCGCCGCACAGGCACCAGAAGATGCCCTGGCGGGCACGCAGGCGCCACAAGTCGCGGGCGGAATCCAGGGCCCCCAGCCAGGGGAAGGGCGGCAGATCTTCCTTGCGGGCGGCAGCGGGCCGGTAGGGGATGAAGAACACGGAGAGCAGGCCCAGCACCGCCACACCCACGGCCACGGCAGCCACCAGCCAGCGCCCGAAGGGGATCTCCGTGGCGAGCCACTGCCGTTCCAGGGCCCCGCCTGCCAGCGTGATGCCCAGCAGGATGGAGGCCGTGGTGGCCAGCTTGAACAGGGCGTTGACCCGGGGCACGTCCTCGCGGGCGAACAGTTCCGGCAGGGAGCCGTTGAGGGCCGGGCTGAACAGGGTGGCGCTGGCCCCCATGCAGAAGAGCATGGCCAGCATGCCGCTCCAGTGCAGCTGGAGCAGCCCCCAGCCCCCGGCCAGCATGGCGCACACTTCCAGGGCCTTGGCCGCCAGTACCAGACGGCACTTGGGATAGCGGTCGGCCAGCCAGCCAGCCCAGGCGGAGAACAGGACGAAGGGCAGCGAAAAAAGCACGGTGCCCCAGGCCTGCACGGCCGTATGGCCCATGCTCACGGCCAGCAGCAGGATGGCCTGCTTGAAGAAGTTGTCGTTGAAGGTGCCGAGGGTATAGCTCACCCCCAGCGAGACGGTCTGTCGCAAAAATCGCCTGCTCATGCGCACTCCTTGCAGCATCCGTGCATGGCGGCGATCCCTGCCAAAGCCCCTGCCCAGCCGGGCAGGCTCAGGAACGGTCGCCCTGCTCCGCGGCCAGCTCGGCCAGCGCGTAATCCCGCACCCGGTCGAGCATCTCCACGGCAAAGGGCAGGTCGCGCCGGTAAAGCACTTCCCGGCCCTGCCGCCGGGGGATCAGCAGCCCGGCCCGTACGAGGACGTTCACATGATGGCTCACGGCCGTACGGCTCAGGCCCACGGTCGCCACAAGGCTGCTGAGGCTGATGCTCTCCCCGGGCTCGAAGAGCAGAAGGATCTTCTGCCGGGTGGCGTCCCCCATGGCGGAAAAGACCCGCGCCACGCGTTCCCAGTCGTCCGGCAGGGCGGTGATATACGAGGAATTCATGCCCTTGGTGTAGACGCTGGGAAAGTATGCTGTCAACATCAAACTAAAAAAGTAGTTTTATCGTGTCAACTAAAAAACTAGTTTTATAGTTTTAATGCCCGCCCTCCCCGCCTGCAGGCTCCAGGGGCACACGCCCTGCCAGCCGGAACGAGGAACGTTTTCCCTATACAGGGCACAAAAAAGCAGGGCCGCACAGCACCGGTGCAGCCCTGCCGATATCGATAATTTCAAGATAGATGTTTACATGTTATGACTAAAAATACCGCCACATGCCCCGCAACGGCGATGCCGGCCTGACCGCAACGCGGGGACGGACTGCACCTCCATGCCGTAAAGGCCCATCCGCCCGCACGGGACGGATGCCCACGCCACGGCACAGCTCCTTCATCCTCTTGCCCGCCGCAGGCTCACGGGGTTCAGGCCGGGGAAGCCGAAGCCAGTCGCGTCATGGGCAAGCGCTCCGGCAGCTCCTGCGGCAGGGACAGGCGCAGGGCCCTCCCCCCGTCCAGAGCCACGGCCAGCACAGCGCAGACGCGCAACTCGGCCCGTCCCGGCTCCTCCGGCAGGGCCCCCAGGCACAAGAAAAAGGCCAGGCCTTCGGCCCGGCAACTCCCCAGCAGGGCGTGCTCGGCCGCTGTCAGCCGCAGGGGGCCGGTGCAGCCCAAAGCGCAGGCCTCGCCCAGCAGCAGGCCCTCTTCCGGCTGTCCGGCCGGATGCAGCACGCCCACAGGGCTCCCCGGCTCCCGGCGCCAGAAATGGAAGTCCGCCGCAGCGGGGAAATCTTCCAGCCCGGCCGGAAAATGCCACTGCGCCGGGACAGCCTCCCCTGCCGGGGACAGGGGGCTGAACAGCAGCGCGGCGTCTTCCGCCTCCGTCATCCCGCCCTGCCGGATCACGCGCCCTGCCCTGCCAGCTTTTGGACCATCTCCTGCCCCATGACGAAGGCCTGACGGCACTCCTGCGGGAACTGCTCCTCGCGCCGACGCCGCTTGTCCGCCTCGGAAAAACGGTCGGCCACATATCTGGCATAGTCGTCGAACTGCCAGGTGTCGGTCACATACAGGACGGAGGGCGTGCTGAAGATGCGCCCCAGATAACCATCCATGACGGCCAGGGTCTCGGGATAGCCGTGCTGCCGCATGGTCTCCGCATCCACGTTCATGGTGTAGATGCAGGCCATCGCCAGACGGCGGGGCGCGATGGTGCTGCGCCGGCGGTCATAGACCAGATAGGGGAAGCACAGACGTTCCTGGAACGAACGCATGGCGCCCGTCACGTTGCCGAAATAGACGGGACTGCCCAGGGCCAGCCCATCGGCCTTTTCCAGCGCGGCCAGCACGGGCGAAAGGTCGTCCTTCAGGGCGCAGTGCCCGTACGAGGCCCCGCCCCGGAGCTTGCAGGCGAAACAGCTGCGACAGCCGGAGGCCTGAAGATCATAAAGAAGGATCAGCTCCGTGTCCGCCCCGGCGCTGCGGGCCCCTTCCAGAAAGTGTTCCAGCACCGTGGCCGTATTGCCCTTTTTGCGCGGGCTGCCGTTGACGGCGAATATCTTCATGGCATCGTGCCTCCGGTTCAGGCGGCCTTGGCGCCGCTGCTGTTGCGGGCCAGGGTACAGCCCACGGCCAGCAGGCTCAGGATACCGAACAGCACCATATCCACCTGCATGCAGTGCAGGAAGGCGTCGATATTGTCCTTGCCCACCGGCTCATGGCCCAGAAAAATACTCAGGGTCAGGGTGATGATGGTCAGGTTGCCCAGCATGCCGGCCGTACGCACCGTGCCCACCAGCCCGGAAGCCTGTCCCACCCGCTGCGGCCCGGCCGCTTCGAGGATGATGGTGGTGTTGGGCAGGGCAAAGATGCTGGCCCCGGCACCAATGAAGCACTGGGCCCCCACGATGATCCAGAGCGAGGAATCCATGTCGAGAAAAGCGGCACTCAGCAGGCCCAGCCCGCAGAGCACCGTCCCGGCGGTGCTGATGAGACCCTGGTCATAACGGTCGCAAAGACGGGCGGCCAGCGGACTGGCCAGGGACTGCACGGCGGCCTGCAGGGCCAGCATCAGACCGGCCCCCTGCACGCTGAAGCCCCGCCCCACCTGCAGGTAGAGGCTGAAGAAAAAGACCATGCCGAAAAAGGAGCAGTAGTTGACGAAGGCCGCCACCAGCGACAGGCTGAGGACCCTGTTCCTGCGCAGCAGGCGCACGTCCACCATGGGGAAGGGACTGCGCAGCTCCCGCCAGACGAAACAGGCCAGCAGCACGAGACAGAGCAGGAAGAGCCCGCCGCCCAGCAGATGATCGTCCGCGATACAGGACGCGCCAAAGGTCAGGGCCGCCATGGCCCCGCCATAGAGCAGACAGCCCGGCACGTCGAAGGGCTCCTTGTCGGCGGTGCGCCACTCCAGGGGGACCCGGAAGATCATGATGCACATGGCGGCCAGCGCGGCCAGGCCCGTGCCCCAGAACAGCCAGCGCCAGCCCAGCCAGCCGGCCACCAGACCGCCCACCGGCGGCCCGCAGGCGATGCCCGCATAAACGGCCACGCCGCTGAGGCCAAGATAGCTGGCCCGCATCTCCTTGGGCGCGGCGGACGCCAGCAGGGCCAGGCTGGACGAACTCAGCATGGCGGCCCCCATGCCCTGGAACAGGCGCAGGCCGATGAAGACGTCGATATGAGGGATGAAACCCAGCACCAGAGCCAGCACACTGAACAGGCTCAGGCCAAAAAGGAAGACCCGGCGCCGTCCGTAGATATCCCCCAGGGTGCCTCCGGCCAGCTGGAACACGACCAGCCCCAGCGTATAGACGGCCCCCAGCAGACTGAGTTCACGGGCACTGGCCCCCAGGCTTTCCCCCAGGGGCGGCAGGACGGCGTTGACCCCGGCCACCATGAACGGCATGAAAAACTGCGCCGCGCAGACGGCCAGCAACAACCAGCGATGTTCTTTTGCGATGCTCATGGACAACCCTAAAACCGGAGGCCGGGGGTGGTCAACCGGATGTGAAATCGTGAAAAAAAGAACAGTTACGGTGAGAAATGATCGCCTCCGTACAGGGCACAAGACGTCGGCCCGGGGCCGGGCCATGCCCGCAGCAGCGACGCAGGCGGTGCCGGTCCGGAGCTCGGCCCCCCTGCGGAGGCGTATCGGGATGCGACGAAAAAACGGGAAGGACACTTGGCCCTTCCCGTTTTTTCAGGGAGCCGCGCGGTCCCGGCAGCTCCCGTCATCATTCATGTTCTCCCCCACCGGGGAAGCGGCCTACAGGCCCGCTTCTTCCACTAGGCGCAGGCACATCTCGGATTTGTTGAGGCTGTACAGATGGATGCCGGGCGCGCCGCAATCCAGCAGCTGCCGGATCTGGCGGGCGGCAAAACGCAGGCCCGCTTCGCGCACGGCCTCCACACCGCCTTCGTTGTGGGCCGCTTCCAGTTCCAGATAGAGCTTGCCCGGAATGTTGGCCCCGCACAGCGAGAGCACGCGGCGCAGGGAATCGAAGCTCTGGATGGGCAGGATGCCCGGGATGACCGGCGTCTCCAGTCCGGCGGCGCGCAGCGAGCTGACCAGGGACTCATACTCGCGCACATCGAAGAAAAGCTGGGTGATGACGAAATCCGCTCCGGCGCGCAGCTTGTCGGCCAGATAGGCCCGGTCCGACGCGAAGGTGGCCGCATCGGGATGGGGCGCGGGATAGCCCGCCACACCGATGCCCAGGTCGGGATGCTCCGAGCGCAGGAAACGCACGAGGTCACGGGCGTTGTGGAAATGGCCCGCGTTCCAGTCCCAGTCGCTCACACCGCGCGGCGCATCCCCGCGCAGGGCCAGCACGTTGTGGACCCCGGCAGCGCGCAGATGGCTCACAAAATCGCTGATGGCCTGCGGCTCGGCGCCCACACAGGTCAGGTGCGCCATGACGGTGAAGCCCCGCCGGGCCAGCTCCGCCGTGACGTTCAGCGTGTTCTGCTGTTTGCCGCCCCCCGCACCGTAGGTGACGGAGAGGAAAAGGGGATCGATCGAGCGCAGGCGCTCCACGGTCTCGTAGAACTCCGGCAGATGACTTTCCGCGGCAGGGGGAAAAAATTCCAAAGAAACAAAAGGCTTGGTTGTCTGGCGGAGAGCCTGGGCGATCTGCATGACAAAACTCCTGGGAACTGTGAATCAGAAAAAACGGTTTCGATGTCCTCAACTATATCAATATAACTTGATAAGTCAATATAGTTTACCCACCCCTTCCCGCCAGAGCCTGATGCTTGCCAAAAAAACAAGGGCGCTCTATGTCAGCAGGTATGGACGCTTCGGTCGCACCCGCTTTTTGTCATCCCGCCTTCCCTGCCGGTCTGCTCCGCCGCAGGCAGCACGGCCTTCTTGCCTGCTGTCTTCGCTCGCTCTACCTGCTGCTCTGCCTGCTGGTCTTCTGCCCTGCCGAAGCCGGAGCGGAAGGGGACCTTCCGCCTGCCCCCCCTGCGCCTTCCCTGAGTCTGGAACTGGAACAGCTCGACCTTTCCGGCCTGCCCGGCCTGCCCCCGTTGCCCGCCGAGGATGAAGTCCTGCCTGCGGCAGCCACCCAGGCCCTGCCGCTCCCGGACGAGGCCCCGGCAGCGGACGCCGGCGCCGAGGCCGATGCGGCCCTGCCGGAAGCCCCCCGCTGGAACGCCCTGGAAGAGGGGCTCGAATATGCGGAGTTCTCCCTGCAATCCGAAGCCGGGCAGCAGGCCTCTTTGACCGTCCTGCGTATCGACCCGGAATTGTTCGACTTCCGCCTCTATGCCAGCGCGGCCCACAAGCATCCGGCCCTGACCCTTGGCCAGTGGGCCGACAGCCATGATCTGGTGGCCGCCATCAATGCCAGCATGTATCTTCCCGACGGCGTCACCAGCACGGGCTACATGCGCCAGGACGACTACATCAACAACAAGCGCCTGGTCCGCCGCTTCGGCGCCTTCTTCGTGGCCGGTCCCCGCCAGGAGGGCCTGCCCCGCGCCGACATCCTGACCCGCGAGGATCCCCAGTGGCAGGAACTGCTGGAGCAATATCGCCTGGTCATCCAGAACTACCGCATGATCAATGACGAGCGCCGCATCCTCTGGTCTCCCGGCGGCCCCCTGTACGCCATCTCGGCAGTGGCCGAGGACGGGGCGGGCAAGATCCTCTTCCTGCACTGCCGCGAACCGCTGGAAGCCTACAGCTTTGCCCACGCCCTGCTCCACCTGCCGCTGGATGTCCGTACCGTCATGTATGTGGAGGGCGGCATGCAGGCCGGGCTGGTGATCCGCTCCCCCGGGCTGCATCAGGAGCTGCGCGGACGGCACCTGGCCGATTTCTGGGTCACGGGCAATGTGCGGGCCCAGCTGCCCAATGTGCTGGGCATCCGTCGTCGGCATGCCCCGGCCCTGCCGGACTGTCCCACCATGCTCCAGCAGACGTCCGTCCCCGCCGCTGCCGCCGAATGATGGCGGAACACGCCAGATATACAGACTTTTTTTCTCTGCATCCTTTGGGCCAGGGCGGGAAAGAGTTTTGTGAAAAACTTCTTTATTGTCCCACTCAGGGAGGGGTAAAACCCCCACCTTTAGGTGGCGGCTTTAGCGTTTCTTTTGTAGTCTGTGGGCATGAGCAATTATCGTAAAGGCTCCCACAGTGTTTTTTCAATTCACCTGCACCTGGTCTGGATAACCAAGTACAGGAAAAAGATTTTGTCAGGCGACATCGCCCAGAGAGCCAGGTCGCTGATACGCGGCATCTGTGAAAAGCATCAGGTGGAAATTCTCAAAGGACATATAGCACCCGACCATATCCATCTTTTCGTTTCGATTTCACCAAGCCTTGCTGTGAGCAAGTTGATGCAACAACTGAAAGGCCGAACCGCGCATGCCATGATAAATGAATTTCCATTGTTGCGCCGCCAGTACTGGGGACGTCATATGTGGGCGCGTGGCTATTTCTGTTGCAGCAGTGGCAATGTGACCGATGAGGTCATTAAGCAATACATCACGCAACAGGAAGATGCAGATGAAACCTTCCGAATTGAGGGGGAATGACTTCAGCCTGCTTCAGCAGGGGCCATACCGGCTTTAGCCGGAACGCGACTTTAGTCGCCACGGTGAATCCACCGGCTTTAGCCGGTGGAGTGTTCAATAAGAAAAATTACTATTATGGTCGGAAAACCTCTTTACAGCGGGGCCGTCTTGGTTCAAAGTAGCCTCGTCGGAAGGAGTTCCGGCAACATGCAACCACCGATCCCAACTGTCCGGCTGCGGACAAAGGTAGACAAATATCATGCCGAATCAGCTTGAAGTTTATAAGTGCACCCATTGCGGCAATATCGTTGAAGTCATCCACGGCGGCGGCGCCAGCCTGGTCTGCTGTGGCGAGAACATGAAGCTCATGAAGGAAGGCTCCACCGACGGCGCCATGGAAAAGCACGTGCCCGTGATCGAAAAGATCGAAGGCGGTTACAAGGTGACCGTGGGCAGCGTGGCCCATCCCATGGACGAGAACCACTACATCGAGTGGATCGAACTGCTGGCCGACAACCAGAGCCTGACCTGTTTCCTGAAGCCGGGCGACAAGCCTGAAGCGGTGTTCAAGACCGACGCCGAAAAGGTCACTGCCCGCGAATACTGCAACCTTCACGGCCACTGGAAGGCCGAAAACTAGGCTCATAAGGAGAGACACCATGAAATACGTTTGCAGCGTGTGCGGTTACGAATACGATCCCGCCGAAAACGACAACGTGCCCTTCGACCAGCTGCCTGATGACTGGACCTGCCCCGTCTGTGGCGTGAGCAAGGATCAGTTCGAACAGGCCTAAGCCCTGTTTCTTCCGCTCTTTCCGCCTGCCCTGCCGCCCTGCGGCAGGGCAGGCTCGTTTATGCCCTTTGCGGCATCCTGACCGCGAACACTATCCCCTAATGGAGAATTTTCATGCAGCCCGTTGAAATCAAAAAAGATATTTTCTGGGTCGGTTGCGTGGACTACGATCACCGTGACTTCCACGGCTATTCCCGCTCCCCCGAAGGTTCCACCTACAATGCCTACCTGATCCGCGACGAAAAGAACGTCCTGATGGATACCGTGTATCCCGGCTGGGCCGGCAACATGCTGTGCCGCATCGCCAAGATCATGGATCCTGAAAAGATCGACTACATCGTCTGCAACCACATGGAACCCGACCACGCCGGCAGCCTGGCCGAAGTGGTGGCCCGCGTGAAGCCCGAAAAGATCTTCGTCTCCACCCTGGGCTACAAGTCCATGCAGGGCTACTTCGACTGCAAGGACTGGCCCATCGAAGTGGTCAAGAGCGGCGACAAGCTGAACATCGGCAAGCGCAACATCATCTTCCAGGAGACCCGCATGCTGCACTGGCCCGACAGCATGGTCTCCTACATCCCCGAAGACAAGCTGCTCATCAGCAACGACGCCTTCGGCCAGAACATCGCCACCAGCTACCGCTATGCCGATGAGCACGACCAGGGCGACTTCGTGCGCGCCATCAAGGAATACTACTACAACATCGTGCTGCCCTACTCTCCCCAGGTGCTGAAGACCCTGCCCATCGTGGAGAGCCTGGACATCGACATGATCGCCCCTGACCACGGCCTGATCCACCGCGGCGAAAAGTCCGTGAAGTTCATCGTGGACATGTACCGCCAGATGGCCGAACAGAAGCCCCAGCAGCGCGCCATGGTGATCTACGACACCATGTGGCATTCCACCGAAAAGATGGCCTATGCCGTGTGCAGCGGTCTGGAAGAAGTGGGCGTGCCCACCCGCCTGATGTCCGTGAAGAGCAACCATCACAGCGAGATCATGACCGAACTGGCCAATTGCGGCGCCGTGATCGCGGGCTCCCCCACCCACAACAACACCATCATGCCCCTGATGGCCTCCACCCTGACCTACATGAAGGGCCTGCGTCCCCAGAACCGCGTGGGCGGCGCTTTCGGTTCCTTCGGCTGGTCCGGTGAATCCGCCAAGGTCCTGCACGAGATGCTGGCTTCCATGGGCATGGACATGCCCGCCGATTTCGTGAAGTGCAACTGGACCCCGCGCCACGAAGCCCTGCGCGCCTGCGTGGAACTGGGCAAGACCGTGGGCGAGGCCCTGGAGAAGAAGTGCCAGGGCGAATAAGCCCGCATCCTTCCGAATGCCCTACGGCGTCCCCAAACGGGGGCGCCGTTTTTTTATGCCCCGCGTGAAGCGGCAAAGAGCCTCCGTCCCATCCGGCAGGCGGGCATCGCCCGGCAGCGCGACGGGCCTGGCCTGCGTCCCGTCACGGGCAGAGGCTTCCATCCCTGATGAGCGGGGCTGTCAGCTTCATCAAAAATCACCGTAAAGACGGCAATGGGGATCGTATCAGCATTGCGCCCGTCCGCGGGGCCCGGCAAAAAAGCAGACAAGGCTCCTGCCCGTATCCAGGCATTTTTCCGGACGCATGCGCCCGGCCCGCCCTGCATGACCGGTATCCTTGCGCCACGCCTGCGCGGCTCAACAGCTTGCAGCCCCAAAACAAAAAGGCCGGAGCCTCAAGGGCCCCGGCCTCCGGTTGTCCGTTATCAAAAAATGCTAGCGTCCGCTTTCGCGTTCTTCCTGGCAGGCGCGGCACAGGCCGACGCCGGGCAGGGCCTCCAGACGCTTCTGGGGGATGGGCTCGCCGCATTCGCGGCAGCAGGCCACGCCGTCGATCCAGTCGGGACCGCCCTGGTCCATGGCAGCGCGGGCGCGGGAGAGGGCAGCTTCACGGTCCAGACGTTCAAGTTCAGTGGCCTGGTCAAAAACATCCATGCATCTGTCTCCTTAAAGCAAGCGGCAATCCCGCATGAGCCGGGATTGCCGTAGTGGATTGGTGCGGGCCTGTGTAGCACAGGCGCCCCATCCTGTAAAGAGTCCGCCCGCAGCCACCAGGAAAAAATCAGGGCCGGCAGGCTCCTGGGCGACCGTGATGGCCGCCCCTGAAAAACGCTCAAAAGAGGCTCCCGCACCGGAGCGGCACGGGAGCCTGGATATGTACCGGGAAACGCCGCCTTACTTCGCCGTACGCAGGATGTCTTCCAGCGTATCGATGAAGGCGTCGAGGTCGGCCTTGTCGATGGTCAGGGCAGGCAGCAGGCGCAGGGTCACGCCGTGGCTCAGGTTGCAGATGAAGCCGCGGGCGATGAGTTCGCGCCACACGGCGGCGGCATCCACAGCCAGCTCGATGCCGATCATCAGGCCCAGGCCGCGCACTTCACGCACGGTACCGGGCAGCTTGTCCCGGATGGCGCGGACGCGGTCCATCACATGCTTGCCCAGCCCGGCGGCACGGTCGGCCAGCTTGTCGCGGAGCATGATCTCCACGCACTTGGCCGCCACACCGGAGGCCAGCGCGCCGCCGCCAAAGGTGGTGGCGTGGCTGCCGGCCTCGAAGCCCTTGGCCATCTCGTCGGTGGCCAGCATGGCGCCCATGGGCAGGCCGTTGGCCAGGGACTTGGCCATGCTGATGGCGTCCGGGGTCAGGCCATGCTGCTGGAAGGCCCAGAAGGTACCGGTGCGGCACAGACCGGCCTGCACTTCGTCACAGATGAAGAGGATGTCGTGCTTGCGGCACAAGGCTTCCACACCGCGCAGGTAATCGCCCGGCAGGGGCACGATGCCGCCTTCTCCCTGCACCACTTCCACCAGCACCGCCGCCGTGGCGGGCGTGATGGCGGCTTCCAGCGCGGCCAGGTCATTGGCGGGCACCTGCTTGAAGCCTTCGGGCAGCGGCGTGAAACCGTCGCTCAGGCTCTCGCGGCCCGTGGCGGCCAGCGCGCCGAACGTGCGGCCGTGGAAGCAGCCGCCCAGGGTGATGATCTCGTAGGCGTCGCGCTGCTTGACCTTGCGCATGTAGCGGCGGGCCAGCTTGATGCAGGCCTCGTTGGCCTCGGCGCCGGAATTGCAGAAGAAGGCCTTGCCGTGATGGCTGGTGCTCAGCAGCAGGCGGGCCAGTTCCAGCTGTTCTTCCTGATAGAAAAGGTTGCTGACGTGCCAGAGCTTGTGGGCCTGGGCTTCCAGGGCGGCACAGACCTCGTCGTTGCAGTGGCCCAGGGCGGTCACCGCGATGCCGGCCAGCAGGTCCACATATTCCTTACCGTCCACGTCCCACAACCGCGAGCCCTTGCCTCGGACCACAGCCACGGGATATCGGCTGTAGGAACGGCAAAGCAGTGCTTCTTCCTGGGCTTTGACGGCGGAAAATGTGTCGGACATGGTCAACTCCTTTGCTGGGAGGCCTTGCGCCATCCCACGGGGCACGCGCCCCGGCAATCGTGAAACAGAAAAGGCTTTGGAAAAAACGGGAGGCTGCCGGGAAAACAGACGTCCCGGCCCGGCGGCGGATATGCCCGCGGCACACGCGGCAACGCACGGCCCCGGCCGGCGGCATCCCCTGGCGGAGACTAGCGCCCCGTATGTCCGAAGCCGCCCGCACCGCGCTCCGTGGCAGAAAGGCTCTCCACCTCCTGCCAGACAGGGCGGACAAAGGGCTGGAAAACAAGCTGGGCCATGCGCTCCCCACGCTTGAGGATGCGCTCCTCGCCCGAGGTGTTGAGCAGCATGACGAGGATCTCGCCCGTATAGTCGGGGTCGATGACCCCCACTCCCTGGGCCACGGTCAGGCCCTCACGCGCACCAAGGCCGCTGCGGGAATAGAGGAAACCCGCGAAACCGGCCTCGCAAGGCTGCACGCTGATGCCCGCAGGCACGCAAAAGCGGCCTCCGGCAGGGATGCGCACACAGTCCTCGTCCAGACAGGCGCGCAGGTCGATACCGGCCGAGAAAGCCGTGGCCGGTTCAAGCTGACCGGCGTACAGGGAACGGGCCCCTTCGCGCACGAAAGCGAGGCGCACGGGGCAGGTGGGTACGGAAAAATTGCTCATGGCGTGAGATGTAGCGCACATGCGGACAGCGGGCAAGAGGCCCAAAGCCTTGCGGGCCCGCAGGATACGGCCACAGGACCGCCGCTTTGTGCCCGTGCTCATGGACAGGTCCCCGCCGGCCCGGCAGCCAGCTCCACGCAGTGGTCTTCCCCTTCCTCCATCAGCGAGCGTACAGGCCAGTTGCGGGGATTTTCAGGAAACATTGCCAGCAAGTTCCCAGCCGGGACATCTGCAAAAAATTTTTTTCAATCCCTCTGGGCGTTCTCTTGCCCGGCATACGCTCCTCCAGCCATGACCCTGCAAGAGAAGAGTACAGGCCACCAGCAAACGTGCTTTCCCTTCCGGTCCGGATACGGCGGCCCCCCTCCGCGAATCGAGCCCCGTCTCCCCCTCTCATCTCCTCTAATAAAACAGCGTGGCGCTGCCCCGCCCGCCTCCTGCAGACAAGCCCCTCATGAGCTGAGGCCCCTGCCCCAACGACAGATTCCACAAAACGCCTTCCCCCTCCGGCAATACCCAAGCCCGCAGCACAATCCCCGCCAGCATCAAGATCTCATCGCAGCAAGACCGGCAATGGAGCCACGCGAGGGGCCCCATACGCTCCGGGATGCCCGGGTATGGTCGACGAACGGGAGCAGCAGCTCCTCCGGAGACCGTCGCGCTCGGGAGGCTCACCGCCCGCAAATTCCCTTGCACTGACCAGAGCAAAAGTTTTCGCGGGGATGGGGGCACGGGGGAAGGGGAGCCTTTTCCAAAAGGCCCCCCTTCCCCCGGACGGCCCACTGTCCTCCAATAACAGAACGGGCCCCTCTTCCCTTCCGCCGCCTCCGCTCCTGCTCCCCCTTGCCTTCCGGGCCCAGATTGGGCAAAGATGCGGCCAACAAAAGGAGATGGCGTGACTGAACACAGCTATGCGGTTATTGGTGGCGGCCTGGCCGGTTGCGAATGTGCCCTGCGTCTGGCGCGGGCCGGTCTGCAAGTGACTCTGTTCGAACAGAAGCCGGAGTTCCGTTCCCCGGCCCATGTCAATGACGGGCTGGCGGAGCTGGTCTGTTCCAATTCCCTGCGCTCGGACGAGCTGACCTCCGGCATCGGCCTGCTCAAGGCCGAGATGCGCGAACTGGGCAGCGACTTCATGGAGCTGGCCGACGCCCACCGCGTGCCTGCGGGCAAGGCCCTGGCCGTGGACCGCGAGGCCTTCTCGGCGGCCATGACGCAGCGCGTCATGTCCACGCCCGGCATCACGCTGGTGCACCGGCAGATCACGTCCCTGGACGATCCCGCGCTGGACGGCTTCGAGACCGTAGTGCTGGCGGCCGGGCCCATGGCTTCGGAGAACCTCTCCGCCTCGCTGGCCGAGGTGGTGGGCGGCGACCACTGCTATTTTTATGATGCCATCGCGCCCATCGTCTGGACGCATTCCCTGAATATGGACATCGTGTTCCGTGCCTCGCGCTACGGGCAGGAAAAGGGCGAAACGGGCGGCGACTATCTCAACTGCCCCATGAACAAGGAAGAATACGAAGCCTTCTATAATGCCCTGCTGGAAGCGCAAAAGGTGGGCGCACGGGAGTTCGAGAAGGAAAAGCATTTCGAAGGCTGCATGCCGGTGGAGGCCCTGGCCGAACGCGGCCCGCGCACCCTGACCTTCGGCCCGCTGAAGCCCGTGGGCTTCGTGGACCCGCGTACCGGCCGCCGTCCCTGGGCCATCCTGCAGCTGCGGGCCGAGACCCTCAACGGCGAGACCTGCAATCTGGTGGGCTGCCAGACCAAGCTGACCTACGGCGAGCAGGCGCGCGTGTTCCGCATGGTGCCCGGTCTGGAAAAGGCGGAATTCGCCCGCTTCGGCAGCATGCACCGCAACACCTATGTGAACGCGCCCGTGGCCCTGAACGAGGACCTGTCGCTCAAGGCGCGGCCCCGCGTCTTCCTGGCCGGACAGATCACCGGTGTGGAAGGCTATCTGGAATCCGCCGCCTGCGGCATGTGGCTGGGCATGCTGCTGGCCGCCCGCGCCCAGGGCAGGGAGCTGGCCCTGCCGCCGCTGGAATGCGCGCTGGGTGCCCTGCTCAACCATCTGCGCACCCCGGTGAAGCACTTCCAGCCGTCCAACGCCCATTTCGGCCTCATGCCGGAGCTGGACGAAAAAGCCAAGAAGAAGGACCGCAAGGCCCTCTACTCGGCCCGGGCGCGCGAACGTTTCGCCGCCTGGCGTGCGGAACAGGGGCTGTAGCAGCCTCGACTTTCGGCTCTGTTGCAAAAAAAGCGCATTTTTTTCGAAAAAAATGCGCTTTTTTTGTTCCCTTCTTCCAGAGCGTTTTGCCCATTTTTGACGGCCACCGGAAAAAACGGGCAAAATGAGAGGCAAAAATGAGGCTGCAACCTGTTGAAAATAAAAAATAAAAAAAAATAAAAAAAAGTTGTTGACTCAGGGGGTGGTTTTCGCTAGATAAGACTTCGCCTCTTGGAGTAGGAGCGTAGCTCAGGTGGCTAGAGCACTTCCTTGACACGGAAGGGGTCAGCAGTTCAAGTCTGCTCGTTCCTACCAAATAAAATAATAAGGGCATGAGCCCGTGGCGACAGGGGCGGTGCCCGCCAGATAGCTGCACGAAAGCAGCACGTTTTTTGAAGATGGGGAGGTTTTTCAGCCTCCCCATTCCTTTTTTTGTACCATACGCCCGACAAGGGCGCCTGAAGGAGTATAAGCATGGATGTCCGCGTGGAAGGACAGGTGGTGGACGCCCCCGAACAGGGTGATGTGGCCGCTGTTCTGCAGAAAGCGCTGAGCGGCAAAAAATTCAAATCCGTGGTGGCTGCGCGTGTGACCGCAGAGGGCACGGAGACTTTGTGCGATCTTTCCGCCACCGTTCCCGCCCAGTGTACCGACATCACTCCCGTGTACGCCGATTCTCCCGAGGGCCTGAGCATGATCCGCCATTCCACGGCCCATGTCATGGCCGCCGCGGTGAAAAAGCTTTATCCCTCGGCCAAGGTGACCATCGGTCCCGCTGTGGAAAACGGCTTCTACTACGACTTCGACGTGGAAAAGCCCTTCTCCAGCGAAGACTTCCCGGCCATCGAAGCCGAGATGCAGCGCATCGTCAACGAACGCCTGCCCTTCGTGCGCACCACCATGAGCAAGGCCGACGCCATCGAGAAGTTCAGCAAGATGGGCGAGAACTTCAAGGTGGAGATCATCGAAGGCATCGAGGGCGACACGGTCTCCCTGTACACCTGCGGCGATTTCACCGACCTGTGCCGCGGCCCCCACGTGCCGCACACCGGCTTCTCCAAGGCCAGCAAGATCCTTTCCGCTGCCGGCGCCTACTGGCGCGGCGACGAAAAGAATCCCATGCTCTCCCGCCTGTACGGCACCGCTTTTGCCGACGAGAAGGCCCTCAACGCCTACCTGAAGCAGCTGGAAGAAGCCAAGCGCCGCGACCACCGCAAGCTGGGCCGTGAACTGGGCTTCTTCACCTTCCATGAAGACGTGGCCCCCGGCATGGTCTTCTGGCTGCCCAAGGGCATGCTGATGCGCACCATCCTGGAAGACTTCTGGCGTCGCGAGCACATCAAGCGCAACTACGACCTGGTGCAGGGCCCGCAGCTGCTGCGCGTGGAGACCTGGCAGCGTTCCGGTCACTACGACCACTATCGCCAGAACATGTATTTCACCCAGATCGAGGACGATCAGTACGGCATCAAGCCCATGAACTGCATCTCGCACATGCTGATCTACCGCAACGATCTGCGCAGCTACCGTGACCTGCCCCAGCGCTACTTCGAGCTGGGCGTGGTGCACCGCCACGAAAAGAGCGGCACCCTGCACGGCCTGCTGCGTGTGCGTCAGTTCACCCAGGACGATGCCCACATCCTGTGCACGCCCGAACAGCTGGAAGGCGAGATCCTCGGTGTCATCCACCTGATCCGCGACCTGATGCATCTGTTCGGCTTCGACTACAAGGTGGGCATCTCCACCCGTCCCAAGGACAGCATCGGTACCGACGAAGCCTGGGAACTGGCGACCAATGCCCTGATCGAGGCCGTGAAGAAGGCCGACATGCCCTACGAGATCAACGAGGGCGACGGCGCTTTCTACGGTCCCAAGATCGACGTGCGCCTGCTGGACTGCATCGGTCGCGAATGGCAGTGCTCCACCATCCAGGTGGACTTCACCCTGCCCGAACGTTTCGACCTGACCTATGTGGGCCAGGACGGCGAACGTCATCGTCCTGTCATGGTGCACCGGGCCATCATGGGCTCGCTGGAGCGCTTCATCGGTGTGCTCATCGAGCAGTACGCCGGTGCCATGCCCACCTGGCTGGCGCCCGAACAGGCCCGGATCCTGACGGTCACCGATGCCCACAACGAAGCCGCGCTCAAGGCCTGCGAGGAGCTGAAAGCTCTGGGGATCCGCGTGACGGCCGATACGCGCAACGAGAAGCTGGGCTTCAAGGTGCGCGAGGCGCAGCTGGCCAAGGTGCCGTATATTCTGGTGGTTGGAGAAAAGGAAGCGCAGGCGGGCGGCGTCAATGTGCGTCTGCGCAATGGGGACAACCTGGGGCTCAAGTCCGTGGCGGAAGTGGCTGCCCTGATCCGTACGGACAGCGAAGAGCCTTTCAAGAATGGAGGGATGCGCTATAGCTTCTCCTAACATGAGACCCCGGCGCGACGTGCCGCAGGACGGCGTGCGTCGCAACGAGATGATCCGCGCCCGCGAAGTGCGCGTCATCGGCGCCGATGGGGAACAACTGGGTATTTTGCAGCGCAACGAGGCTATTGCCCTTGCCAAGGAAGCCGGTATGGACCTGGTGGAAGTCGCTTCCACCTCCGAACCGCCTGTCTGCCGCATCATGGACTACGGCAAGTTCAAGTACGAGCAGCAGAAAAAGAAGCAGGAAGCCAAAAAGCGCCAGAGCGTGGTGCAGATCAAGGAAATCAAGGTCCGTCCCAAGACCGACGACCATGACTACGAGACCAAGCTGCGCCACATCCGCCGCTTCCTGGAAGACGGCGACCGCTGCAAGGTGACGGTGTTCTTCCGTGGCCGCGAGATCGTCCACAAGGACCGTGGCATCAGCATCCTCGAACGCGTCGTGCAGGACCTGGCCGATGTGGCCAAGGTGGACCAGGAGCCCCGTGCCGAAGGCCGCACCCTGCAGATGCTGCTGGTGCCCAAGAAGTAGTCCTTCGCCAGAGCCTTTTTTCCTGACGTCACAGGTGGCCTGTGCCGTCAGGACTGCCTGCGCGCCCCTGCATTTTGCACTTGCGCCGCACGGCTTTTTCAGGCAATATGCCGTTCCTGCCCGTAGTGTACGGGCAGGTTATTCGCTAAGGAGTATATCATGCCCAAGATCAAAACCCGGCGTTCCGCGGCCAAGCGTTTCGAGCTCACCGGCAGCGGCAAGTTCAAGCGTCGTCGTCAGAATCTGCGCCACATCCTCACCAAGAAGGCTCCCGGCCGCAAGATGCGCCTGGGCCAGGCCGCCATCGTTGACCGCACCAACGAGAAGGCCGTGCGCCGGATGCTGCCCAACGGCTAGTCATCCCGAGCCTTGCGGAAGCTCCGTGCGCGGAGCGTCCGTTCCGGAACGCGAGAGCGTGACGGCGTGAATTCTGATCCGTCCGGATTGCGCGCCCGCATGCGGGAGGCGGCATGACCGCCGCAGCACCGCCGCGCGGCGCAGCGCCCCACAGGGGCGACGGCCAGCGCAAAGCCGTTCTTTTCAAGCAATTTGCGCCCCATCTGGGATCAATTTTTTTCCCCGGCAGGCACAATACCTCCGCCTTGGCCGGGCGAAAGGAGGGTACCCCCCATGCGTGTGAAGAGAGGTCTCGCCGCTCATCGTCGGCACAAAAAGTACCTGAGCGCGGCCAAGGGTTTCCGTGGTGGCCGCAGCCGTCTGTATCGTACCGCCCGTGAGGCTGTGGAGCGTTCGCTCCAGTATTCCTTCATCGGCCGCAAGCACCGCAAACGCGACTTCCGCACCCTGTGGATCCTGCGTATCAACGCTGGCGCGCGCCTGAACGGCCTGTCCTACAGCCGCCTCATGCACGGCCTGAACAAGGCCGGCATCGCCCTGAACCGCAAGGTTCTGGCCGACCTCGCCGTCTACCACAAGGACGACTTCGCCAAGGTGGTGGAAATGGCCAAGGCTGCCCTGTAGTCGGCACGCCACAGCTTTTTTGAGTGCGCGGCATGTCTTGGCGTGAGGTTTTTCCTCGTGCGGGATATGCCGCGCTCTTTTTTTCCGCCGGAGATTCCGGTAAGATCGGGCGCGCCCCGGATGCCGCGGCATGCGGCCCCGGCGGCATGCGCCCTGTTGTCGTGTGGCGGCGGGACATGGTGTCCCTCCGCCGCTGTTGTGTGCGGCCGTCAGGGCCGTCCCTTTGACCGTAACGCCGCCTGCGGCGGCTCCGGGAATTCGCATGGATTTGATGACTGTACTGGAAAGCCTGGTTACAGACCTCGAGGCAGGTCTTGACCGGGCTTCTTCGTTGGATGAACTGGAAGAACTGCGGGTGGACTTTCTGGGCCGCAAGGGCAAACTGGCCCAGGCCATGAGCTCCATGGCCAAGCTGCCCCCCGCGGAACGCCCCGCCGTGGGTCAGAAGGCCAACAGCGTCAAGGAGCGCCTCACCGCCCTGTTCGACGCCCGCAAGACCGCCCTGGAAGCGGCCCGCGAAGCCGAGGCCCTCAAGCGCTTCGACCCCTCCCTGCCCGGCCGCGCCCCCTGGCGCGGTTCGCTGCACCCCACCACCCTGGTGATGGAAGAGATCTGCGGCATCTTCAGCAAGCTGGGCTTCGACATCGCTTCCGGCCCGGAAGTGGAAAACGACTTCTACAATTTCGAGTCCCTCAACATGCCGCCGGAACATCCCGCCCGCGACATGCAGGACACCCTCTACATCACTGAGCGCGTGCTCATGCGCACCCACACCTCCCCCGTGCAGGTGCGTACCATGCTGGGCCGCAAGCCTCCCCTGGCCATCGTGGCCCCCGGCAAGGTCTACCGCCGCGACTCCGACCTGACCCACACCCCCATGTTCCATCAGGTGGAAGGCCTGGTGGTGGGCCAGAACATCAGCATGGCCCATCTGCGCGGCACCCTCACCGCCTTCGTGCGCTCCGTGTTCGGCGGTCATACCGAAGTGCGCTTCCGCCCCAGCTTCTTCCCCTTCACGGAACCCTCCGCCGAAGTGGACATCAGCTGTTGCATGTGCGGCGGCAAGGGCCACATCAACGGCGAACCCTGCCGCGTGTGCAAGACCACCGGCTGGGTGGAGATCCTGGGCTGCGGCATGGTGGACCCCGCCGTGTTCGCCTCCGTGGGCTATCCCGCCGATGTGAGCGGCTTCGCCTTCGGCCTGGGCGTGGAACGTGTGGCCATGCTCAAGTACGGCATCGGCGACCTGCGCATGTTCTTCGAGAACGACGTGCGCTTCCTCGGCCAGTTCGGCCTGCACGCCTAGGGTGGGTCCCGTGCCTCTGTCCGTCCGTCTCCGCCGTGCCTGTGTCCCCGTGCTGCTGGCCCTGCTCTGCGCCGCCGGCAGCGCCGCGCTGGATGCCGGTGATGCCTGGGCCGCCTCGGCCCTGAGCCCACACCACAGCGGTCTCGAACCGCCCGGCGGGCCCAAGCCCATGGAAGGCCTGCCCGCCATGGGCAATGCCGGCAACACCACCGAGCGCGGCATGGGCTATACCGATGCCTACGGCCGCCCGCTCAAGGACTACGGCCCCGAGGAAGTGAAACCCCGCAAGCGCCCCCGCGGCGGCGCCTACGGCACTTACGGACGCAAACAGAGCCGCCCCCTGCCGGATCCCGACGCCGACACGCCGGGCAAACCGGCTTGGGACTTCAACTGAATCAACTGCTAACCGGCCCTGCGGGGCCAGTGAGATGACATATGCTGCTTTCTCTTTCGTGGCTGCGCGAATTCGTCCCGTATGAAGGCACGGCACAGGAGCTGGGCGACCGGCTGACCATGCTGGGCCTGGAACTGGAAGAAATCGTGCGCCCCTATGACGCCATCGCCCCCATCGTGGTGGGCCATGTGGTGGAATGCGTCGACCATCCCGAATCCGACCACCTGCACATCTGCAAGGTGGACGCCGGCCAGGGCGAACTGCTGGACATCGTCTGCGGCGCCCCCAACGTGGCCGCCGGCCAGAAAGTCCCCGTGGCCCTGGTGGGCACCACCATGCCCGGCGGCCTGATCATCAAGAAGGCCAAGCTGCGCGGCGCTCCCTCCTTCGGCATGATCTGCTCCGAACGCGAGCTGGGCCTCACCGAAGACCACAGCGGCATCATGGTTCTGCCCGACAGCGCCGTGCCCGGCACCCGTCTGGTGGACACCCTGGAGCTGGACCGCGAGGTGCTGGACATCTCCATCACCCCCAACCGCGCCGACTGTCTCTCCGTGCTGGGCCTGGCCCGCGAGACCGCCCTGGCCTTCAACCTGCCCCTGACCATCCCCGAACTGCCCCTGTGCGAGGACGGCCCGGCCCGCGACCTGCCCAGCGTGGAAGTCAGCGATCCCGAGCTGTGCAACCTTTACGCCGGCCGCGTCATCGCCGGCGTCAAGATCGCTCCCTCGCCCATGCGCATCCGTCACCGTCTGCATGCCGTGGGCGTGCGTCCCATCTCCAACATCGTGGACGTGACCAACTACATCCTCTTCGAATGCGGCCAGCCCCTGCATTCCTTCGACCTGGACAAGCTGCGCGGCAACCGCATCATCGTCAGCCCCGCCGCCCAGGGCGAGAAGATCGTCACCCTGGACGGCCAGGAACGCACCCTCGATCCCCGTGACCTCTGCATCCGCGACGCCGAACGCGCCGTGGCCCTGGCCGGTGTCATGGGTGGCCAGGCCACCGAGATCGACGATGCCAGCACCAACGTCTTCCTGGAAAGCGCCGTGTTCCGTCCCGGCACCATCCGCAAAACCTCGCGCCGTCTGGGCCTGTCGTCCGAATCCTCCTACCGCTTCGAACGCGGCATCGACCACAAGCGCTCCATCTGGGCCCTGGACCGTGCCTGCGCCATGATGGTGGCCGCTGCCGGCGGCAAGGTCTGCCCCGGCTACACCCTGGCCGAGCCCAAGCCCTTCGTGCCCGTGCAGATCGAGTTCCGCCCCGCCCGCGCCAACGCCCTGCTGGGCGTGGAACTGAGCCGCGACTTCGACGAGAAGGTGCTCTCCGGCATGGGCTGCGCCATCGAGAAGACCAGCGACGACAGCTGGCAGGTCACCCAGCCCAGCTGGCGCCCCGACCTGACCCGCGAAGCCGACCTCATCGAAGAAGTGGGCCGTGTGCACGGTCTGGACACCATCGCCCCCGAACTGCCCGCCTTCCTGCAGGATCTGGGCCGCGCCGGCGAACCCATGTCCACCTTCCAGTTCTGGTCCCGCCTGCGCCACTGGGGCGCCGGTCTGGGCCTCAACGAAGCCGTCAACTACAGCTTCGTGGGCCACAAGGATCTGGACCTGCTGGGCCTGCCCGCCGAAGGCCGCATCTCCATCATGAACCCGCTCTCCGCCGAACAGGATGCCCTGCGCACCGTGCTGGCCCCCGGCCTGCTGCATGACCTGCGCAACAACCTGGCCCAGGGCGCCGCGGGCGTGCGCCTGTTCGAGCTGGCCAACACCTTCACGGCCGCTCCCAGCGACGATCCCCACGCCACCGGCGCCAGCGAGACCGGCATGCTGGGCGTGCTCCTCTACGGCCAGCGCCACGACAGCGCCTGGCCGCATGTGGAAGCCGACATGGATTACAGCGACCTCAAGGGCATCGTGGAGCACCTGCTGCACTTCCTCAACCTGTCCGCCCCCGTGTGCGAACTGGCCGAGAGCCACCCCTACCTGCTGCCCTGCGTGCGCCTGAGCGTGGACGGCACCGAGGTGGGCGTCATGGGCCGCGTGCGTCCCGAGATGGCCGACAGCTTCCACGCCCGCAAGGACGTCTGGCTGGCCGAGCTCAACCTCGACGTGCTGCGCCGCCTGCATGATGCCGCCCAGCTGCGCTTCCAGAGCCTGGCCGTCTTCCCGCCGGTGCGCCGCGACATCACCGTGGCCGCCCCTGTGGGCGTGACCGTGGGCGCCATCCTGGACCAGATCATGGGCCAGAAGCAGCCCCTGCTGGAAGGCGCCGTGCTGGTGGACAGCTTCAGCCCCGAAGGCAGCGACGAACGCAACCTCACCTTCCGCCTGACCTTCCGTCACGCCGAGCGCACCCTCAAGGATGCGGAAGTGGACAAAGTGCGGGAAAAGGTGGCACAATCCCTGGTGCAGGAGCTGGGCGTACGCATCTAGCCCCCTGCCCCTTCCGTACCGGGCGAGCCGTGCCCGCCCCGTGACGGAAGTGCTGCTGATACGGTATTCCACGGGCTGCGGCCCCCCTTGCGGGGCCGCGGTCCGTGGTGCTGCGTGCGGCCCCGGCCCGCGCGGTGAAACCCGCAAGAGAGGGAGCATGTCGGAAAAACTCTACAAGATCGGCCAAGCCGCCGCCCTGCTCAACCTCAATACTTCCGTGCTGCGTTTCTGGGAAACGGTGTTCCCCCAGCTGACTCCCCGGCGTACGGACTCGGGCCAGCGTTTCTACAGCGAAGAGGACATGGCCCTGCTGCGCCGCATCCAGCAGCTGCTGCACCAGAAGGGCATGACCATAGAAGGCGCGCGCCGCATCCTGGACGGCAGCGCCACCCTGGACGAGGTCCTGCCGGAACGCGCCGCCAGCAAGCGCGATCCGGCCCTGATGCTGAAGCTGAAAAACGAGCTGACCGAGCTGCGCCGCGTTCTGGCCGGCCGGTGATCCCCTGTCCTGCCGCTCCGGCAGTACGCCGCGGCGGTCCTGCACGACAGGCAGCGCACCACAGGATGCCGCATGATCCTTTCTCCTTCCCTGCTCTCCGCCGATTTCTCCCGTCTGGCCGACGAGCTCGCCGCCCTTGAGGCCGCGGGCATCTCCTGGCTGCACCTGGACATCATGGACGGGGCCTTCGTGCCCAATATCACCTTTGGCCAGCCCGTCATCAAAAGCCTGCGCAAACGCAGCAGCAAACTTTTCTTCGACGTGCACCTCATGATCGAGGAGCCCGCCCGCTATCTGGAATCCTTCCGTGATGCCGGGGCCGACATGCTGGTCATCCATGCCGAGGCCGACCGCCACCCCCAGCGCACCCTCAGCGAGATCCGCCGCCTGGGCATGAAAGCCGGTCTGGCCTTCAACCCCGGTACGGACATCGCCTCCCTGCGCTGGCTGGCCCCCGATCTGGACATGGTGCTGGTCATGAGCGTGAACCCCGGCTTCTCCGGCCAGAAGTTCATCCCCCAGAGCTTCGACAAGATCCGCGCCACCCGCGCCATGCTCAACGCCGCCGGTGCCGGGGACGTGCTCATCCAGGTGGACGGCGGCGCCTGCCCCGAGAACTCCGCGCAGCTGGTGGCCGCCGGTGCCGACGTGCTGGTCTCGGGCTCGGCCTTCTTCGGCCATCCGCCCTATGACCAGTGCCATCAGAAATTCCAGGCCGCCGCCCAGGCTGCGGCCGATAATGCCCACAATGCCCGTTGCGCTGCGGCCGCCCTGTGGCAGCCCGGCCGCGCCCTGAAAAAATAACTCAACAAAGGACCGCATCATGCCTACCCGCAGACAGTGTGCCAACGCCATCCGCGCCCTTGCCATCGACGCCATCGAGAAGTCCCGTTCCGGTCATCCCGGCGCCCCCCTGGGCATGGCCGACATGGCCGAAGCCCTCTGGCGCCACGGCTTCAAACACAATCCCGCCAATCCCGGCTGGATGGATCGTGACCGCTTCGTGCTGTCCAACGGTCACGCCTCCATGCTGCTCTATGCCGTGCTGCACCTCACCGGCTACGACCTGAGCATGGACGACATCCGCAACTTCCGCCAGCTGGGCTCCCGCACCCCCGGCCATCCCGAATGCGACGTGACCCCCGGCGTGGAAATGACCACCGGTCCCCTGGGTCAGGGCATCTCGTCCGCCGTGGGCATGGCCCTGGCCGAAAAGATGCTGGCCACCCGCTTCAACACCCCCGAGCACACGGTCATCGACCACCACACCTACGTGTTCCTCGGTGACGGCTGCCTCATGGAAGGCGTGTCCCACGAAGCCTGTTCCCTGGCCGGCGTGTGGGGCCTGGGCAAGCTCATCGCCCTGTACGACTCCAACGGCATCTCCATCGACGGCAAGATCGACGGCTGGTTCACCGAAGACGTGGCCGCCCGCTACAAAGCCTACGGCTGGCAGGTCATCGGTCCCGTGGACGGCCATGACGCCGAGGCCCTGGACGCCGCCCTGGCCGAAGCCCGCGCCGACGCCGAGCATCCCAGCCTCATCATCTGCAAGACCCACATCGGTTTCGGTTCCTCCAAGGCCGACTCCGCCTCCTGCCACGGCTCGCCCCTGGGCGTGGACGTGGCCGCCGCCACCTGTGCCGCTCTGGAATGGCATCAGCCCGCTTTCTCCGTGCCGGACGACATCGCCGCCGCCTGGGACGCCCGTGAAGCCGGCAAGAAGGCCGAAGCCGAATGGCAGGCCCGTTTCGACGCCTACCGCGCCGCCTGTCCCGAGCTGGCCGCCGAACTGGAACGCCGCATGAAGGGCGACCTGCCCGCTGACTGGGCCGACATCGCCGCCGCCATGGTCAAGAAGGCCGTGGAAGCCGGTGAGAGCATCGCCACCCGCGTGGCCTCCAAGAAGGCCCTGGAAGAACTGGTGGGCAACCTGCCCGAGATGCTGGGCGGTTCCGCCGACCTGACCGGTTCCGTGGGCACCAAGACCAGCCATTCCGTGAACTTCGATCCCGCCACCTGCACCGGCAACTATCTGGCCTACGGTGTGCGCGAGTTCGGCATGAGCGCCATCATGAACGGTCTGGCCCTGCACGGCGGCTTCATCCCCTACGCCGGCACCTTCATGGTCTTCTCCGATTACGCCAAGAACGCCCTGCGTCTGGCGGCCCTCATGGGCACCCGTGCGGTCTGGGTCTTCACCCACGACTCCATCGGTGTGGGCGAGGACGGCCCCACCCACCAGCCCATCGAACAGGTGCCCGGTCTGCGCCTCATGCCCGGCCTGGATGTCTGGCGTCCCTGCGACACCGTGGAGACCGCCGTTGCCTGGCAGTGCGCCCTGGAGAACGCCCACCGTCCCACCTGCCTCTCGCTCTCGCGCCAGAACCTGCCCTTCGTCAGCCGCGACGAGGCCCAGGTGCAGGCCATCGCCCGCGGCGGCTACGTGCTGCGTGACTGCGACGGCACCCCCGAGCTCATCCTCATGGCCACCGGCTCCGAAGTGGGCATCACCCTTGAGGCCGCCGAGGCCCTGACCGCCGAAGGGCGCAAGGTGCGCGTGGTCTCCATGCCCTGCTGCGAGCGCTTCGACGCCCAGGATGCCGCCTATCGCGAAAGCGTGCTGCCCGCCGCCGTGCGTGCCCGCGTGGCCGTGGAAGCCGCTGCCGCCGACTACTGGCGCAAGTATGTGGGCCTGGACGGTGCCGTGCTCGGCATGACCACCTTCGGTGCCTCCGGCCCGGGCAAGGCCCTGGCCGAACACTTCGGCTTCACCTCCGCCCACCTGGCCGACATGGCCCGCCAGCTGCTGGGCTAAGGGCTGACATGAGCTGTTGCGGAGAGAGGCCTGTGCTTTAGGGCCCCCCCACACGTGTGAAACCAAGGCCCGGGATCGCGGGATGACATATCCCCAGGTCCCGGGCCTTTTTGCGTCCTGCCCAAAGAGGACAAATTCCATGCTGGCGGGCGTGGATGAATCGGGCCGCAGCCATGTCCCTGCCGCCAAGAGCGGGACGAACATGACCTTGCTTGCCCCTACCCCCGAGAGATGCCGGGCCGTATCCTCCTGACGGGCCCGACATTCCGAGCAAACAGATATCCTCCTGAGGACATCGCACCATGCCGTCCTCCCGTCCGAAGGCGGGACAGCGGTTGCCGGATATTCCGCTAACGGCATCCTCTTTGACCTTTGGGGCCGGGCTGGACTTTCCTCTTCGGGGAACATATCTTTTTGACAAACCGGACGCCGTGTCCCGGCCCTTCCCGGTGATCCCTTCCCTGACAAAAAGGAGGCAGACATGCCCATCAGACTGTTGCAGGACATGGAGTGCAGCGGCAAGACCGTTGTCATCCGCCAGGATCTCAACGTGCCCATGAAGGATGGCCGCATCACCAACGACAAACGTATCCGTGCGGCCCTGCCCGGCATCCGCATGGCGCTGGACAAGGGCGCGGGCGTGGTCCTGCTCTCGCATCTGGGCCGTCCCACCGAAGGCGTGGTGGAAGAAAAGTTCTCCCTGGCGCCGGTGGCTGCCCACCTTTCCGGCCTGCTGGGCCGTCCCGTGAAGCTGGCCGCCGACTTCGACGCCGCCAAGGCCGCTCCCGGTGAAGTGGTGCTGCTGGAGAACATCCGCTTCTTCAAGGGCGAAAAGAAGAACGATCCCGAACTGGCCGCCAAACTGGCCGCTCTGGGCGACATCTATGTCATGGACGCCTTCGGGGCCGCCCACCGCGCCCATTCCTCCACCGAAGGGGCCGTGCGCGCCGCCAAGGTGGCCTGCGCCGGGCCGCTCATGGCCGCCGAGCTGGACGCCTTCGCCAAGGTGCTGGATGCTCCCGCCCGTCCGCTGATGGCCATCATCGGCGGTTCCAAGGTCTCCACCAAGCTGGGCCTGCTGGACAACCTGCTGGGCAAGGTGGATACCCTCATCGTGGGCGGCGGCATCGCCAACACCTTCCTGGCCGCTGCCGGTTACAGCGTGGGCACCTCCCTGTATGAGCCCGAGCTGGTGGACGATGCCAAAAAGGTCATGGCCAAGGCCAAGGAACTGGGCAAGACCCTGCCCCTGCCCGTGGACGTGGTCACGGCCAGGGAACTGGCCCCCGGCCAGACCGCCACGGTCTGCGACGTGGACAAGGTGCCCGCTGACGAGATGATCCTGGACGTGGGTCCCAAGACCGTGGAACTGTACGCCGGTCTGTTGCAGAAGGCTGCCACCGTGGTCTGGAACGGCCCCGTGGGCGCCTTTGAGACCGATCCCTTCGGCGCGGGCACCAAGGCCCTGGCCGAAGCCCTGGCGGCTTCCCCCGCCTTCGTGGTGGTGGGCGGCGGCGACTCCGTGGCCGCTGTGGAAAGCTACGGCCTGGCCGACAAGATGGGCTACATCTCCACCGGCGGCGGCGCCTCCCTGGAGCTGCTGGAAGGCAAACTGCTGCCCTCCGTGGCCGCCCTGCAGGATCGCGGCGAATAACTGACGCTCTTCCCGGAGGGGCCCGTCCCCTCCGGGATTTTTTTGTCTCCGGCCCGGGACTCGGACGCTGACCAGCCCGCGAGTCCGGCGCGCCTGGCCCGCAGAGCGCCACAAGGCTGTTGCCCTGCCGCCCCTCCCCCGGCAAGTTTCCCTGCCCTGGAATGATGAGGGAAAGCTTTCCCGGCCTGTTCTTTCTCTGCCCCGAACGAGTTTTTTTCGTCTTCCGGCCCCGTCAATGCCTCCGGCACGTTGCGCGGACGGCCCGGCTGGGGTATCATCGCGCTGCGTCCGGCAGGGGGAGCCCCTTTGCCGTACCACCGTCCGCGGGCCCCGGGCCCGCCCCCTCTTTTGTCTTTTATGGAGGAAAATGTGCGGCGTTTTTATCAGGAAAGCTGGCAGGGAATCCCGTTTACGTCATTCTCGCACATTTCTTTTTTCCATCTGGCGGAACCCAAGTTTTACGCCACCTTCTATGAAGAGCTGTTCCGGCGCTTCAAGGACTGGGACGATCTGCCCGCCCTCTGGCGGCAGAACAAGCGCAAGGACGCCCAGTGGCTGGCCGCCCGCCTGCGCGAACAGGCCGCCCTGCGTCCTGAAGGTTCCGGCCCGCTGCGTGTGCTCTCCATCGGCAGCGGCGTAGGCTATATGGAACATTGTCTGGTGGAGGAGATGTCGGCCGACGAGCTGGAGCTGCACGTCAACGAGCCCAGCACCGTCAGCATGCGCTGGCTGCGCCGTCATGTGCCCAACGAGCGCATGTATATCGGCATGCCCCCGGCCTGCCTGCCGCCGGACGTCTTTTATGACGTCATCTATCTTTCGGCCGTGGACTACAGCATCCCCACCCGCGAGCTCCAGCACCTGCTGGGCGAACTGCGGGCACAGCTCGTGCCCGGCGGCCAGCTCATCTGCCTTTCGGCCTCGCTGCTGCAGGAAGACAGCTTCATCGGCAGTTTCGTCAACGCCCTCAAGATCGTCATCCGCGGCTTCCTGCACTTCCTGGGCATCCGCCGCCAGCAGTTCTGGGGCTGGCGCCGTACCCGCGACGAATACCGCGAGCTGCTGCGCAAGGCGGATTTCCGTCATCTGGAAGACGGCTGGCTGGAAGACGGTTTCGAGACCTACTGGATACGCGGCTGTTAGCCCGACCCGAAGATATCCCTGCTAGATGATCCCGGATGCGCCTGCCGCGTCCGGGATATTTTTTTCCCGGCCGGGACCGGGCAAGGCCGAGCGTACGGCAAGATGGGTGCTGAAATCCTCGGGCAGGCACAGACACAGGGCCCCGGCACGGCCGCCCAGCAGGCTGCGGAAGGCCAGATGCCAGACCGGCTGCTCATCGGGGGTCAAGACGGCCAGACGCGGCAGGGAGGAGCTGTGGCCGCAGCGGGGATGCCAGGACGACGGTTTGCTGGCCAGATCGAAGGCGGCCAGGAAGCGGTCCGCGAACTTGCGGGCCAGCATGGTCTCCAGCGCGGTCAGGGGACGCCGGTCGGGGCGCTCGAAGCCCCCCGCGCCGAAAAATTCTTCCAGCAGGCTGAAGACGAAGGCTCTGTCCAGCACGAGCAGCGCGGGCTCTTTCAGGCCCTCCAGCTCCACGGCACAGCAACAGGAAGCCTCGCGTATGCTGTCCGCCACGCTGCCGAAGGGACGGCGGCGCACAGGCAGCGGCGTCAGCTCCAGCAGGCGCCCCCGCTGCTCCTCCATGCTGGCGGCGCACAGGCGGGCGCAGCGCGCGGCCAGGGCATCCAGCCGGGCTTCGTCGTCCGCAGGGGCGGCCGCTCCGGCCGGCGGAGCGTCATTCCCTCCGGCGGCAGGCAGGCCGTGCAACAGGGCGGCGATCTCTTCCTGTGAAAGTATGCTGCTCATGACTGTCGATTTCCCGTAGTTTGCGACAAAGAATGCAAGAACGAGGCCAAACGCCCGGGCCTCCGAGGCTTGCCTTGCCCGGCGCCTTGAGGCAGTGTGGCGGCATGAAACTTTGTGTCCATGAACTGCCCCGCACGAGCGCCGGGCAGGATGAAGTCCCTGCCGCGCCCCCGCGCTGCGGCCATGCGGCCCCCGGCGACGACCTGGCCCGGGCCGTCTGGCTGGGCGGGCTGGCGGCGCCCGTACCCCTTTGTTCCGGTCTGGGCCGTTGCGGCCGCTGCCGGGTCCGCTTCCATGACCTGTCCGTGGCGCCCGATCCCCTGCCGGAAGAAGAGGAGATCCTGGGCCCCGACCTGCTGGCCCGGGGCTGGCGTCTGGCCTGCCGTCGTCAGATAACTGACGCCATGGGCCCGGAGCTGCATCTCGATGTGCCCGCACCGGAAAAAATGACGGTCATGACCACGGCCGCGCCCTCCCTCCCGAAACAGGAGCATCTGGCCCTGGCCGTGGACCTGGGCACCACATCCCTGTACTGGCGCCTGATCGCCGTCCCCGATGCCTGGGAAGAACCGGCCCCTGATGATTTTTCCCTGCTCTGCCGTCCGCCCCTGCCGGTGTCCGTGGTGGCCGAAGGGCACGACCTCAACCCGCAGGCCGGGGCAGGCGCGGACATCATGTCCCGTCTGGCCGTGGCCAGTGCGCCCGAAGGCCGGGCCCGGCTCGCCCGGCTGGTACGTGACCATCTGGCGGCCCTGCTGCGGCAGCAGACGGCCTCCCTGCCCGGCATCCCTGTGGAGCGGCTGGTACTGGCGGCCAATACGGCCATGACCGACATTTTTCTGGACAGGGACATCAGCGGCCTGTGCGCCGCGCCCTACCGGCGCAGCCATGCGGGCGGCTGCGGCCTGACCGTGGAAGGGCTGCCGCCGCTGCTGATCCCGCCCCTGCCCGCGCCCTTCGTAGGCGGCGACATCAGCGCCGGGCTGCTCCGTTTGCTGGCCGACGGCCTGCCGCGCCCGCTGCTGCTGGCCGACCTGGGCACCAACGGCGAGCTGGCCCTCGTGGACGCCCGGGGCCGTCTGTGGCTTGCCAGCGTCCCGCTGGGCCCGGCCCTGGAAGGCATCGGGCCCCAGTGCGGCCGCATGGCCGGGCCGGGGAGCATCACCCGTTTCGAGGTCTCGCCGCTGGGACTGGCCTGCCACAGCGTGGACGGCCCTCTGGCGGCCGGGGCCGATGTGCAGGGCATCAGCGCCACGGGCTATCTTTCCCTGCTGGCCCTGCTGCTGCGCCTGGGCTGTCTGGATGCGGACGGGCATTTCCGCACGCCCGCCTCGCCGCTGGCCCGGCGTGTGGCCCCGCCGCCCCAACAGGCCCGGACGGGGCTGCGCCTGCCCCTGCCGTACGGGCAATGGCTGGCCGCCGCCGACGTGGAGGAACTGCTCAAGGTCAAGGCCGCCTTCTCCCAGGCTCTGGAGGCCCTGCTGCGGGCCGCGGGGCTGGCCGCCGCCGATGTGGCCTGTCTGGCCCTGGCCGGTGCCCTGGGCGAACATTGCCCGCCCGCCTGTCTGGAAGAGCTGGGCTTTTTGCCCTCCGGCATGGGACGGCGTGTGCGTGCCGTGGGCAACAGCTCGCTGGATGGCGCCGCCCTGC
Source organism: Desulfovibrio piger (assembly GCF_951793255.1). Lineage (NCBI taxonomy): Bacteria > Pseudomonadati > Thermodesulfobacteriota > Desulfovibrionia > Desulfovibrionales > Desulfovibrionaceae > Desulfovibrio > Desulfovibrio piger. The sequence continues at coordinate 294,958 of NZ_OX636706.1, forward strand.
TGGCCGCCGAGCCCTGGCGCCTGCCCGCACTGGCACGCTGGTGCGCCGCGGCCACGCTCGTCCCTGTTGCTGAAGATCCCGGCTTCCATGCCGATTACCTGCGCCATATGCGCTTTGGAGTATAAATGTCCGATACCCGACAGAAAAAATACGGCGAAGCTCCGGCCCCCCGCGGTCAGCGCCCCGCAGGCCGCGCGACGGAGCGCCGTTCTTTCCATGAAGAATCCCGTAACGACCGCGAGCGTGGCCGCCGTTCCGAAACACCGCGCAGCCAGTACTCCTCCTTTACCGGTGAGCAGGCCGAACGCCCCTCACGGCGTCAGGAAGAGTTCTCCGGCTGGAGCCGCCCCGGCCAGCGGGAGGCCCGCGCGCCCCGTGACGCCCGTCCGTCCCCGTGGCAGATGGAGTCCGAGCTCCTGCCCGCCCTGCCCGACGTGGTCCGGCGGGAACTGGATGCCCTGGGCCAGGCCCTGCGTACGGTGCGCCCGCTGCGCAGCGCCCATTACCGCAACCTGCCTGCGGACATCGAGGCCCTTTCCCGTCTGCTGACCTGCGAACGCTCCGGCCTCTACCGGCCCTACTGGAGTTCCCCGGCCAGCACCAGCGCCTATCTGTATTATTTCCTGCCCTGGAACGTGCTGCGTCTGGCGCGCCTGTTCCGTTCCCTGCCCCTGCCCGATCCCCGCCTCTGGCTGGAAAAAGGCCAGACGCCCCTGCTGCTGGACGGCGGTTCCGGCCCCCTGAGCGTGCCGCTGGCCCTGTGGCTGGCCCGTCCCGAATGGCGCGCCCTGCCCATCCAGGTGCTGGCCGTGGACAATGCCGTGCAGCCCATGGAACTGGGCCGCGACGTCATGGCCGCCTGGGGCGACATCCTGGGCCAGCCCGTCTGGCAGGTACGAGTGGAACGGGGCTCGCTGGAGCACATGCCGCGCCTGGAACGCAAACTGGCCGATACGCTGGAGCGTCAGGAACGCCATCTGCGCCCCTGGCTGCTCACGGCGGCCAACGTGCTCAACGAACTGAGCGCCGAGAGCCGCCAGATGAACCGCGAAGACGACGAGGACGAGGAAGGCTCCGGCGGCGTGCGCCGTCTGGAGAACCTTCTGGACGAGCTGGAGCCCCTGTGCTGGCCCGCGCCCCTGAACGAGGACGAGACCGGCAGCGCCGACGAGGCCCTGCTGCCCGCGGCCCTCTTCGTGGAGCCCGGCACCCGTCTGGGCGGCAAGACCATCAGCCGCCTGCGGGATGCCGCGCTGGAGCGTGACCTGATGTCCCTGGCCCCCTGCACGCACCGGGCCCCCTGCCCGCTGGCCCACGCCCATGCCGGACGCGGCTGGTGCCACTTCACTTTCGACTGCGAAGGTGCGCCGCAATGGCTGCAGGAGCTGTCCTCCGCCGCCGGCCTGGCCAAAAGCGCCCTGAGTCTGGCCCCCCTGCTGCTGCGGGCCGACCCGGCCGCCGGGGAAAGCCTGTTCGACGATCTGGACGACCTTGATGACGACGCCCCGGACAACAGCCGCGAAGCTGCGGCCATGCTGCGCCAGTCCCGGCCCGTGCGTGTGCTCTCCTCGCCCTTCGTAGTGCCCGGCCTACGCGGCCAGGCCCGTTATGCCTGCTGTGCCGCCGGTCTGGCCGTGGTGCCCGATGCCGCCGCCCTGCCCTCGGGCGCGCAGCTCACGGCCCGGGCCCAGGCGGACGAACGGCCCGGCACGCCCCGCCGTGACCGCAAGAGCGGCGCCCTGCTGCTGGCCCTGCCCGCCGTCCCCGGCGGCAGCCGCGGCCCGGGACGTTTCGCGGGCTCCGAAGAACCGCGCCGGAACTTCCGTGACCGGCAGGAGGACAGATACGGGGACAAGCGCTTCGGCAGGCGCTCCGACGAACGCGACACTGCCGACGGCGCCTTCCGCGACCGCCGCAACGGCAACGACCGCCAGCCCCGCCGTGACGACCGGCGCGGGGCCCCGGAACGACCGGCCCATCCTCAGGACCGGCGTCCCGGACGGTATGAAGACGACCGCCGTCCTGACAGGAACGACGATCCCCGTACCTTCCCCCGGAACGACCGCAGGCCCGATGGCCGCCGCCCTGATCAGCGCTCTGACCGGCGCTCCGGCGACAGGCGTCACGGCGATGCCCCCAGGCGAGGCCGTGGCCGCGGGGAGGACTAGCCACCCTTCCTGCGAAGGGCCCGCAACGGGCAAACGTGTTTTCATACACATGTCCGCAAGCCTGCCGCACGGGCGTTCCGTCTGACCGGCAGCGGCCGCGCCGCAGCTGCCTGTGATCTGGCGGATGCCCATGAAATAAAAGATATGGGGAAGGGGTCCCACGCCCCTTCCCCTTCGTTTTGTCCGGCGTCCGATCCCGCCACCGGCAGCAGCACGGCACCTGCGGGCAAGCCCGGCAGGCTCTGCCGGAGCGGCTTTTCCGGCGCTCTGTGACAAAAATCTTTTTCCGGGCCCGGAAAAATTTTTCTTTCCCCGCCTTTTTCTTTGCAGGTCAAGGCCCTGCGGGGATTTTTCCCCCGTGGGCCCTCCGCCGGTGACAAGAGCCGTTTTCTTCAAAAAACATCCTGATTTTATTGAATAAGATCAAAGCGGGCTTTTCTTCTCCACTGGAAGAGGCCCTTTATTTTCCCCAGGGGAATGCGTATAAAGGGCTTTCGCCGCGCGGTTCCAGACCGCCCGGCCTGTGAAGCCGATCGATCCAGCGTGCCGACTTTCCCCCAGCGGGAGGCCAGCCGCTTTTCTTTTTACCCAAAGGTCTGCCATGATCCCTCCCATGCCTCACGATCTGCCCGAGCCGCAGCTCAAGCCCAACACGGAAGTGGTGCTGCAGAAACGCTATCTGCACAAAAAAGCAGATGGCAGCACCGAGACGCCCCGTGACCTCTTCTGGCGTGTGGCCAGTGCCATCGCCGCTGAAGAAGCCAAATACGAGCGTTCCCCCTTCACTGCCGACGACCTGGCCCGCCAGTTCTACGACCTGATGACCAGCTGGCGCTTCCTGCCCAACTCCCCCACCCTGATGAACGCCGCCAGCGAGCTGGGCCAGCTCTCCGCCTGCTTCGTCCTGCCGGTGGGCGACTCCATCGAAGAGATCTTCGATGCCGTCAAGTTCGCCGCCATGATCCACAAGTCCGGCGGCGGCACGGGCTTCTCCTTCTCCCGCCTGCGCCCCAAGGCCAGCCGCGTGGGCTCCACCGGCGGCGTGGCTTCCGGCCCGGTCTCCTTCCTGCGCATCTTCAACACCGCCACGGAACAGATCAAGCAGGGCGGTACCCGGCGCGGCGCCAACATGGGCATCCTGCGCGTGGACCATCCCGACATCGTGGAATTCATCCGGGCCAAGGAAAAGGAAGGGGAATTCAACAACTTCAACCTTTCCGTGGGTCTGACCGAAGCCTTCATGCAGGCCGTGGAGCGCGACGAGAACTACGAGCTGACCGATCCCCACACCGGCAAGGTCACCGGCAGCCTGCGCGCCCGCGAGATCTTCGACCTGCTGGTCTGCCGCGCCTGGCAGACGGGCGACCCCGGCATCGTCTTCCTGGACCGCATCAACCGTGACAACCCCACGCCCGCCCAGGGCGAGATCGAATCCACCAACCCCTGCGGCGAACAGCCCCTGCTGCCCTACGAGGCCTGCAACCTGGGCTCCATCAATCTGGCCTGCTTCTTCGTGCCCGGCCACGAGCATGACGAAGATCCCGCCGCGGCCGGTATCGACTGGGACGGCCTGAAGCAGGTGGTGCATCTGGCCGTGCGCTTCCTGGACAACGTCATCGACGCCTCGCGCTTCCCGCTGGAACGCATCGACGAGACCGTGCGCCGCAACCGCAAGATCGGCCTGGGCGTCATGGGCTTTGCCGACCTGCTCTTCCAGCTGGGCATCCCCTATGATTCCGAGGCGGGCATCGCCCTGGCCGAGCGCATCATGGGCTTCATCAATGCCGAAGGCCACGCCGCCTCGGCCCGTCTGGCCGAAGAGCGCGGGCCCTTCCCGGCCTATGCGGAATCCGTCTTCCCCCAGCGCGGCGAAGGCCCCTACCGCAATGCCACCGTCACCACCATCGCGCCCACGGGCACCCTGTCCATCATCGGCGGCTGCTCCTCGGGCGTGGAACCCCTGTTCGCCCTTTGCTTCACCCGCAACATCCTGGACGGCGAACGCCTGGTGGAAGTGAACCCCTATTTCGAGGCCGCCCTCAAGGAAGCCGGTCTGGGCACGCCCGAACTCATGGAGCAGGTGGTGGAAAAAGGCTCCATCCAGTCCCTGGATGCCCTGCCCGCCGCCATGCGCAAGGTCTTCGTCACGGCCATGGACATCGATCCCGTCTGGCACCTGCGCATGCAGGCCGCTTTCCAGCGCCATACGGACAATGCCGTGTCCAAGACCGTGAACCTGCCCCACAGCGCCACCGAACAGGACATCCACGACATCTACTGGCTGGCCTACAAGGAAGGCTGCAAGGGCGTCACCGTGTACCGTGACGGCTGCAAGAGCCTGCAGGTGCTGGCCACCGGCGAAGGCCAGAAGAAGATGGACGGCGAAGCCCCCGCGCCTGCGGAAAAGCCCCGTCTGGGCGTGGTGCGCAAGCGTCCCGAAGTGGTGCAGGGCTTCACCCAGAAGATCCAGACCGGTCTGGGCGCCATGTACCTGACCGTCAACGAGATCGACGGCAAGCCCTTCGAGGTCTTCGCCACCATCGGCAAGTCCGGCCGTTCCATCACGGCCAAGGCCGAAGCCATCGGGCGTCTGGTGTCCCTGGCCCTGCGTTCCGGCGTGGAGGTGCGCGACATCGTGGCCCAGATCAAGGGCATCGGCGGCGAACATCCCGTGTTCCGCGGCAAGGGCCTGCTGCTCTCCATCCCGGACGCCATCGCCTGGGTGCTGGAACGCCGCTACCTCAAGGACGAGCATCTGGGCTCCGGTGTGGCCGACATCGAGGAACACCGCTGCCCCGAATGCGACGAGCCCCTAGTCTTCCAGGAAGGCTGCCTGATCTGCCCCGCCTGCGGCTTCTCCCGCTGCGGCTAGAAC